>CALHWR010000065.1 GCA_938036665.1 uncultured Collinsella sp. | reverse complement strand
CGCCCCTTTTTGGGGCGGCACGTTTTGTGTGGGGTCTCGGTCTCCACAATTTTCGTCAAGCTTTTGGTTAGATTTTGGTTAGTTGGCGGGTTGGCGGAAGGGCAAAAGACCATTCGATAAAAAAGCTCAGAGAAAGTGCTGGTAGGGGAGTTGTTGAGGTTTTCGACAGCTTTTGTCAACAAGAAACTTTGCGGCTATTGCTACGGATTGCGTTGTCGCGGTCATGGCGGTGCGGGATGCTGGGCGTAAGCGTCGAATGCTCCGATTTTGGAGGCCAGCATGGATCTGTTTCTTGAGACTCCGCAGCAACAAGCTGAGCGCATGCTGCGTCAGCAGCAACGACTCATGGAGATGCAAATGCAAGGGGCGGCAGTCCAGCCCTTTGCGCAAAATGTCGTGCCCGCTGCTGTACCTGCAGCTGTGCCCGGGTGTGAATCGGCACCAGAGGCCTATTCCGTACAGCAAGATTCATATGCGCAGGAGCTCGCGTTCGACAAGCATCGTGCGCGTCGCCGTCGCTGGGCCCAGCGCCTGCGTACGTTGGCGATGATCGTGCTCATCCCGTTGGGGCTTGCGGCCATCTTTCTGGCGTCATATGCCCTCACGTGCATCCTCAACGGCGCATCGCCCAACGAGGTACTTCAGCACTTGGCAGCTCTCGGCCAGCGCTTGGGGGATGTCGCAGCAACTATCCGCGCCAGCTGGGAGAGCTAGCAGACCAGCACCCATAGCGCAAAGGTAACTTGTCTGCGCTCGATTGGACATGAGCTGCGTTTGACAGGGTAAGATTAATCGCGGTTTTTGATTGGTGCTCGATTGGGTTTGTTGGGCGGAGTTTATGTCTGCTATTGATATTGTGCTTGTTGTGATCGCCTTGGTGGCGGTGGGGGTCGCTGCGGCCTGTGCCCTGCAGCTCAAGGGCCTTCGTGCCGAGTTGCGGGAGCGTGGCGACAGTAGCGCGGAAACGCTGGCAGCACTCGAGCAGGCCAACAACGCGCTCGATGCCCTGAACGTCGCGCTGGCCGAAACACGCCGCACGGCCAATGCCATCGCGCAGCAGCAGACGACCGATGCGGCCGTGGAGCAGCAACGTTACCTGGCCATCGCACGCGAGTTCTCGCAAGCTGGTGACCGGATGGATGACCTGCGCCGTGAGACGGCCCAACAGCTCGGCGCCAATCGCGAGGGCATCGAGCATCGCCTGGACAAGGTGCGCGAGACGGTCGATGCTCAGCTGGGCGCCATCCGCAAAGACAACAACGTGCAGCTCGATCAGATGCGTGCGACGGTGGACGAGAAGCTCTCTCGCACGCTCAACGACCGACTGTCGGCATCGTTTAAGCAGGTGAGCGACCAGCTCGAGGCCGTGTACAAGGGTCTGGGCGACATGCAGTCTATCGCCACCGGCGTGGGCGACCTTAAGCGTGTGCTGGGCAATGTCAAGGCGCGTGGCATTTTGGGCGAGGTGCAGCTGGGTGCAATCCTGGCGGACATCCTCACGCCCGATCAGTATCTGGAAAACGTCGCCACCAAGCCCGGCGCCTCGGAACGCGTTGAGTTTGCCGTCAAGCTGCCGGTGGACGAGGGCGACCCCGTGCTGTTGCCGATTGACTCCAAGTTTCCGGGCGACGCGTACGAGCACCTGCTCGACGCGCAGGAGTCGGGCGATGCGGAGACCGTGGCGGCTGCGCGCAAGACGCTCGACACCATGGTCAAGCGCGAGGCTAAAGACATCTGCGAAAAGTACCTGAGCGTGCCCGCGACCACCAACTTTGGCATTATGTTCGTGCCGTTTGAGGGCCTGTATGCCGAGGTCGTCAGTCGCCCCGGGCTTATCGAGACCCTGGGCCGCGACTATCACGTCAACGTTGCCGGCCCCAGCACCATGGCGGCCATCCTCAACAGTCTGCAGATGAGCTACCAGACGTTTAAGTTGCAAAAACGCACCGATGACGTGCTGCGCGTGCTCTCCGCCGTCAAGGCCGAGCTGCCGCGCTATCAAAAGGCGCTGCGCCGCGCCCAACAGCAGATCGAGACCGCAGGAAAGACGGTCGAGGGCATCATCACCACGCGCACCAACGTTATGGAGCGCAAGCTCAAGGACATCGACGCGCTGGAAGACGCCGACCAAGCCGATGAGATCTTGGGACTCACGCCCGCGGACCTTCTCACAGACCAAGAAGACGAGGACTAATTGCAACAAGATGGTGGGGCACCGGCGCAAACGCGGGTGCCCCACCGCTTTTCGTATCGCACTTGTCTGGAGCGTGCTCCAATGTGCAACAATGGCGTTTCGCCCTATCAGATGCGAAAGGAAGCGCATGTCTCAGAGAAGCACCAGTCCGCTCAAACGCTCCACCGTGCGCCGCACGCTGCAGCGTTTTTGGGACGTCACGCGCACGCAGCCGCTGATCGTCTTTCTCTCGGTGTTCTCGTCGGCGGGCTACATCTTTTTGCTGACGTTTGCCAATACCTATGTGATGGCCCTCATTGTCGACCGCGTTCAAGCCGCTCCCGTGGCGGGTGACCAGGTGTTTGAGGTCTTCGGCCCCTATATCCTGGCACTCGTACTCGTTAACCTAGTGGGCCAAATCCTCTCCAAGCTGCAGGACTACACCGTCTACAAGCTCGAGATTGCGGGCAACTATCACCTGGCGCGCCTGTGCTTCGACACGCTCTCTAATCAATCCATGACATTCCACACCAGCCGCTTTGGCGGATCGCTCGTGAGCCAGACGAGCCGTTTTATGAGCGGCTACACGGGTCTGGTGGACGTGACGGTGTATTCGCTCATCCCCACTATCACCTCGGTCATTTGCACGGTGGCGGCGCTCGCTCCGGTGGTGCCCACATTTACCGTGATCCTGGTGTGCATCATGGTCGTCTACATTGCGTTTGTCTGGCTTATGTACAAGCGCATCATGCCGCTTTCGGCCGCGACGTCCGCCGCGCAGAACAAGCTCTCGGGCGTGCTCTCCGACGCGGTCACGAACATCTTGGCCGTCAAGACCTGCGGGCGCGAGGACTTTGAACGCGATCTGTTCGATACCGCCGACCGCGCCGCGCGCGACGCCGAGACGGTCTCGATGCACGCCATGATGCAGCGCAACTTTACGACCTCGGGCCTTATCGTCATCACCATGGCCGTGGTGAGTGTGTTCGTGGCGGGCGGCAATGCGTGGTTTGGCATCTCGGCCGGCTCGCTCGTCATGATCTTTACCTACACCTATAACCTCACCATGCGCCTGAACTACGTGAGTTCCATGATGCAGCGCATCAACCGCGCTTTGGGCGATGCGGCCGAGATGACGCGCGTGCTGGACGAGCCGCGTTTGGTGGCAGACGACCCGGACGCCTCTGAGCTCAAAGTGACCGAGGGCGCGATTGATTTTGAGCACCTGAGCTTTGCGTACCGTGACGCTGCGGCGGGCGAGAAGGTGTTCGATGACCTGACGCTTCATGTAGCGGCGGGCCAGCGCGTGGGCCTGGTGGGCAAATCGGGCTCGGGCAAGACGACGCTCACCAAGCTGTTGCTGCGCCTGGACGACGTGCAGGGCGGCCGCGTGCTCGTGGACGGCCAAGACGTCTCGCGCTGCACGCAGCAGAGCCTGCGTCGCCAGGTTGCCTACGTGCCGCAGGAGGCGCTGCTGTTCCATCGCTCCATTCGCGAGAATATCGCCTACGGCCGCCCCGACGCCACCGACGAGCAGGTCTGCGAGGCCGCGCGCCTGGCCAATGCCCTGGAGTTTATCGACCGCTTGCCCCGTGGCTTTGACACCATGGTGGGCGAGCGCGGCGTCAAGCTCTCGGGCGGCCAGCGTCAGCGCGTGGCTATCGCCCGCGCCATCCTAACCGACGCGCCGATTCTGGTGCTCGACGAGGCGACCTCTGCCCTCGACAGCGAGTCCGAGGCGCTGGTGCAGGAGGCGCTCGAAAACCTGATGCATGGACGTACCTCCATTGTGGTGGCGCATCGCCTGTCCACCGTGGCGGCGCTCGACCGCATTGTGGTGTTGGCCGATGGTGAGATTGTCGAGGACGGCACGCATGCGCGGCTCGTCGAGGCGGGTGGCGAGTACGCGAGTCTGTGGAGCCGTCAGACCGGCGCATTCTTGGAGGCGTAAGCGTCTCGGACGTGGGACAATTGTGCCCATAAGTTTATTGTGCCGTTGAGCCGAGGAGTCGTTATGCCACGCGAGACCAATGCCGCCAAGCGCGAGCGCGCCATCGAGGTGTGTGAGCGCCTCAACCGTCGCTATGGCCCGGTCGAGTGCTTTTTGGACCACGAGAATCCCTTCCGCCTGCTGATCGCGGTGCTACTCTCGGCGCAAACGACCGACGCGCAGGTCAACAAGGTGACGCCGCGGCTGTTTGCCCAGTGGCCCACGCCCGAGGCCATGGCCGGGGCGAGCGTGGCTGACGTGGCGGACACCATTAAGTCACTCGGCTTTTATAAGAGTAAGGCCAAGCATGCCGTGGAGGCCGCGCAGATGATCGTTGCTGACTACGGCGGCGAGGTACCGGCCGACATGAAGGAGCTTGTAAAGCTGCCGGGCGTGGGGCGCAAGACGGCGAACATCGTGCTCAACGTGGGGTACGGCATCGTGGAGGGCATCGCGGTGGATACGCACGTCAACCGCATTGCGCACCGCCTGATGCTGAGTCCCAAGACGCATGCCAAGGAGCCGCTCAAGACCGAGCAGGATCTGCTCAAGATTTTGCCGCACGAGTATTGGGAGTCGGTCAACCATCAGTGGATCACCTTCGGTCGCGAGATCTGCGATGCCCGCAAACCCAAGTGCGACGAGTGTCCGCTGGCAGATTTGTGCCCCAGCGTGCGCGTAGCGGGGTAGGGCGGAATGCATCTTCGTCTGGCGTTTTTTGCAGGGCCGGGTTTGCCCTTGAGCAGGAGTCCTCTCCATGCGCTACCATGACAAACAATGATCTTTGACGTACGACCCGCCGAGCTTGCCCCGGCGGGCTTTTGGCGTTGCGATGCCGGAGGAACAGCATGCTCATTCACCGTATAGCCGCGCAGCTCTACACTGCCGAGGCACTGCAGACCGTCGAGGCTGGACTCGATGCTGGCGAGGACGTGACGCTGGCTGTGTCGCAGTCGGGCCGCACGCTTATGGCGGCCGCCCAGTTTGCGCGTCGTCCGCGCCCGACGGTCTACATTGTGAGTGGCGAGGATGCGGCCGATCGCGCTGCGCGTAGCCTTGCCGCCTACGTGGGCCTGGCGCACGTGTGCCGCTTTCCCGAGCGCAAGGACTATCCGTGGCGCGAGCAGGCACCCGACGACGCTGTGGTGGCGCAGCGCTGCGAGGCCCTGGGGCGCATCGTGCGCGGGGACAACTGCATCATGGTTGCCTCGGCTCGTGCGCTGCTGCGCTGTGTGCCGCCGGTCGAGAGTCGCTATTGGGAGTCCACCACCTTTGCGGTGGGCGAGGAGATTCCTTTTGACGAGGTGCCGCAGCGCCTGGTGGGCATGGGCTACACCAATGCCGGCGCCGCCGATGCACCCGGCCTGTTCCGCGTGCACGGTGACACCGTCGAGGTGTTTCCCGCACAGGAGAAGGCGCCCGTGCGCATCGAGTTTTTCGGCGACGAGATCGACCGTATCCGCCGCATGGTGAGTTCCACGGGCCAGACCATCGGCAACGAGGACAGCATCGAGATCTTCCCCTGTCGCGAGCTCGCACTCACCGACGACGCCGTCCACAACATGCATGTGGCGCTCTATCGTGCCAGCCAGGACGACGGTAAGCTGGCGGCGCTGCTCGAGATGGTGGATGCACGCATCGTCACGCCCGAGCTCGACCGCTTTTTGCCGGTGATGTACGGCCAGACCGTGAGCCCGCTGTCGCATGTGAGCGGCAAGGCGCTCGTGGTGCTGTCCGAGCCGCGCTCGCTGTTCGACGACTGCCTGCGCGCCTACGAGGATATCGAGGCGCGTGCCGGCGAGGCGGGGGTCGACCGTCTGGACGGCCTGTACGTGCGTGCCCAGCAACTCGACTTTGGTGCCCAGCAGCGCCTTAACTACGTGAGCTTGATTCGTGCCGGCGGTGCGGTGACGGCAGAGCTCAAGATTGAGCAGCCGGCCATCGCGGGCTCGGACAATCGCTTTATGACGCGCATCCAGGAGGTCGTGGGCAAGCGCTATGCCTGCGTGTTTGCCATCCCCGACCGCGGTGCGCGCGA
>CALHWR010000064.1 GCA_938036665.1 uncultured Collinsella sp. | reverse complement strand
CGTAGACACCGGGCACCCATTCGGGCGTCAGCGTGCCGGGGCGGTCATCGCACGCCACGACGGCAAAGCCCGCCGCCGTGAGCACGCGTGCCGTCGCGGCGCCCACGTGCCCGCAGCCAAAGATGTAGGTCAGACCCTCGGGGCAGAGCGTCTCGATGTGCGCCGGGGGAATCTCGGAGGCAGCGTTGGTATAGGTGACCTTACTCCCCTCCTCCACCAGCGAAAGCCCGGGGCAGCCCGCAATGGTGCGGCGCGATTCCTCGCCATGGTATTCGGCAACATCGCCTTCGAGCGCGTTTGCGATAAACGGCTCAAAATCGATGGTGAAGTCGCCGATGCGTCGATACGCCAAGACGTCGGCAACCGACTGGAGCAACGGTGCCTGGGTCGCATCCAGATGCAGGTAGCACAGGCAGATGGCTCCGCCGCAGATCATGCCGGTATCGGAGTTCTCTCCGCCCATGGTGTAGCGGACCAGACGCGATTTACCCCCGGCCAGCAGCTCGCGTGCCTCGTCCAGCGCAAAGAGCTCAATCTTGCCGCCGCCGATAGTGCCCGCCTGGCTACCGTCGGCAAAGACGGCCATCCAGGCGCCCACGCCGCGCGGTGACGACCCTACCGTGCCGGCCACGACCACGAGCTCGCACGTCTCGCCAGCACGCAGGGCGACAAGCGCCGCATTCACAACATCGAGCTTTTCCATTGCCGCCTTCTATCCTCTAAAGATATCGGTGAGCATAGCGAGTGCCTCGAGCACGCCGCCGCCGACCGACGTCGCCTTGTCCGAAATGTAGTTGATATAGCTGGCATCGCCGCGCGGATCGACATCGGCGCATTTAAAGCCCTCAGTCACCTGCACGCCGTTCGCCAAAAGCCCGCGCAGACAGCCATCGATCTGCGTGCACATGGGCGTATCGCCCGCGTAGCCAATCACATCTCCGACGCTCACGATGTCGCCGATTGCACGGTCGGACCGGAACGCGCCGGCGGCGGGGCTGTGGATAACGCGCTCTTTGCCATAGCCGGCGATAATGCCCGGCACGCCCGTGTTGGGCTGGGGCGAACCTTGGGTAATGACACGGCCCAAAAAATGCCCGCGCATGGTCTCGACCACGGCGTCGCAGTCAACCGGCGCGGTAAAGCCCGGTCCCACGGCAATAACGGCAGGCGCCATGTCGCGCGTGGTACCCAGGTTGCGCTTGGCCAGAATCGCGTCGACCACAGCCGCGGGCTTCAGTTCGTCGAGCATCTTGGCCTGGGGGTCCACCACCACGGCGACATCCCCCGCCTCGGTAATCTCAAGCGCCTCGGCCGACGTCTGCGCCAAGCGGGCGCGAATGCCCTCGACCTCGACCTCGCCCAAGCGAATTGCCTCGCAAAAACTGATTGTGCGACGGATGCACGTGGGAACCGCGATATCTGCCATAACGACCGACACGCCGGCGCGCACCAAACGGGCAGCGACACCCGTGGCGATATCGCCGGCGCCGCGAACATAAACGAGCATTCCCGGGACACCTCCCTGTGCTACGGTTTGAGCAGAGCAAAAGCGGTTCGACCGCTACTCTGATGATTATTTATTATCACAGTATTATACGGCGGTGAACAGATGGAAACGGTTAGCGGCAATCTTGTCTCGGCGCTCAGGATCGAGCCGGGCATTACCGCGATTATCGGCAGCGGCGGCAAGTCGACGTTGCTGAAGACGCTCGGCCTTGAGCTTATGCGCGCGGGCGGCCGCGTGCTCCTCTGCACCACCACGCACATGTTTCCCGTCGCCGGCGTCCCGTGGGACGGGTCGAATCGTCGCCTGGACGCCGCACCCTGGAAACCGGGTGCCCCGCATGTTCCCGGCTGCACCTGCGAGGCATGCGCTGGCATGAGCCGCGGAAGCATCTGCCAGGCGGGTATTTTGGACCCGGAGACAGGCAAGCTCTCCGCCCCCGCCGAGCCGCCCAACGAGCTGGCGCAGCGCTTTGACTACGTCCTGGCCGAGGCGGACGGCAGCAAGCGGCTCCCGCTCCAGGCGCACGCCCCGTGGGAGCCGGTCGTTCCCGCCGGGACGGTCAACGTCATCTGGCTCATCGGCGCCTCGGGGCTCGGCAAGCCCATCAACGAAGCCGTCCACCGCCCCGGCTGCGAGCCCACCGACGCTGCCACCCCAGAGCGCGTCGCCCAGGTGCTTAATGCCGAGCTGCGGATGCTGAACCTCAACAATGCCCGCATCATGCTCAACCAAGTCGACACGCTTGCTGACCCAACGATGGCAGATCGCTTCGAGGCAGCCATCAACCGCCCCCTCATCGCCACCAGCCTCCGATAGCCGGCCCCAGCCTCCGCAGTTGC
>CALHWR010000063.1 GCA_938036665.1 uncultured Collinsella sp. | reverse complement strand
TGACCAAGGAAGACACCATCATCTCCGCCGCTTCCTGCACCACCAACTGCCTCGCCCCGATGGCCAAGGGTCTGAACGACTTCGCTCCCATCGTGTCCGGCATCATGACCACCATTCACGCCTGGACTGGCGACCAGATGCCGCTCGATGGCCCGCAGCGCAAGGGCAACAAGCGTCGTAGCCGCGCCTGCGCCGTCAACATCGTCCCCAACACCACCGGTGCTGCCAAGGCTATCGGCCTGGTTCTCCCCGAGCTCAACGGTAAGCTCATCGGTGCCGCCCAGCGCGTCCCGACGCCGACCGGCTCCCTCACCAACCTCTACGCTGTCGTTGACAAGACCGTCACCGCTGACGAGGTCAACGCTGCTATGAAGGCCTACGCTGCCACCATCTCCGAGACCTTCGGTTACAACGAGGACGACATCGTCTCCACCGACATCATCGGCGAGACCCACGGCTCCATCTTCGACGCCACTCAGACCATGTGCTCTGACCTCGGCAACGGCCAGACCCTCGTTCAGGTCACCTCTTGGTACGACAACGAGAACTCCTACACCTCTCAGATGGTCCGCACCATCAAGTACTTCGAGAAGTTCGTTGCTTAATTTAGCTTTTAGCGAATAGCTCGTTGAGCGTCTAAAGAAGGGCGCGGCCTTATAGGGCTTACACCCTAGGGTCGCGCCCTTTTTATAGGAAATCGTCTGCCGTAATGGGAGGCAGACACGTACGAAAGGTAGAAGCAAACATGGCCTTTACCAAGAAGACCGTCCGCGACATCGATGTCGACGGCAAGCGCGTTCTCGTCCGCGTTGACTTCAACGTGCCTATCAAGGATGGCGTCGTTGGCGATACCACCCGCATCAAGGCTGCCCTGCCCACCATCAACTACCTCGTTGAGCACAACGCTCGCGTCATCCTCATGAGCCACCTCGGCCGTCCCGATGGCACCGGCTTCCAGCCCGAGCTGTCCCTCGAGCCCGTCGCCAAGAAGCTCGCTGAGCTCTCTGGTCTCGATGTTGCCTTTGTCGCCGACACCTACGGCGAGAAGGCTGCTGAGGCTGTTGCCGCCGTCGAGCCGGGCAAGGTCCTCGTTCTCGAGAACGTCCGTTTTGACAAGCGTGAGAAGAAGAACGATCCCGAGATCGCCAAGAAGCTCGCTTCCTATGGTGACGTCTTCGTTCTCGATGCCTTCGGCACCGCTCACCGCGCCCAGGGTTCCGTCGTGGGCCCCGCCGCTTACCTGCCTGCCGTCGCCGGCTTCCTGCTCGAGAAGGAGGTCGACACGCTGACCGGCATCTTCGCCGAGCCCGAGCGCCCCTTCGTCGCTATCGTCGGCGGTTCCAAGGTTTCTTCCAAGATCGGCGTTCTCGATCACCTCATCGACTCCGCTGACACCCTGATCATCGGTGGCGGCATGGCCTACACCTTCTTCCTGGCTCAGGGCCTGACCGTCGGTCAGTCCCTCAAGGAAGAGGACTGGGTCGAGCGCGCCGGCGAGATGCTCAAGAAGGCCGAGGAAAAGGGCGTCAAGATCCTGCTCCCCATCGACAACCGCGTTGCCGATCACTTTGGCGAGGACGCTGTCCCCGAGGTTGTCGCTTCCGACGCTATCCCCGACGATCGTGAGGGCATGGACATCGGCCCCAAGACCGAGGAGCTCTACGCCGAGGCCGTCAAGGGCGCCAAGACCGTGTTCTGGAACGGCCCCATGGGCGTCTTCGAGTTCGACAACTTCGCTCACGGCACCCAGGCTATCGCCGAGGCCGTCGCCGAGGCCGACTGCACCTCGATCATCGGCGGTGGTGACTCTGTCGCGGCTGTCAACAAGTTCAACCTGGCCGACAAGATGAGCTGGATCTCCACCGGTGGTGGCGCTTCCATGGAGCTCGTCGAGGGTAAGGCCCTGCCCGGAGTGGAGGCGCTTCTCGATGCCTAATCGCACCCTTCTTATCGCTGGTAACTGGAAGATGAACAACGACGTCGCCGAGGCCGCCAAGCTCGCCGACGAGCTGGCTCAGGCTCTGCCCGAGGTTCCGGCTGGCGTCGAGGTGCTCGTCTGCCCTCCGACCATTGACATCACCACGGTTCATGACCGCATTCAGGCTGCCCCCATCGCCCTCGGTGCTCAGAACGTGTACTGGGAGGCCAAGGGTGCCTTCACCGGTGAGTCCTCTTGCGACATGCTCAAGTCCGCTGGCTGCACCTACTGCATCATCGGTCACTCCGAGCGTCGCGACTACTTCCACGAGACCGACGAGGATCAGAACAAGAAGGCCAAGGCCCTCGTTGCCGCCGGTCTTGTTCCCGTCTTCTGCTGCGGCGAGTCCCTCGAGGTCCGCGAGGCTGGCACCTATGTCGAGCACGTCGTGAACCAGGTCAAGGCTGGTCTCGAGGGTCTCGAGATCACTTGCCCCAAGCAGGTCGTCGTCGCCTACGAGCCCATCTGGGCTATCGGCACCGGCAAGACCGCTACCGCCGAGGACGCTCAGGAGGTCTGCGGCGCTATCCGTGAGACCCTCAAGGAGATGTTCGGCGAGGAGCTCGCCAACGGCATCCGCGTTCTCTACGGCGGTTCCGCTAAGCCCGGCAACATCGCCGAGCTCGTCGCCAAGCCCGACGTTGACGGCGCCCTCGTGGGCGGCGCTTCGCTCAAGGCTGCCGATTTCGCCTCTATGGTCGTTAAGGCAGGCGAGTAGGACATATGGCACAGCGTCATCTTCCTGCACTTCTGATCATCATGGACGGTTGTGGCCTGGCTCCGGCCGATGGCGAGAACGCCGTCGCCGCTGCCAAGACGCCCTTCCTTGATAGCCTGTACGAGAAGTATCCTCACACCACGCTCGGTGCTTCGGGCGAGGACGTGGGCCTTCCCGACGGCCAGATGGGCAACTCCGAGGTGGGTCACCTCAACATCGGTGCCGGCCGCATCGTGTTCCAGGAGCTTTCGCGCATCAACAACGCCATCAAGGACGGCTCCATCGCCAAGAACGAGGTCTTCGTCAAGGCTATGGACGACGTCAAGGCCGAGGGCAAGACCCTGCACCTCATGGGCCTTATGAGCCCTGGCGGTGTTCATTCTCACATGAACCACGTCGAGGCTCTGGTCAAGATGGCTGCCCAGCATGGCGTCAAGACCGTTCGCGTCCACGCCTTCATGGATGGCCGCGACGTCGACCCGCAGTCCGGTGCCGGCTACATGAGCGAGTTCTGCGCTTTCCTGGCTAAGATCTCCGAGGAGACCGGTTGCGACGCTCGCGTTGCCACCGTTTCGGGCCGCTATTGGGCCATGGACCGCGACAACCGCTGGGAGCGCATCCAGCGTGCCTACGACGTCATGGTCAACGCGTCCGATGCCGATACCGACCCCGTTGCCGGTATCAAGGCCTACTACGAGAAGGATCCGCGCGGCGACGAGTTCGTCGAGCCCTTCGCTGCCCACAACGAGGGCATTCACGAGGGCGACGCGGCCATCTTCTTCAACTTCCGTCCCGACCGCGCTCGTCAGATGACTCGCGTGTTCACGGACAAGGAGTTCGACGGCTTTGAGCGCGAGCAGATTAAGCTTTCGCACTTTGTGACGATGACCGAGTACGATCCGACGTTTGACGTCGAGGTCGCCTTCCCCAAGACGTTCCCCGAGAACGTCTTGGCCGACGTTATCGCCGCCAATGGCCTGAAGCAGCTGCACACCGCCGAGACCGAGAAGTACGCCCACGTGACGTTCTTCCTCAACGGCGGCATCGAGGAGCCCAAGGAGGGCGAGGAGCGCGTGCTCGTCGCTTCCCCCAAGGTCGCTACCTACGATCTGCAGCCCGAGATGAGCGCTCCCGAGGTTACTGAGAAGCTCGCCGCCGCCATCAACGAGGATCGCGCTGATTTCTACATCGTGAACTTCGCGAACTGCGACATGGTTGGTCACACCGGTGTCTTCGACGCCGCCGTTAAGGCCGTCGAGGCTGTTGACGATGCTCTGTCCAAGGTTGTCCCGGCGATTCTCGCCAAGGGCGGCTTTGCGCTGATTACCGCCGACCATGGCAACGCCGATCACATGTTTGACGTTGCTTCCGACGGTTCCAAGCATCCGTTTACGGCTCACACCACCAACCGCGTGCCGTTCATCATCGTTGATGATAAGGCCAAGCTCACCGGTATCGAGGATGGCCGTCTTTCCGATATCGCCCCGACCATGCTCACGATGGCTGGTATTGAGCCTTCCGCCGAGATGACGGGCCGCGTGCTCGCCACCGAGGCCTAATAGAAAACAAATACCGTTTTCTAGTAAGGGGGTTGTCCACAACCGGACGACCCCCTTTTTGGTATTTCTGCCATTTCTAACCCGTCCCTAAATGGCAGGTGGGGGAGTGTTGGGGGTTGTGGTACAGTACTGGAGTTTAAATTGTTCTATTAAGGAGCTTATCTATGGGTCCGTTCCAGATTCTTCTGTTTGTCGTTTGGGCTATCTCTGCCGTGGCGCTGACGATTCTCGTTCTGATGCATTCCGGTAAGGGCACCGGCGTTTCGGATATGATCGCTAGCTCGCTGTATAACTCCAGCTCTGCCACGGGCGTCATGGAGCAGAACCTTGACCGCCTGACCGTTATCATGGCTGTCGTGTTTTCCGTGTGCGTTGTGCTGTGCATGTTCTTCTTCCCGCAGGGCATCGTCGGCTACTAAGCATCGGCGTATATACGTTTGCAAAGGGTCCCGCATGTGTGGGGCCCTTTTTGTTTACAGACTTGTAACAGAGTCAAAATATCCCCACATACTTCGCCTAACTAAAGAAATTCTCGACCGTTAACCGGAATTAGCGCCATATTGTGCATAAAATGCGCTACTGTATTGCGAAACGTTGGTCCGCACTGCATAACCAGCCATAACGGCGGACCGCGTTTGAATGGTTCGAAAGGGCTGTCTCGACGTTGCCCGGCCGAATTCACTTTGTCCTATCTCATAAGGAGGATGGCATGGCTGATTCTATGTTCCACCAGCCCGTTATGGGTCGTCGCGCCTTTGTTGGCGGCACCCTCGCTGCGAGCTCCATGGCTTTTCTTGCTGCGTGCGGCAAGAAGGGCGGCGACGCTTCCGGATCTGACTCCGGTTCGACGCTGAACTTCTACATCAACAACCCGGTCTGCATCGACCCCTACAACGTCCAGGAGGATCAGGGCACTCAGGTCGAGTACCAGCTCTTCGACGCTCTGACGGAGTACGATAACGAGAAGGGCGAGATCGTTCCGCTGGCTTGCGAGTCCTTCGAGGCTAACGACGACGCCACCGAGTTCACCTTCAAGATCAAGAAGGCCAAGTTCCACAACGGTGACGACGTTACCTCCAAGTCCTTCAAGCTCGGCTGGGAGCGCCTGGTCAACACTAAGTCGGCCATCGCTACCGAGTATGGTCCTTCCGAGGTCTCCTACCACCTTTCCATGGTCGAGGGCTATGACGATCTGCTTGCCGGTAATGCTACCGAGCTGTCCGGCGTTACCTGCCCGGATGACGAGACCCTCGTCGTCAAGCTGACTTCCGCCTACGCCGACTTCCCGTTCGTCGCCTCTCACCCGGCTCTGTCCCCGGTTCCCGAGTGCGCCGAGTCCGATGTCAAGAGCTTCTACCTTGCCCCGGTCGGTAACGGCCCGTTCATGATGGACGGCAAGTGGGAGGATGGTCAGGAGATCAACCTCAAGAAGTTTGACGATTACTATGGCGACAAGGCCAAGATCGACGCCATCCACTTCCAGGTCATCAAGGACGTGGAGACCGCTTACAAGGAGTTCCAGGCCGGCAACCTCGATGTCTGCGACGTTCCCGTTGCTCAGATCGACGCCGCCAAGAAGGACCGCGGCGAGTCCAAGGATGGCTACACCATGGGTGATGGCGAGCGCATGCTGCTCGGCTCCGAGCCTTCCACGTACTATCTGACGTGCAACACCACGGCCGAGCCGTTCAACAACGCTGACCTGCGCAGGGGCATCTCCCTGGCTATCAACCGTGAGGCCATCTGCAAGACCATCTTCAAGGGCACCCGTACCCCCGCTGACGGCATCGTTCCTCCGGGAATCGCCGGCTACAAGGAGGGCGCATGGGAGTTCTGCGCCTATGACGTCGACAAGGCTAACGAGTACCTCGACAAGGTCGCTCCCGCTGGCGCTAACGGCGATCGTGGCATTAATGTGACCCTGTCCTACAACCAGGACGGTGGCCACAAGGAGATCATGGAGTCCATCATCGGCGACCTCGCCAAGGTGGGCGTCACCGCCGTCTCCGATACTCCCGAGTGGTCTGCCCTGCTTGAGCAGTATCAGAACTTCAACTATCAGTTCGGCCGTCTGGGCTGGATCGCCGATTACCCGATCATGGACAACTTCCTGTACCCGCTGTTCCACTCCGACTCCCTCGGTGGCGACAACCGCTCCGGTTACAACAACCCCGAGTTCGATGCCAAGGTCGATGAGGCCCGTGCCACGGTTGACGACGACGAGCGCATCGCCAAGATGCAGGAGGCTGACGCTATGGTCGCCGCTGACTGCCCGGTTATCCCGGTGATGTTCTACACGCACACCATCGTCGGCTCCGATCGCGTCAAGTACCTCTATGTCGATCCGCAGAAGCACGCCGATCTGGGTACCGCTGAGCTCGCCTAAGAGTTTTGCAGCTTCCATGAGGGTCAAGTATTTACGTAGACCTCATGGGAAACATACAGTTCTCCCTAACCTGGGGTAAACTGGCTGATGGTAATTTTGGGATGCCGGTCTGGCGATCGGCATCCCATTTAGGTTAATCCCTAGATAGGGGAGTGGTATGGGTAAGTACATCGTTAAACGTGTGCTTCAGTTCATCCCGGTATTTTTGGGCGTTACGTTGATTCTGTTCGCCCTCCAGAATATTGTGCCGGGAGACCCGATCAAGCTGATCGGTGGAGACAAGGCTCTGTCCCCCGAGGTAGAGCTTCAACTTCGCGTGCGCTATCACTTGGTCCAGGCGGACGAGGACGGCAACGCGATCCTTGACGAGAACGGCGATCCCGTTCCAACGTCGCTTGTGGACCAATACTTGAATTACATGAATGGTCTGCTTCATGGCGATCTGGGCAATTCGTATCAGCGCAAGCTGCCGGTTGCGGAAATCTTTGCCCAGAAGTATCCGTATACGGTTAAACTCGCCGCGTGCGCCATTGTGCTCGAGGCAATCATGGGTATCGGTGCGGGTATCATTTCGGCGGTAAAGCGCTATTCCTTCTGGGATATTTTGGTAACGCTGACCACGTCGATCCTCGTTGCTGTTCCTGCCTTCTGGCTCGGTATGCTGCTGCAGCTGTTCTTTGGCGTCATCCTTAAGGATGCCACCGGCGGTGCATTCTCCATGCCGATCTCGGGTGCTGGCGGCTCCAGCTCTCAGTATCAGGATTGGATGCACTATGTGCTTCCGACCATCACGCTGGCTTCGGTTTCGACCGCCTATGCTGCCCGCATCATGCGCTCGCAGCTGCTCGACGTCATGAATCAGGATTACATCCGCACGGCAAAGGCCAAGGGTCTCTCCAATCGCGCGATCATCGTCAAGCATGCGCTTAAGAATGCACTCATCCCCGTTGTTACCTATATTGGTGTCGACTTCGGCGGCATGCTTTCGGGCGCCATCCTGACCGAGACGGTCTTTAACTGGCCCGGTATCGGCTCTGAGGTCTACCGCGCCATTAGCATGCGCGACTGGCCCATCGTTATGGGCGGCGTTACGCTCATCGTTGTCGTCGTTATGGTGATCAACCTGCTCGTCGACATTAGCTATGCATTCCTCGACCCGCGTATCCGCCTCGGCGGTCCGTCGGATAAGGCCTAAGGGAGGTACGTCTCATGCAGGAAACTGATTCTCAGTCTCAGGAGCAGGCTACCGCCACCAAGGCCGCATCTGCTCCCGCCAAGTCCCGCACGCTGTGGGGCGACGCTTTCAAGCGTCTTCGCAAGAATAAGCTCGCCGTTATCGGTATCTGCTGGATTATCATCGTCGTTTTGGTTGCCTTGACCGCAGACCTGTGGGCTAAGCCCTGGCTCGGGTCGCCGACGGCTTCTGACTCGACGACCATGGCCGAGACTTCGCTGCTGGCTCCGTGTGCCGAGCACCCGTTTGGTACCGACGCCCTTGGCCGCGACATTCTCGTCCGAGTTATCTACGGCGCGCGCGTTTCGCTTTCCGTCGGTATTATGGCCACCGCCATCTCCACGGTGATCGGTCTGATCATGGGCGCCCTGGCCGGTTTCTATGGCGGCATCTGGGATACGATCATCATGCGCTTCGCGGATATCTTCCTGGCGTTCCCGTACGTGCTGTTCGTTGTCGCCATGATCGCCGTTATCGGCCGTGGTCTTCAGAATGTTTTCATCGCCATCGGTATTCTCGGCTGGCCCTCGATTGCCCGTGTCTTCCGATCCGCGATCCTGACAGTCAAGGAAAACGACTATGTTGACGCTGCGCGCGCGATGGGTGCATCCGATGCTCGTATCGTCGTGCGTCACATCTTCCCGAACTCCGTTGCTTCTATCGTGGTCTATGCGACCATGAACATTGGTGGCGCTATTCTGACCGAGTCTGCCCTGTCCTTCCTCGGCATGGGCGTTATCCCGCCTACGCCTTCGTGGGGCTCCATGATTCAGGACGGTCAGCAGTATCTTCTGACTGCTCCCTGGATGATGATCATGCCCGGTCTGGCAATTCTCTCGACGGTGCTCGCCTTCACCCTGCTGGGTGACGGTTTGCGCGACGCCCTCGACGTCAAGATGAAGGACGCATAAGGATGAAGAAGAACAAGAACTATGTGGACCTGAAGGACCAGCCGGTTCCCGAGGGCCAGCATCTGCTCGAGGTCGATGACCTTAAGATGTATTTCCACACCGAAGATGGCGTTGTTCGCGCTGTCGACGGTGTCTCCTACACGCTCGATCGTGGCGAGACCCTCGGTGTCGTCGGTGAGTCCGGCTCCGGTAAGTCCGTGACTGCCATGACCATCATGGGTCTTATCTCGATGCCTCCGGGAAAGATTGAGGGCGGCGACGTTCGCTATCGCGGTCGTTCTATCCTCGAGATGACCGAGGAAGAGATGCAGCACATTCGCGGTAACGATATCGCGATGATCTTCCAGGATCCTATGACCTCCTTGAACCCGGTCTATAAGATCGGCAAGCAGGTGGGCGAGGGCCTTCGTCTGCACCGTGGCTACTCCAAGCAGGAGGCGCTCAAGCGCGCCACCGAGCTTTTGGACCTCGTGGGTATCCCCGAGCCCGAGAAGCGCGTCAATGAGTATCCGCACCAGTTCTCCGGCGGTATGCGTCAGCGCGTCATGATCGCTATGGCTCTTGCCTGCGATCCCGATATCCTGATTGCCGACGAGCCCACGACGGCTCTGGATGTTACCATTCAGGCTCAGATTATCGAGCTCATGCAGGAGATGCAGGAGAAGAACGGCAACGCCATTATTATGATTACCCATGACCTGGGCGTCGTCGCCGATATGGCCGATAAGATTATGGTTATGTACGCCGGCCGTCCCGTCGAGTTCGGTACTGCTGAGGAAATCTTCTACGAGAGCCGCCATCCCTACACCTGGGGTCTTATTCGCTCCATCCCGGAGCAGGCCATCGATGAGAAGAAGCCGCTGACGCCGATTCACGGCAACCCGCCTTCGCTCATGAACCTGCCCGAGGGCTGCGTCTTCTCTCCTCGCTGCCCCTATGCGACGGACAAGTGCCGCAAGCAGCGCCCCGAGCGCGTTGTCACCGAGTCCGGCCACTATTCTGCGTGCCATTATTCCGGTGACCCCGAGTTCCTCAAGAACGCCCCTGAGACGTCCCGCACGCGCAAGGATTCCAAGAAGGGAGGCGAGGCGTAAATGACAGACAATAACGAGCGCACTCCACTGCTGAAGGTCGAGCATCTTTCTAAGGAGTTCCCCGCAGAGTCCGGCATGTTCGCCAAGCGTTTTTCCAAGCGCGTCGTCTCTGCTGTGAATGACATTTCGTTCGAGATTTATCCGGGCGAGACCTTTGGCCTGGTCGGCGAGTCTGGTTGCGGTAAGTCCACCACGGGCCGCACCATCATGCGCCTGACCAAGCCGACGGCAGGTAAGGTGTTCTTCCAGGGCAAAGACGTTGCCGAGATGAGCAAGCATGAGATCAAGGACATGCGTCGTGAGATGCAGTTCATCTTCCAGGACCCCTATGCTTCGCTCAATCCTCGTATGACCATCGGCGAGATCGTCTCCGAGCCCATGACTATTCATGGCGTGGGCACCAAGGAGGAGCGCATTGAGCGTGTCCGTGAGCTGCTGGACGTCGTCGGCCTCAACCCCGAGCACATCAACCGCTATCCGCACGAGTTCTCGGGCGGTCAGCGTCAGCGTGTCGGCATTGCCCGCGCCTTTGCGCTCAAGCCCAAGCTGATTATCTGCGATGAGCCCGTCTCTGCGCTTGACGTATCCATTCAGGCCCAGGTTCTGAACCTTCTTAAGGAGCTCCAGGACAAGTTCGGTACGGCTTATCTCTTCATTGCTCACGACCTCTCTGTCGTGCAGCACATTTCTGATCGCGTTGCCGTTATGTATCTGGGTAAGATGGTCGAGGTTTCGGACTGGAAGACGCTCTACAGTGAGCCGCACCACCCGTACACGCAGTCGCTGCTGTCTGCCGTGCCGGTGCCCGATCCGGATATCCAGAAGACCCGCAAGCGCATCATTCTCGCTGGCGATCCGCCGTCGCCGCTGGATCCGCCGACCGGTTGCCGTTTCCACACGCGCTGCCCGATCGCGCAGGGCATCTGCTCCGAGAAGCTTCCCGAGTTTAAGGAAGTCGCACCGGGTCACTGCTGCGCCTGCCACTTCGCCGAGCCGTTCCCGATCAAGGAATCGCACATCGACCTGTAGTCGGTTGTTCTCGTCCGGGCCCGCCTGGTGTTACTTTTCAGAACGTCCTCGGACATGTCGGAAGCCCCGCTGCGCGCTACGCGCTGCGGGGCTTCCTCCGTCCTGCGGAAAGATTGTGGGACTAACGGCAGGGGCCGCCGGCTCGTTATCGTGGCGGGCGCAGTCCTGGCGAGCTCGATGGGTCATCTCGCTAGGTAAAAAGATGGCTCGCGGTGGTATTGTTGCTGTGGGTTTAATTCGATATGAAAGGGTGACTTTGGTGTCCAAGATGGATTCTACGCTCTCCTATATTACTGACCAGTTGAAGGCGCTTACCTCGATTGCTTCGCCTACGGGCTATACCCGTGCGGCGACTGATTATCTGATGGAGGCCCTGCGCGATATGGGGTTTGGGCCCGAGCGTTCTAATAAGGGCAACGTGCTCGTTGAGCTTGGTGGCGAGGGTGAGCCGCTCGTACTGGCGAGCCATGTCGATACCCTGGGCGCCATGGTACGCTCCATTAAGGACAATGGTCGCTTGCGTCCCACGACGCTCGGCGGGCATCAGTGGTCTACGGCCGATGGCGAGAACTGTACCGTCTACACACGCGATGGCAATGTCTACACGGGCGTGGTCCTCAATACCGAGCCTTCGGCGCATGTGGCCGATGAGCCGGTCAAGACCATCGAGAAGAACATGGAAATCCTGCTCGACGAGAACGTTGACAGCAAGGACGATGTACTCGAGCTGGGTATTCAGACCGGCGACATCATCGCTATGGATCCGCGTACCACGGTGACGGAGAGCGGCTACATCAAGAGCCGCTTCCTGGATGACAAGCTGTCGGCGTCGATTCTGCTGGGCCTGGCCCGCGCCGTTGCTGGCGGCGAGGTGACGCTTTCGCGCAAGGTATCGCTGCTCTTTACGGTGTACGAGGAGGTCGGTCACGGCGGTGCCTTTGTGCCGGACGACACGCGCGAGATGATCAGCGTGGACATGGGCTGCGTGGGCGACGACCTGGGTTGCACCGAGCGCATGGTTTCGATTTGCGCCAAGGATTCGGGCGGTCCGTACAACTACGACCTGGTGACCACGCTGTCCAACATCGCGCGCGAGCTGGAGCTCGATTACGCCATCGACGTGTACCCGCACTACGGCTCCGACGTCGAGGCCACGCTCTCGGCCGGCTACGACATTCGCCATGGCCTGATCGGCCCCGGCGTGTACGCGAGCCACAACTACGAGCGCAGCCACATCGACGGTGTGCGCAACACCTACGAGCTCGTTCGCGCCTACGTCCAGCGCTAACGATGCAGCGGCCTCGGCTGACACAATAGTGCCGACCGAGGCCGTCCTCTCTAACTTGCGGTGAAATAGGGACTGTTTGGCGGTTTTAAACGCTTAAACAGTCCCTATTTCACCGCAACTTATAAAGGGGATGGGGCTATTTGATGGCTGCCGTAACGGTGCCGCCGCCCAGGACGATGTCGCCGCGATAGACTACAACGGCTTGGCCGGGGGCGATGGCGCGCTGCGGCTCGTTAAAGGTCAGCAACATTTGCCCGTCTTCGCCGCACGTAAGGATCGCTGCCTGGTCTTTCTGTCGGTAGCGGTACTTGGCGCCCACGCGGATGCCGCCGGCATCCAGCTCGGCCTCCATGCGGTCGGCAGGGGCGCTCCAGATCCAGTCGTTGGCCGTGAGCGCCGTGGCCGTCAGGTCCTCTGCCTCGCCCAGATGTACGGTGTTGTTGACGGCGTCGACACTCGTTACGTACACGGGATGCGCCATCGCGACGCCCAGGCCCTTGCGCTGGCCGATGGTGTAGCGCAGCGCGCCGTTGTGGTGCCCGACCACGCTGCCGTCGCGCCATACGATATCGCCCGGTTCGGCGGCATGTCCGCAGCGGCGCTCGATATAGCCCGCGTAGTCGTCGTCCGTGATAAAGCAGATGTCCTCGCTTTCGGCCTTCTTGGCGTTGGCAAAGCCCTGCTCGGCGGCAATGCGGCGCACGTCGTGCTCCTTGTCCAGGCCTGCCAGCGGAAAGATCGTGTGCGCCAGGCGCTCCTGCGTAAGCGAATATAAAAAGTAGCTTTGGTCCTTTTTAGGGTCCTCGCCGCGATGCAGCTGCCAGGTGCCGTCGGACGCCTGGCTCGTTTTGGCGTAGTGACCTGTGGCGATGTAATCGCAGCCCATATTGAGTGCCGCATCGAGCAGCGCGCCAAACTTAATATGGCGGTTGCAGATGATGCACGGGTTGGGCGTCAGCCCCTCCTGGTAGGCGTTCATAAAACGCTCGACAACGTTGCGGTCGAAGGTTTGCTGCAAGTTGAGCACGTGATGGGGTATCCCCAGGCGCTCGGCGACGGCCTTTGCATCGGCGATGTCGCGGTCGACCTTACTCATGCCCGTGGTGGGATCGGGCGCGGGGCAGGTGAGGCGCATGGTGGCACCGACACATTCGTAACCCTGACTTTTGAGCAGATACGCGGTCACGCTGGAATCGACGCCGCCGCTCATGGCGACGAGCACGCGCTTGTTGTGCATGGGGAGGTTCTCCTTGGTGGCATGTGGCCAAAAAAGAAAAGCGGCGCGGGAGGCTGGTTCCGCGCCGCAGACATTGTAGCAAGTTCGGGCGTCCTGTGGGACACCCTGTTGGGATGAGCTCAGGCTGCCAGAAGAGAGGGGAGACCGGCGTGCCTTGGACTCGTTCTAAGAACGAGAGCTCTAGTCCTGGAAGAGTGCCGTGGACAGGTAGCGCTCGCCGGTGTCGGCGAGCAGCGCCACGATGGTCTTGCCCTTGTTCTCGGGGCGCTTGGCCAGCTGCAGTGCGGCCCACACGGCGGCGCCGGACGAAATGCCCACGAGCACGCCCTCCTTGTGGCCCACGGCGTGGCAAAGGCGTCGTCGTTCTCGACGGGGATGATCTCGTCGTAGACCTGGGTGTCGAGGACGTCGGGCACAAAGCCGGCACCGATGCCCTGGATCTTGTGCGGGCCGGCCTGGCCCTTAGAGAGCACCGGGGAGGTGGCGGGCTCGACGGCGACGACCTGAATCTCGGGGTTTTGCTCCTTGAGGAACTCGCCCACGCCGGTCACGGTGCCGCCGGTGCCGACGCCGGC
>CALHWR010000062.1 GCA_938036665.1 uncultured Collinsella sp. | reverse complement strand
CAAGCCCGCCGATAAAGGCGCGGTTGACCTTGCCGTCGGCGCCCACCACCGTAGACGAACCGATCTTTACCACCATCGTTTTATAAGAAGTCGTCATACGTCAAACCAATCGAATGTTCAGCGAACGGGCGAACGGGCCGAGCGAGAAAATAATCCGTGTTCCTCCGTCCCCTTCGGATTATTTTGCCCAGGGGAAGGCCGAAGCCGCGGCCATGTTCTTGCGCACGAGCTCGTCGCGCACCTGAGCCAGGCCCTGTTCCATGCCCACCACATAGGTCTGCGGGTACAGGAAGCGCTTGAAAGCTGCGTCCAGATGATCGAGTGCCCAAGCACAGCGCTCGCGCGCGTCCTGGATGCTCTCACGCGGAGCCACCGCGCTGCCATCGCGCACGATCGGCACCAGCAGCTCGCGATACTCAAGTTCGGACACGTCGGTCACCAGGGCGGCATCATTCACGGCCACGAGGGTATTGCCGCGCGCGGCGCCCTCCCCCGCCAGTTGGTCCTCGTCGTAGATCATGTCGCAGACCGGGCCCCCAAAGCCGTCGTAATAACGGCGCACGCGTTGCACACCCGGGATCGTGCGCTTGTATGGCTGCTCAGAGAGCTTGACCACCGGCGTCCATGGATCTGCCTCGCTCGCACGGCGGGCGGAAAGCTTGTACACGCCGCCCAGCGCCGGCTGGTCATAGCAGGTCGCAAGCTTGGTACCCACGCCAAAGCTATCGATGGGCGCGCCCTGGTCGAGCAGCGACTGAATCGTGTACTCATCCAGATCGTTAGAAACCGAGATCCCCACATAGGGCAGGCCCTCGGCATCAAAACGGCCGCGCACATACTTGGAGAGCTTGGCGAGGTCGCCGGAGTCGATGCGAATAGCCGACAGACGCTCGCCCACCGCCTCCATCTCCTTGGCAACCGTAATGGCATGCTCGCAGCCCTCACGTACGTCGTAGGTGTCGATGAGCAGCGTGCAGTTCTTGGGACTCGACTTAGCAAAAGCCCGGAATGCCTCGAGCTCGGAATCGAAGCTCATCACC
>CALHWR010000061.1 GCA_938036665.1 uncultured Collinsella sp. | reverse complement strand
CAGCCGTTAACTCATGCAAGTTAACGTATTTTACTCGTCAAGTGTTTCGATGCGGGGCTTGATGATGCCATATCCACCATTCTTACGGTGATACACCACATTGATAAGGCCGGTCGTCGCGTTCTCGAACACGTAGAAGTCGTGACCGAGCAGATCGGTCTGCACCAGCGCCTGCTCCTCAGTCATCGGAGTGACGTCGATAACCTTCTCGCGGACGAGCAGGTCGTCTTCCTCCTCGGGCAGCAGCAGGTCGGCCAGATCCTCGACGCGCTCGACCGGTGCGACATCCGCGGCGCTGGCACCACCCTGGCGGTTGTCCACGACCTTAGTCTTGAACTTGCGCAGCTGGCGGGTAACCTTATCGGCGGAGAGGTCGATGGCGGCATACATATCTGCGCCGTGCTCGGCAACGCGAATCACAGAGCCGCGGGCACGAACCGTGACCTCGACGATTGCCGGGTTGGGGTTCGAGGGGTTCTTCTCATAACGAAGCACGACGTCGACTGTCATGGGCTCGATATCGAAAACCTTGAGCGCCTCGCCGATCTTCTCATCCACATGCGCACGCAGAGCATCGGTTACCGTCGTCTTGCGTCCAGAAACCTTGATATCCATACGTGGCTCCAATCTGCCTCGGGGACTTACTGTACTGGCTATGTACCCATTGCCGTGCATTTAATCACGCGGATTCCTAAAGACCCGAATAACGATTGCTTAATACCGCATACCGAAGTCTCGCACTTTTCTGTGGCAAAGTGCGCTATGGGAGGGCGTCGGCGACTTTGTATTTGGTCCCGAAAATTGGCTTTGACCTGCTGGTTTTATAGGGATAAAAAAGCCGGGCTCCCCTATTGGGGAAACCCGGCAGTGCGTGTTGAAACCGTGAAGAGGTGTCCTTCCCAACGTATAGGAGACACCACCCCTAGCAATAACTAGCTATTAAGTTTGTTAATGTCGTCGTCAGTGATGGTGCCTTCCTGGCTGGACGATTTGTCCTCGGAGGATGCGGTCTCATTGTTGGAATCGGAGGACTCGCTGCCGGAGGACGTGGTCTCACTGGACTCAGAGTCGCCCGGCTGCACGTTAGCGCCCGAAACCGTCTTAGTGGTGAGGTCGTAGGGAATCTGGCCGTACCAGACGCAGTGAACCGCCTCGAGCGTGCCGTCGACCGTGATGTCGTCGAGGGCATCACTCACGGCACGGCACAGTTCGTCATTGGACGAGAGGCCCGCAACACCAAGCGTCGAGGGCGCCTCGAGCGCACCGACATAGGAGACCTCGCTCATCAGGCGTGCAAGATAGCCGCCGGCTGTGGAGTCGCAGATCACATAGTCGACCTCGCCAGACTCGAGCGCCTCAAAGCACTCGTTGATGTTGGAGTAGGTCTTTTGGTTGGCGGTGATGCTCTGCTTAGCAAGCGCCTCCTGCGAGGCCGAGGACATCTGGATACCCAGAGTAGACGTGTTAAGGGTATCGGTGGAAACGCTTAGCGACCCACCATCGCTGGTTTTACCGAACACGGAAGCGGCATCGTACAGGCAGGTGCCGAGCGAGCTAACGTCCCCATCCGTGGAGTTGATCTCGCCGATAAAGATATCAGCCTTTTTGTCGCCGAGCGCGGAACCTGCCGAGGACGCATCGACAAAGGCGACCTTAAGGCCCATGCGGCTTGCGAGGGCGCGGGCAGCGTCGACTGCATACCCCGTAAGCTCGCCGTCGGCGCGCTGCATTGCCTGCGGCGCATCGGAAGTATCGAGGGCAACCGTCAGGGTACCGGGAGTGACCAGGGCATCATCCGACACCGTGGGCGTGACGGTCTCGTACTCGATCTGGTCGATCGTGGGAGTCGTGAACGCAGACAGCGGGTTGAACGCGCATCCGCTCAGGCCCAAAACGGCGATGACCGCCGCGGTCCCAGCACCTAACCGAGCCGCGTGCATCAAGCTGCCCCTCACCATGTCCACCACCCTGCCTTCTGTGTCGTATACGATCCGTGCGTTGCACGAAATATCAGATTGTTCCCACCAGCTGACCTGGTATTTGACCCCACACTTGCGCACCGGGGTGTTTGCTCGGGAGGCCGCAGCCACCTTCACGACTGGCCCGCTCGCCCGCGAGGCGGTATTGCCCCAAAGAAAGTAGAACGGACGGTGCGGCTTACATCTAGGACGCGCCATGATCGCGCCGCGCGCACGCGGTCGCTTACGTGGATCCCTTTGACCGCGTCTGTCTTGGACTAGGACGGGCATTTCGTCCGTCCGCAACCACAGCCTGGTAGGAACGTAGCGCATTATAGCTAAGTTCAAGCTAAAGTTTAAGGTTAGGGGCGTCATTCGCATCGCGAGTACAAATTTTGCAGGTCGGAGTGGGCTATTCGTGCCCCTATGAAGCCCGGAGCTCCCCTACGGGGAGCTCCGGGGCGCCCTTCTTAGGGTGCCCTGGTCAAAATATGGCAAATATGAGTACTGCCACCAATTTAGTAACAGGAAATTTTGGCCTCTCGGACAGATTTTGCGCTCAGTGTCGCCAACCTGATGCTTAGTTATTCTACATTTGTTTATTATTTTCTTACTTTACACCGCCTCCAAGTCCTAAATTCCTTGATTTTGCTGTTACTGATTTAGTGACAGTACTCATATTTGCCATATTTTGGCCAGGGCATATGATTAACCCCCTATTTTCGACACGATATTAGACCGGCTTAAGCCCAAAACACACCCGCAGCGTGTTAAGCAACGCCTCTTGCTTCTTTCTGCGGGCATCGACGCGATTCCGGTACCGCTTTCGCATACGCTGGTGGATGCGCCATGCGAGCGCTTCCATCGCTTCCATGTCGCAAAGCATTTCGTTGTTGACCGTTGCGACCTCGATTCCCATAGTAATCAAGCCCGTGTTGCGTTTTTCATCATGGATACGTCCCCTCCGAGAGGAATGGCCCAGCTCACCGTTGTATTCCAGGTCAAACCGGGCCGCTTCTTGATACGCATCGCAAACTGCATGAGGCATCCCCGAGATTGCCTGCGCACGGTCATCGAACTCGATCTTGTAGTCGGTCTTAAAAGGTCCGCAGGCAAACCCGCCATAGGAAAACGGAAGCGAAAACAGAGCGAGCATGATGCACTCCATGGGCGAGAGCAGGTTTTCTGACAAGTAGGGACACAGACGCTGCAATTGTTTGGCCGTGCTTCCCTTGCATGTCGTAAGGTAATCTGCCAGGCGATCGGGCGTCAGCACCGGTTCGACTTCAAAGTAGCCCACGTCTGCTGGCTGGTCCTTGTCCTTTGCAAGTTTATTCGTAACAGGCGAGGTGTAGGGAGGCAGATACTTCCCGCGGTCGCTCAGTGAAATCTTAGAGCACAGCTCCTGGGCCAGGGCAAACGCCTGGATGCAGCCGACCTCGCGCGCAACGGCAACACAAAGGGCCTCGGGAGATAGGCTGTACACCCCCGGTTCCACCTCTAGAATCGAGCCGGCGGGCAACCCGGAACACACGGACCAGCCTACGCCAGGCATGCGGCGGCGCTGCGCCGCAGATTCCACCAGCAAGCACAGATCTTCTTGCACCTCGCCACTTTTGGCTCCAATTCGCACCAAGTCAGGAAGATAGATATCCTCGGTCGAGGGCGACGACGTGCGCAGCACACGGCGCTCTTCATCGGGATTAAGGTCCTTCCAGCTGATATAGCCCATCTGCCGGCGCTCGGCGCGCATCATGCGCAGCGCTGAAGCGCCTGTTAGGATTACGGAAGCCGCTAGCTGTTCGCCTGTCGGCTCGTTGCGCCGCTCAATCTTCACTGCCACAAAACCACCCCTACCAAACACGTGCGATAGCAAGGCCATCGACTGCCGCAGCGCCGGCACGCTTGAGCTCCGCCGAGGCTGCTGCCATGGTCGCGCCCGTGGTGATAACGTCATCGATAAGCAGTAGGCGGCGGCCGCGCACGTCCTCAACCGTCTCGTACATGCCTTGGGCACGCTCGCGACGCTCCTCACGACCGAGTTCGCGCTGGTCGCCATGCCCGTACTTGACGAGGGCATCGAGCAGGGGAACACCCGACAGCTCGCAAAATGGGCGCGCAATGGCCTCCATATGATCGAAACCACGCCGCCGAAACGCTGCCGCCGTCGCAGGCACAAACACCACCGCATCCGCACCGGACAGCACACCTCCTAAGCGATCGGGCGCTACGACCTGGGCATGCAGGGCGGTGTCGTAGAGCAGCTCCGCCAGATACGGAGCCAGACGTCGCTCGCCCGCATCCTTGTACGCTTTAATGATGCGCGGCAGCGGATGCGCATAGACGGCGCACGCCAGGCAGCGATCGAGCGCCTCCGCCATTGCCGAGGACGTGCCCTCGACCGAACATTCAGTGCACAGCAAATCCCCAAACGGGGCGCCGCATCGGGTGCAGCTATGACGTGGGTCGATGAGCGTGAGCGCGGCCAGGCAGTCTTGGCAAATAAGCGCACCGGCGCGCTCGCAGCCGGCACATCGTGTTGGCGACAATGCCTCGAGTGCCTCGCGTGCCGCCCGCTCGGCAAACGGCAGCAATTCGTCCGCAAACGGTAGGGCGCCGGCACCCTGCAGACGGCTCAATTTGTTCAGATGGCTCTTCAAGACACAACCCTCCCTACGTTCGGTCGCAGGGAGGGTTGTTGATTCAGCGCTATGATACCCCGATGCCCTCGGGGCAAGGCGGGCTAAATCCGCTCGCGGGCGTTATTCGCCGGCGGGCGGTTGTGGTGCGGACGAAGACGGGGTCGAGCCCTCGCCACCATCCTGGCGCGGCTTGCGGGAACGGCGACGACGACGGCGCTTTTGACCCTGGTCGGCCGAGCCCTCGCCACCACGATCTTCGCGCGGCTCGCACTCGTCGCGAGCGGCACCACGCGAAGCCTTGGCAG
>CALHWR010000060.1 GCA_938036665.1 uncultured Collinsella sp. | reverse complement strand
GCGAGCCCCGTCGTGGGCGTCCGGCCCCGCGTGCCGCCGCCACGCCCGAGCGCGTCATTCCCTGCGAGCGCGTGTTTGTGGCCATTGGCCAGGACATCGATTCCAAGCCGTTTGAGGACATGGGCATCGCCTGCAAGTGGGGTCGCGTCGTCACCGATTCGGATGGCGCCGTGCCTAACTTCGATGGCCTCTTTAGCGGCGGTGACTGCCAGACCGGCCCCGCCACCGTCATCCGTGCCATCAACGCCGGCCGCGTTGCTTCGGCAAATATCGACCGCTATCTGGGCTTTGACCACAAGATCAAGCTCGACGTTGAACTGCCGACCGTGCAGTTTAAGGGCAAGCACGAGTGCGGCCGCTGCGAGCTGGGCGAGCGCGAAGCCGGCGAGCGCATCCACGATTGGAATCTGGTCGAGCAGGGCCTTACCGAGGAGGAGGCACGCCAGGAGGCAAGCCGCTGCCTGCGTTGCGACCACTTTGGCTTTGGCGCGTTCCGCGGAGGGAGGAACCTGGAATGGTAGAGCCCAACAAAACCACTGTCAGCGACAACACCGAAAGCGGAGCACTCAGCATGGTCAAGCTCACGATCGATAATTGCGAGGTCGTGGTGCCCGAGCACACCACGATCCTGGATGCGGCCAAGTCCGTCGGCATCCAGATTCCCACCCTGTGCTACCTGCGCGATCTGAACGAGATCGGCGGTTGCCGCGTGTGCGTGGTCGAGGTCGAGGGCTGCGACCAGCTGGTTGCCGCCTGCAACAACTACGTGCTCGACGGCATGGTGGTCCATACCAACAGTCCCAAGGCCCGCGAGGCCCGTCGCACCAACGTGCAGCTGCTGCTGTCCCAGCACGACTCGCGCTGTACGAGCTGTGTGCGCAGCGGCAACTGCAACCTGCAGACCATCGCCAACGACCTTGGCATTTTCTATCTGCCGTACGAGCAGCACCTGGCGCGCGAGGGCTGGGCCTTCGATTTCCCCATCATCCGCGATAACGACAAGTGCATCAAATGCATGCGCTGCATCAAGGTGTGCGAGAGCGTGCAGGGCTTAGGGATTTGGGACCTGACCAACCGCGCCACGCATACCGCCGTGGGCACCCGCGGGCGTGCGCCGATCGGCAAGACCGATTGCGTCGCGTGCGGTCAGTGCATCACGCATTGCCCGACGGGCGCCCTGCGCGAGCGTGACGATACCGAGACCGTGTTCGATGCTCTCGCCGATCCTGACAAGATCGTACTGGTGCAGATTGCGCCGGCCGTGCGTAGCGCCTGGGGCGAGGAGCTCGGCATTCCGCGCGAGGAGGCTACCGTCGAACGCCTGGCTTGCGCGCTGCGCCGCGTGGGCTTTGAGTACGTGTCCGACACCGACTTCTCGGCCGACCTCACCATTATGGAGGAGGGCTCCGAACTGCTCGAGCGCCTGGGGAAGGCCGTCAAGGGCGAGGGCGACAGCCACGGCTGGCCCATGTTCACGAGCTGCTGCCCGGGCTGGGTGCGCTTTGTGAAGGCACGTTACCCCGAGTTTGTCGACAGCCTGTCCACGTCAAAGTCGCCGCAGCAGATGTTCGGCGCCATCGCCAAGACCTACTACGCCAAGGTGCTGGGCGTGGAGCCCGAGCGTCTGTTCGTGGTGTCCGTTATGCCGTGCACGGCCAAGAAGGCCGAGTGTGCGCTGCCGAGCATGATGGGCGAGGGCGGTGCGCCCGACGTGGACGTTGCGCTGACGGTGCGCGAGATGGTGCGCATGATCCGCGCGAGCCACGTGAGCGTGGACACGCTGGTTGAGGAGCCGCTCGATACGCCGCTGGGCTTTGGCACGGGCGCGGGTGTGATCTTTGGCGCCACGGGCGGCGTGATGGAGGCCGCCGTGCGCTCGGCATATTACCTGGTGACGGGCAAGAACCCCGACGCCGACTTCTTTACCGATGTGCGCGGCCTGGACGGCTGGAAAGAAGCCGTGGCCGATATCGATGGCACCAAGGTGCGCGTCGCCGTGGCACACGGGCTGGGCAACGCCGCGCGTCTGCTCGACGCGATTCGCGACGGCCGTGCGAGCTATGACTTCGTTGAGGTCATGGCATGCCCGGGCGGCTGCGTCGGCGGCGGCGGTCAGCCCATCCACGACGGCTGCGAACTGGCGGCCGAGCGTGGCCAGGTGCTGTGG
>CALHWR010000059.1 GCA_938036665.1 uncultured Collinsella sp. | reverse complement strand
AGATCAATGCCGCCTCGTTTCAAGGCACCTTGCTCGCTCTGGCGGGTTTTCGCTGTCGTTGCCAAAACATCGGCGTTGCCTTGGTCGCAAGTAGTCATTGGGGACGTTCTTTAATGACTAGTCGTTTAAGAACGTCCCCAACGACTACCCAACGACTAAAAAACGGTGCCCGCCGGCGATATTGCCGGGGGGCACCGTTGTCGTGTAGGTGGCTATGTTGTGCGGGCTGCTGTTGAGCGTTCGGGCCCGTGCTCTACAGTGAGTCGATAAAGCGCTGTTGGGCGGCGCGGCCGGCTTCGTCCCACTTAAAGACGCCGGCGTTGTCGAGCACGTGGTCAAACACCGCGCCGACCTCCTCGTGCAGGATATCGATGGTGTTATCGGCCGTAAGCTCATCGGCGCGGCGGGCAAAGACGTCCTCGGCCCAGGTGGCGTGACTGCGGCAAAGGTCGTCGCCCTCGAGCGCAGCGGCAAGATCGTAGCTGGCATCAGCCTTGGCCGCCAGCAGATGCTCTCGAACAGCGCCGAGCTCGGGAACCAAGCGCGGCGGTAGAATGGCCAGGCCCATGACCTCGATCAGGCCGATGTTCTCTTTCTTAATGTGGTGGTACTCGGCATGCGGGTGGAAAACGCCCAGCGGGCGCTCGTCGGTCGTGATATTGCAGCGAAGCGCCAGATAGGCCTCGTAAATCTCGCCGCCGGCGTTGCCGCGGGAGTCCACGCGGCGAATGACGGGCGTCACGGTGTTATGGGCTACGCCGTCGGCCGTGTGCGCGATAACACCCACGGCCTCATCGCTCCACTCGCGCCAGGCGAGGATAATCTTCTCGGCGGCATCGAGCAGCTGAGCGCGGTCATGCGAGCGCAGGCGCAGCACCGAGAGCGGCCACTGCAGCACGCTACCGCTGACCTGGTCAAAACCGGGCACGCTAAACTGCGAGACCTCGGCGGCGTGCATCATGGGGAACTCGTGTGCGCCGCCCTGGAAGTGGTCGTGCGACAAGATCGAGCCGCCCACGATGGGCAGGTCGGCGTTGGAGCCGATGAAGTAATGCGGGAACAGGTCCACAAAGTCGAGCAGGCAGGTCAGGCCCTTGCGGTCGACGTGCATCGGACGATGCTCGGAGCTCATGGCAATGCAGTGCTCGTTAAAGTACGCGTACGGGCTGTACTGGAAGCCCCAGCGCTCGCCGTCGAGCTGGATGGGGATAACGCGCAGATTCTGGCGGGCGGGGTGAGCTCCGCCGTCGGCTGCGGCGGAGCGTCCGGGATAGCCCTCGTTTTCGATGCAGAGCTGGCAGGCGGGATACTTCTCGTCCGTGTTCTTAGCTGCACCTGCCGCGGCGATATCGCGCGGGTCCTTCTCGGGCTTGGACAGGTTGATGGTGATCTCAAGATCGCCCCAGTTGGTGGGGGTGCTCCATTTGATGTTGCGCGCGATGGCGGCACGGCGCACGTAGCCGGCGTCGCAGCACAGGCCGTAGAACCAGTCGGTCGCGGCACGGGGCTCGTTGACGCCCATACGCCCATTGAATTCCTCGTTTACAACCGAAGGCCTCGGCATGAGCGCGCCCATGATGCGCATGGCGATGCGATCGCGGCCCGACGCCGTGTCCTCGGCAACACCGTTGGCAACGGCAGTCTCGGCAAGCGCGGCAAGCGTGCCTTCAAGGTCAAAGTCGGGCAGGGTATCGGGGTGCAAGAGCGAGAGTTTCTCAACCTGGAGTGCCCAGGCCATGTCGAGTGCCGGCCCCGTGGCGCCGATGCACTCGAGAACGGTGTTGTATGCCCAGATGCGATCGTCCTGGCCGATCATCGATCGGTGGATGGCATATTCGATGAGGCCCTGCGCGGCCTCGCGCACATCAGTCATTACAGCCATGCCGCGTAAGCCCCCTTGTCAGAAATCGCGTAGTGGCGGGCAGAGCCCTCGCCAAGCCAGCCGTTCATCTTGGCAATGAAGGTGTCGACCAGCTCGAGCGGCACGAAGGCCTGGATGGTACCGCCAAAGCCGCCGCCGTGGATACGAACGGCGCCACGGCCGTCGAGCACATGCTCGGCCAGCGCCAAGGCATACATGGAAGGCTGTTCAGATCCCAGCTTGGCAACGACATTCTGCAGGTACATGGCGGAGCTGGCGCCGGACTCACGCGTCAGGACCAGGAACTGGTCAATGTCGCCGGCGTTCAGGGCCGCCCAGCGCTTATCGACCAGGCCGTTCTCGTACCAGTAATGAACGGCGCGCAGGCAGGCGCGGTCGCCCAGCTTGGCGCGCAGCTCGGGGAGCTTGGCGTCAAAGTCCGCCACGTTTACCTCGCACAGGCGTGCCTTGCCAAACTCGGCGGCGACGTCCTGCATCTCGCGCGGAACAGCGGCGTAGTCGTCGGTGGCTGCCACATGGTCGGCGCCAACTTTAACGAGCACGAGCGCATAGCCGTGATCCTCAAAGTTGAGCTCGAGCTTCTGGGTCTTAGGCTGAGCCTGGTCCTCAAAGTCCATGTAGGCGAGGCCGCCCAGGCACACGGCAGCTTGGTCCATCAGACCGCAGGGCTTGCCGTAGTAGTTGTTCTCGGTGCGCTGGCTCATCTGGGCGAGTGCGACGGGTTCAATGGCGGGCGCGCCCCAGAGCGTCTCCATGGCACGGCCGTACGCGGCCTCGACGGCAGCAGAGCTGGAAAGGCCACCGCCCGAGGGGACGGAGCAGGTGAAGGCGAAGTCGAAGCCCTTGGGCTCAACACCAAGCGCTGCGACCTCATGGGCCATACCGCGCACGAGGCTTGCGGACGTGCCCTTCTCGGACTCCTGAATGTCTACCGTGTCTAGCGTGATCTCAAACGTAGGATAGCCCTCGTCGGCGACGCGAATCTTGTTGGAATCGGTTGCCACGGCGATGCCGTCAACGGCGACATCGAGCGAGCCGGCGATAACGTGACCGCCCTCGTGATCGGTGTGATTGCCGCTGATCTCGGAGCGGCCGGGCGCGTGCACGTAGAGCACCTGGCGGTCGCCGATGGGGCCAAACTCCTCCTCAAACAGCTTGGTGAGCGTGGCGAATGTCTTTTCGTCGGGGGTGGTCATGGGAGTCCTTTCCTTGGCGCGCACGGGTGAGTTTTGCGTCGTTATGAGTACGTTAACAACTTGAAGCGGCATGAATCACGTGTTCACGATGCCGCACGTTACGGGCTATGTTAACGTACTCATAACACATCGCTTGTCACTTTTTGAGAATCTGGTAATCGGTAGAAATGCAGCCGTGAACGGTACTGCCGTATGGACTTATAAAGCAGAAGAGATGCAGATAGAAAAAGTAGAGTACGTTAACATGCGTCCGACGATAGCGGGCTTCGGCGCGGGGTGTATTTCTGCCCGGGCCGGCATGCACGCTATTCAGATCTCGCAAGGGTGAAGGTGATCCTGTGGCAAGGCGCCCGTCCAACGATACCAGTTCGCGTCCGGTCTCCATGGCCGACGTCGCCCGCGCTGCTGGCGTTTCGCAGCAGACGGTTTCGCGCGTCGCCAACGGCTTGCCCAACGTTAACGAGCAGACACGTCAGCGCGTGCAGGCCACTATGCAAGAACTCGGCTTCCGTCCGAGTTATGCCGGTCGCTCGCTGCGCGACGGCCGTTACCATTCGGTCGGTCTGTGTGTCAACGATGTCACCAAGTTTGGCAACCTCTCAATGATCGACGGCATCGCCAGCGCTGCTCGCGAGCATAATTGCGCCATCACGCTGGTCGAGATGTCCAAGACCGAGGAGTTTTCGCTTGCCGAGGCCACGCGTCGTATGGCTGCGCTGCCCGTGGACGGCATCATTATCGGCATGAGTCGCATGGCACCCGATTTTGAGACGTTTGATCCACTGCCGGGCATTGGCACGGTCATCGTTACCATGTACGCGCATCCGCGCGTGACCACGGTCGATTCCGACCATTACGGCTGCTCGCTGTTGCTCATGGATCATCTGTTTGAGCTGGGACACGAGCAGATTCGCTATATTGGCGGCCCGTCGTTCTCGGTCGACGAGCAGTTTCGTCGCGCCGGTTGGCAGGATGCACTCGAGCGTAAGCACATTAAGCCGCAGGCGCCGCTCAAGGGCGATTGGTCTGCCAACAGCGGTTACGAGGCCGGCAGATATCTGGCCGAGCACGACCGCACCATGACGGCGATTTACGCGGCAAACGACCAAATGGCAAACGGTGCCATCGCCGCGCTGCGCGATAGCGGCTTGCGCGTGCCCGAGGACGTGAGCGTGGTGGGCGTCGATGACTCGCTCGACGACTTTGTCGCACATAACGAGCTCACGACCGTGCGATTCGATCTGCATCAGCGTGGGCGCGAGGTGTTCGAGCATGCGGTTCCCGAGGCGGGTACGGCGGGCAAAACCGTTGCCATTCGTATTCCCGGCCAGCTCATCATTCGACATAGCACGGCGATACCGCGCTCATAGTTTGTGCTGGTAAACGGCGATTTATCGCATTTCAATAACAATCGGTAAGGATGCCGGCAGATAGCTGTTGGGATGCAGCCGAGTGCTATGATAGACGGGCTCTTTTGTCTATCTAGGAGGCTTTGCCTGATGGAGATCACCAAGGATATCCGCTACGTTGGCGTCGACGATCACGACATTGACCTGTTCGAGGGCCAGTACGATGTGTCCGAGAACGGTATGGCATACAACAGCTACGTTATCTTGGGCGAAAAGATCGCTGTCGCCGATTCAGTCGACGGCGGTTTTGTCGACGAGTGGCTCGGCAACATCGAAGCCGTGCTCGACGGCCGCACGCCCGATTACCTGGTCGTTCACCATATGGAGCCCGATCACTCCGCCGGTATCGCCGCCTTTATGGAGCGCTATCCCCAGGCGCAGATTGTGGCCAGCATGGGCGCCTTCCGCATGATGGTCAACTACTTTGGCACCGATTATCCCGAGCGCAAGATGGTCGTCAAAGAGGGCGACGTGCTCGACCTGGGCGGCCACAGCCTGACGTTTGTCGGCGCTCCCAACGTTCACTGGCCCGAGGTGCTGTTCTCTTACGAGGCCACCGACAAGGTGCTCTTTAGTGCCGATGGCTTTGGCAAGTTTGGTGCCAATGACATCGAAGATCCGGAAGGGTGGGCCTGCGAGGCACGCCGTTACTACTTTGGCATCGTCGGTAAGTTCGGCAAGTTCGTGCAGGCCGTGCTCAAGAAGGCCGCCGACCTGGACATCCAGATTATTTGTCCGCTCCATGGCCCCGTGCTGACCGAGAACCTGGGCTACTACCTCGACACCTACAACACCTGGTCGAGCTATCAGCCCGAGGACGAGGGCATCACCATTGCCTATGCGAGCGTGTACGGCCATCTGAAGGCTGCCGTTGAGGAGCTCGCATCTGCGCTCGAGGCCCGCGGCCAGAAGGTCTCCGTCTTTGACTTGGCTCGCGACGACATGGCCGAGGCCGTTGAGGATGCGTTCCGCTATGACCGTCTGGTACTCGCTTCCATTACCTATCAGGGCGAGATCTTCCCGTTCATGAGCACCTTTATCCACACGCTTGCCGAGCATGCCTACCAGAACCGTACGGTGGCGCTCGTCGAGGGCGGCTCCTGGGCGCCCGCAGCTGCCAAGGTTATGACCAAGGAGCTCGAGGGCATGAAGGACATTACCCTGGCGCAGAACAAGGTGACCGTGCTGGGTTCGCTCAACGACGCCTCGCGCGCCCAGATTGAGGCCCTCGCTGACGAGCTCTCCAAGTAGCGATACGTTCACTTTTAACGCTCAAACCACCACAAAGGGGACAGGCACCTTTGTGGTGATTTTTGTTTACGCGCTGGCGATGATGAGGGCTGGACGAGCGTCGTTGGCTAACTCGGCGATCGAGGTGGCGACGGCGTGATCGGGGTCACGGTCCATCACGATGGCGTTGACGTCGATTAGCTCGGCAAAGCGGTACATGCCGCGTCCGTTGACCTTGCTGGCGTCCATGAGGGCAACGCCTTGACGGGCGGCGGAGATCATGGCTGTTTTGGTCTCGGCCATCTGCGGAAAGTCGGTCGTAAAGCCGCAGCCGGGAACAAAAGCGCCGGGGCACATGACGGCAAGGTCGGCATGGACCATTTGGAGCGCCTGCATGGTGAGCGGTCCGTACAGATAGCGATGACCTTTGCGCAGTGCCCCGCCCAGCATGACGACATCGACCGAGGGCATGCTCTCGTCGATGTAATCGGCAATGGTAATGTCGGCCGTGATGACGGTGATGCCATCGCGCTGGTCGAGGAGCCGGACAAACTCGAGCGCCGTGGTGCCCGAGTCGACGAGCAGCGTGTCGCCGTCATTGACGAGCTCGATGGCGCTTTGCGCGATGGCCTGCTTGGCGGCGACATTGACGTTGATACGGCGATCCTGGGTGGATACGGTCAGTCGCTTCTGGAGCGACACAGCGCCACCATGCGTGCGGCGCAGCTTGCCGGACTCGGCGAGCGCGTCTAGGTCGGCGCGGGCGGTAACGGAGGACACGCCAAAAGTCTGGGCGATTTCTGCCACTTGCACTGAGGCGTTATGTTCGAGCATTTCCATAATGGCGGCGCGACGCTCATCGGCGAAAGCTCGGGTTGTTGCATGGGCCATATCCGCTCCATCATCGTCTGAAATTTGCAGGAATTGTGTTGAGTCTATTTTCGTTCATTTTCTTTTTAAGTAAGAAAACGCCTTTCGATTACTTACTTTTTCTATAAAAGAAAGATGATCAAAGCTCAAAACTCAATTTCGAACACGCACGCTCGGGTTCGACCCCTTCCGTTTGCTTTTCAAAAATGAAGGTTGGACCTCGCGCGATGACAATATCTCGCACATGCATACCCGCTGAATTTCATACAATGAGCGCAGCAAAACGCAAGGTAAAACACCTTGTGAACAACTACGCCCGATGTCCAGATGCGGGCGAGGGAGAGGAGCAAACGCTCATGGCACTTGTTACCACCGAAAAGATGCTCAAGGACGCTCAGGCCGGCCATTACGCCGTTGGCGCGTTCAACGTCGAGAACCTCGAGTTTGTTATGGCCGTTCTGGCCGCTGCCGAGGAGACCAAGTCCCCCGTCATCATGCAGACCACCCCGGGCACCATCAAGACCGCTGGTCTGGACTACTTCTACGGCATGGTCAAGGCTGCTGCCGAGCGCGCTTCTGTGCCCGTCGCTCTGCACCTCGACCACGGCGATGGTTATGACCGCTGCATGCAGGCTTTCCGCACTGGCTATACCTCCGTTATGATCGACGGTTCGCACGAGTCCTTCGAGGACAACATCGCTCTGACCAAGTCCGTTGCCGATGCTGGCCGCGCCATGGGCGTGCCCGTCGAGGCCGAGCTCGGTAAGGTTGGCGGCAAGGAGGACGATGGTCCCGCGGTTGAGGGCGAGAGCCCCTACACTGATCCGGCCGAGGCCAAGGAGTTCGTCGAGCGCACCGGCTGCACCTCGCTGGCCATTGGCGTTGGCACCAGCCACGGCGTGTACACGAGCGACCCGCACATCGAGCAGTCCGTGGTCAAGGCCATCCGTGACGCCGTCGACGTGCCGCTGGTCCTGCACGGCACCTCCGGTGTGCCCGATGAGCAGGTTGCCGAGGCTGTGAAGAACGGCATCTGCAAGGTCAACTACGCCACCGAGCTGCGTCAGGCCTACACCAAGGGCTTCATGGCCTACATGGCCGAGAACCCCGCCTGCTTCGATCCCAAGAAGCCGGCCAAGGAGGGCATGCGTGAGATCACCGAGCTGGTTAAGATCCGCATGACCAACCTCAACTCTGTGGGCAAAGCAGAGTAACAGCAAGGGTACTCTGATCCCACCGGACGGTTTGGGCGGGTCCCGTACTTAGTTTCCAAAACGTCCTCGCGCATGAAGGCCCCCGTTGCCTCGCTTCTACGAAGCGTTAGCAACGGGGGCCTTCGCGCTGCGGAATGATTTTGGAAACTAAGTACGGGACCCGCCCAAACCGTCCTGCTCAATCGCCCTTGTGGCGTTAGTGTCGGAAAAATAAGACGTTGCTTTTTGCCCCCTGCGGAAAGATTGGGGAACTAAGCCCTCGTCCCTCCCAAGTTGACCTTCTCGAGGTCGTCGTCCTTGTGGCGTTAGGACTGCGAATTTGGGATGGGAGGGTTACTTGGTTGTTAGGGTTAACAGGTCGTTGGGGGTTTTGAGGTTGTAGGTGGCATTTGGGATATCTTGGTGTGATCCCCATGCTGCTCTGGCAAAACTGACCCCTGCTGAAGTTGCGCATTGTTCGTCGTAGACGGTGTCGCCAACGTAGACGACGTTGCCAGGATTCGCGCCCGCACGTCGGAGATATTCGAGCATGGGAGCGGGTGCGGGTTTATGTTCGGTTGTGTCTTCGACAAGGATGATGTGCTCAAAATACTTATCGAAGCCAAGGGGTGCAATTTCTTCTGCGTATTCGTCGCGCGCACGTGAGGAGACGATGCCAAGTTTGCAGCCGTTGTCGGAGAGTGTTGCGATAACTTCGTGCAAGCCGGGAAACACGCTGATGGTGCTTTTAAAGCTGGCGGCAACTTGGCACCAGCGATTCAGCGTTGCCTGTGAGTAGATCCCAAGTTTCTCAAGGGCGTTCTTGCCGGGTATGCCGAGGGCAAATTCAAGCTCGTGTCGGGGGAGCGTTTTGCCGGTTTCTTCTTGGACAATCTGGACAAGCGATGACAGAACGCTTTCTTCTGTATCTGCCAATGTCCCATCAACGTCAAATACGATATGGTCAAAGTGCTTCATATGATTGCTCCTCTCTGTTGTTTGCCTGCAAGTTTGATGCAGTGACAGAAGAAGGGTTAGCGGGATTTCTGCCTGGTGCTATCGAGATTCTGCCTCGCTGCTCGATAGCTCGAAGGAGTGCACCCCATTTGTTCTTTAAATACCTGGCCAAGATGGCTTGCTGTTATAAATCCGCATTGGCGCGCGACTGTCTGTACCGTTCGCGTGGTGTGTGCCAAAAGTTCGCAAGCACGGTTTATGCGGTATGCGCGTAGATATGCCGCCGGGGTCGTTCCTGCACAAGTTTCGATAATGCGGTAACACTCTCTTTCGCTTACGCCGGCTGCAGATGCCATCTGGGGCACATCTATAGCGGCTGCATAGTTTGCGCGGATAAAGTCCAGGATTGCCTTGAACTGTACGTCGCGGCTGGTCATCCAAGAGGCGCCGTCGGAAGAAAAGAGCGGTTCGGCCTTGGCGTTAATCTGAATCCAGAGCTCTGACAAACTATTTCGAAGCGCCATCTCGTTCTGCGGCCGTTGAAGGTCGTGGCTAAAGGAGCTCTTCAGCAAATCGATAAAGGGCATATCGTCGGGATTGGTGGGCGACCATTTGAGCACATCGACGCCTCGACATTGAAGCAATGGGTTGATGTAGCGCTTTTGGAGACGCCCCGCGGGATCGCCGAGCATCGACGGCTGAAAGATATGCAGCATTTGAATGGCTGGCGCCGAATTGGGTGATTGCAGCGTGCTGTGCAAAACGCCGCCGTTGATAAAGCCGGCGGACCCTTCCTCAAAGCGTACGTGCTCATGAGCCGCGTGCGTTCGATAGTCAATCGCTCCCTGCTCCATGTAGAAAAGCTCAACTTCGGAATGCCAGTGCCAGGGGACGGAATTGCCCGGATAGCGAGCGAATTCTGCGCGTTCGGCAATATAGGGCCAGTCTTCGGCGGTCTCGGGAAACGCTTCCTCGCGTCCTCCGCGGTGCAATTCTATGTGATCCATGTTTCGCATGGCATCAGTATAAAGCGCGATGGGCTTAGATTGCTCTTGCCTGTTCGGGGAACGCCTTGTCTAGGGATGCTTGGAGCTTTTCGAAGGAAGCTCGTAAGTTGAGGCTCTGATCGGCTGAGCGCTTGGTTTTTGTGGTGGGGGAGTCGAGGAGACCGTTTCTCTGGGTCGGGGGGGGGGAAGGAGAAAAGGTTTGCATGTTTTAGGGATGGCTGCTGTGCTGCGTCATTGGAAGAATACATGCTTATGCGGCCTCCTCGATGTCCACCAAAAGATTGCGCGCGGGGTCTGCTGCTAGGTCCCGTGCGTTGGCAGTATTATGCCGCGGCTGCTGCAAAGAAGCGCTAAAGAAAGGCTTAACCAGGTTTGGTGTTACGATGAAACCGCAGGTCAAGGCTATTGAGTAACACTCTTGAAAGGTTTTGAGCTTAAGGGCTTTCTAAGGTTTGTGGCGTAGACGTGGCGCGGACGTGCGGAGCGTGTGAATGCTCGCTGTTAGCGTTGCGGTGCCGCGGCACGCACCTGCTCGATGACCTTTTCCATCGTGGCGTCGATGCGGTCCTTTTTGAGTTCGCATTCCCAGATGGTTATGGGCGTCCAGCCCATTTCGGTGAGCGCTGCCACGGCGGCACGGTCGCGCTCGACGTTGCGACGGAACTTTGCCTCCCAAAACTCAACGTTGCGCTTGGGCTGGCTGGGGTTGCACTTGGGGCAGCGGTGCCAAAAGCAGCCGTTGACGAAGATGGCGATCTTGCGCCCAGGAAAGGCGATGTCGGGCTTGCCGGGAACCTTCCATTCCAGGCGATAGCCGGTGAGGCCCGCTGCGCGCAGGCGCTGGCGAACGAGCAGCTCTGGCTTGGTATTGGCGCGCTTGTTGCCCTTCATGGACTTTTTGATGGCGGCGCGACGGCGGACCAGTTCGCGCTCGTCAGCGGAGAGGTCCGAGGTGTCGATGCCGTCGAGCAGACCTGGTTTGGGGCGTTTTTTGCTACGGCGCTTAGGTGTGCGCTTGGGTTTGGTAGCGGGGTGTTCGGTCGTGGCGGCCTCGGCGTCGTTGACAGTGCCGTTGGCCTCGACCCGGTCTTCCTTCAGCTCAATCAGCGCATCGATAAGCCCTTTGTCGGCGGGCATCCATTCCACCGTGGCAAGCGAGGTGCGCGGAATCCAGCGGATATCGAGCTGGCGGTCGTGCTTCTGGGGCTCATCGGATTCATCGGCGAGCGAGCAGTAGTAACACTCCATGGAGAGATGAAAATCGGGGTAGTCGTACTCAACGGTATAGAAATCGCGCAGGTTGGTGACTTTTACCTGCAGCTCTTCCATGAGCTCGCGGCGTACGGCGTCCTCGGACGTCTCGCCGCGCATGAGCTTGCCACCGGGGAACTCCCAAAGTCCCTGCATGTCGCCATAGCCGCGCTGCACGGCAAGCAGCTCGTCAGATCCTTCCTTGCGAATGATCCCAGCGGCAACATGAACAGTCTTCAACAGGAGTCCTCTCTCAACATCAACACATAACAGGGTGGCTACCCGTACCTTACACAACGGTAAGGCAAACGTAAGCCATATCGATGGTAGCCGACTCGGCTTCTTGCGACTATAGATGCCGTAGACTAATCGCAAGAAAGGACTCGGTATGCAAACCACGCACATGGCGACCCCGGTACTGGAGGTCGCGCATCTCGAAAAGGTATATGGAGCGCTGGGCAACGTGACCCGCGCGCTCAACGACGTCAGCTTTACCGTCAACCGCGGCGAATTTGTTGGCATCATGGGCGCCTCGGGCTCGGGTAAGTCGACGTTGCTCAACTGCGTCTCGACCATCGATAGCGCCACGAGTGGCACCATCCGCATCAACGGCCAGGATGTGACGCGCATGAAGCAGGCCAAGCTTTCGCAGTTCCGCCGCGAGGAGCTCGGCTTTATCTTCCAGGACTCCAACCTGCTCGATACGCTCACGGCACGCGAGAACATCGCCCTGCCGCTCACCATCGCCCGCACAAACTCGGCAGAGATCTCGACCCGCGTGCAGGATGTAGCCGCGCGTCTGTCTATCAGTCAGGTGCTCGACAAGTATCCCTACCAGATGTCCGGCGGTCAGCAACAGCGCGTTGCCGCGGCTCGCGCACTCGTCACCGACCCAACTATGATCATGGCCGACGAGCCCACCGGCGCCCTCGATTCCAAGAGCGCCCGCCTGCTGCTCGAGAGCCTAGAGGCCCTCAACCGCCGCCTGCGCGCCACCGTGCTCATGGTCACGCACGACAGCTTTGCCGCCAGCTACACGAGCCGTGTGCTGTTTATCCGCGACGGCAAGATTTTCACCGAGCTGCGCCGCGGCGACACCGACCGACGAGAGTTCTTCGACCGCATTATGGAGGTCGTTGCCATGATGGGCGGTGAGGGCTCCGATGCTCTGTAAACTCGCTTGGGGCAACGTCCGCCGCGCCGGCCGCGATTACCTTGTCTACTTGCTGACGCTCACCTTGGGCGTCACGGTCTTCTATGCCTTCAACACCGTCTCGATGCAGGTCGACATTGCCGGCATCAAGGAGGAGGGACTGTCCGAGCTCATGGGCAGCATGCTCGGCTACCTGACGTACTTTTTGGCCGGCGTCATGGCCTTTTTGATGGTGTATGCCAACAACTTCATCATGAAGCGCCGCAAAAAGGAGTTCGGCCTGTACCAGGTGCTCGGCATGCGCCGCGGGCGCGTCGCCACGATCATGGCGCTCGAGACCGTATTTGTTTCGGTCGGCGCTTTTGTCGCCGGCATTGTGCTGGGCGTGGGGCTCTCCCAGCTCATGACGTTCTTTACGGCCTCGCTCTTTAAGACACAGATCGCTAATTTCCACTTCTTTTTCTCGGTGCATGCGTTCAACCTGACCCTTGCCTGCATGCTCGTGATGTTTGTGCTCACGCTGCTGCTGAACCTTCGCGCCGTGCGCCGCACCAAACTCATCGAGCTTATGGGTGCCGAGCGTCGCAACGAGAGCATCAAGACGCGCAACCCCTGGATCGCGATTGCCATCTTTGCCGTGGGCGTGGCGCTTGTGGGCGTGGCCTATTACCGTCTGCTACGTGATGGGTTCCCGCTGACTGCGACGGACAGCAAGCTGCAAGAGGCCATGAGCCAGTTTGGCATTACGACCGCTATGGTTACAGTGGGTACCTTTGCGCTGTTCTGGGGACTCTCGGGCATGCTCATCAAGCTGCTGCAGAGCCTGCGCGGCGTGTACTGGCGCGGCCTCAACATGTTTACCGTGCGCCAGCTTGCGGCCAAGGTCAACACGGTGTGCTTTTCGATGGGCGTCATCGCGATGATTCTGTTTTTGGCCATTACCTCGGTGACCTGCGGTATGTCGATTGCCAACGTGATGAACGAAAACCTGGAGCGCTATAACCCTGTTGACGTGTCTCAGACGTATGTCTATTACACGCCCGAAACGCTCGACTACTACAAGGAGTATGTCAATCCGTCTGAGGCCGATCGCATGGTGCTGGCCGATGCAACGGTCGATTTGTACGCTGCATGGCATGGCGATCGTAAAGATCCCGATAACGTTGCAGACGGTATTAAGGGCAAGTCGGCGGACAACAACGACGAGACCGGCAAGAAGGTCAATATCGCCGATGTTGCCGGTGAACATGTGCAGATCGATTCGTATCTGAGTTACCCGCTTGGCGGCTCGGGCCCCTCGGTGGTGGCGGGTGAGATGTGCAAGGCCATGGGCGAAAAGCTTCCCAAGGCGCTCGAGGGAAGCAACGCCGATGCGATGGGTCTGTTTGTGACGCCGGCGAGCCAGTACAACAAATTGCGCCAGATGATGGGCGAGGAGCTGGTGAGCATTGGCCGGGACCAGTACTTGCTTACGTGTGATATGGGCGGTGAGCTGGGCGACCTGTACACCAAATACATGGCCGGCGGCCATGCCCTCACCTTGGGCGGGCATGAGCTCAAGCCCGCAACCGATAAGTCGGACGAGGACACGGCGGCCATCGCCAACTCGGCGATGGGCAGCAATCCCGGTACCGTGGTCGTAGCCGATGAACTGCTGTCCCAGCTTAACCTGCAGCCGTATTCCAGTAATCTGCTCGTTAACTACAAACAGGGGATGGATACGACCGAGGCAGACGAGAGCATTAAATACACCTTGCTCGACAATCTGCTCGTTGACGGCAAGGAGCCGGGGTCGTGGGGAGTCTTCATCACGCGTTCCGAGATGTACACGCAAGCAGCGCAGATGAACGGCATGATTAGCTATCTGGCCATCTACATTGGCTTTGTACTGGTCGTTGCGTGCGCGGCAATCCTATCGATCCAGCAGCTCTCCAATGTGGCCGACGGCAGCCGCAGCTATCGTGTGCTGGCACAGATCGGCTGTGACGACCGCCAGATTCGCCATTCGGTGATGGCGCAGCAAGCGGTATTCTTTCTGTTCCCGCTGGCAGTGGGCCTGGCGCACTCCTTTGTGGCACTTAAGGTGATCATCGAGATGGTGAGCATATTCGGAGATATGAGCATCGGCGGCACGGTGGGCCTCACCTGTGCGATTTTCCTGGCGGCCTATGGTGGCTACTTCCTGGTAACGTACCTCATGAGCGCCGGCATGGTACAAGCTGCCATCGCCACCCGCTACAGCGAGTAACCTGCCTAGCGAAAAGTAAAATCATCACAGGTTGAGCATAAGTCAGCGAAAGCATCCCTAGGCGAGCAAGGTGACGTGAAAGAGGAGGGAAGCGTACTTCGGTACGCGACCGACGATTGAACGTCAGATTGCCGCCTAGGGGCGCTTGCAGCGTCGAGCCGTTACGCGGTTTGGCAAAACCGCGTAACCTCAGCGCTTCCAAAAGTGGAGGATGAGCGTCGTGCGGTTTTGCTGTTCGGTTTTGACCAGGATGTTGTGGATGTGGGTCTTGACGGTGCCCACGGCAAGGAATAGCTCGTCAGCGATCTCTTGGTTCGATTTGCCCAGTACGACCAGACGCATAACTTCGGTCTCACGGTTGGAGAGCTTGTAGGCGTTGCGATAGAAGGGCATCTGCTCTTCGATGTGTCGATCAAGATCGCTGACGTTCTTTTCCTCGGGTGCCTCCTGCATGCGGATTGAAAGCACGTGGTAGGAGTAGATGATCAGCAGAATCGCAAAGTAGCACGCAAAGATATTCTCGCTAAAGTTGCGCTCGGACAGGTACAGCTGCAGCCAAGAGGGTGCCAGGCTCATGGGAACAACAAGGATGTTGTAGAAATCCTCGGCAACGATGCACCCGACCAGAATGGCGCCGATAATGAGGTGCTTTCGTTGATTGTTGACGCGCGCCTTAAGCTCGACCTGCGTGCTTTTATGCGCCGTCCAAAAGATATATAGTCCCACAAATACAAGGAATACCTGACGCATCGTGTAGTAGAGCCATTGATGCATGGGGCCGTAGGGGACAGCGACAATGATCAGCAGCTCGCTCAGGAAGAACGTTGCGACGGGAATAACAAACTGCTTTTTTGAATGTTTGTCGAGCAAGTCCATGGCAATGAGCCAGATAAAAGCTTGTGAAGCGGTCGCCACAAGGGTCCGCAACACAGGCATGGTAATTGAGTAATAGTCGCGGGCTGGAAAACTCTGGTTTTGCAACGTGTATTCAAAAAAGAAGATCTCGGTCATCTCGATGGCATAGCAAATAAATACGCCGCTGCCATAGATAAAGAAGCGTCGACGAGACGAGGCATAGGCGGCAAGCGAAAGCACTGCCGTCACAATACAGATCACGAGTATCGCTAGGGTATAGAAGAACATCAGGGTGTTCATCTGCCACCGTCCCATCTCATTTCATCTATGGCCGAGCCCTGTATACCTTGTGGGATATAGACGTCTCAACCCTTCGTTCCATTGCGGATTAGGCGCCGAGATACAGCATAGCCGTATACCGTTCGCGGTTCTAGGTAGTAAACCCCCTGCAAGCTGGCTACCTGCGGGTTTATATTGGTTTAGAGGGGGTGTAACTCCGTGAACGGTCTTTAATCCCGAATAAACTAGGTAAAAATTGCATACGGGTGAATGATGGTCTTGTCAACACGAGGCGTGATGTTCGAGCGCCTCATAGCAATAGTCGGCACGACCGGCGGAAAGGAATCGACATGGCGCTGCCTAAGGATTTCATCGACACCAACGACTTCACCAAAGAGCAGATCCTGGCTATCGAGGATCTTGGCCTGGCAATGAAGAAGGCCATCAAGGTTGACGGTTATTATCCGCACCTGCTCCGCAACCAGAGCCTTGGCATGATCTTCCAGCAGGTTTCCACCCGCACCCGTCTTTCCTTCGAGACCGCCATGTGCGACCTCGGCGGCCATGCTCAGTTCTATGGCCCTGGCACCATTCAGCTCGGTGGCCACGAGTCCCTGGGCGACACCGCTCGCGTCATGGGCGACCTGCTCGACATCATGATGGCTCGCGTTGACCGTCACAAGGACGTCGTCGGCCTCGCCGAGGGCTCCGCTGTGCCCGTCATCAACGGCATGTCCGAGTTCAACCATCCCACGCAGGAGATGGGCGACCTCATGACCATGCTCGAGAACCTCCCCGAGGGCAAGAAGATCGAGGACTGCACCCTGGCCTTCATCGGCGACGCCACCCAGGTCTGCGTCTCCCTCATGTTCATCGCTTCCAAGGTCGGCATGAAGTTTGTCCAGTTTGGACCTAAGGGCCACCAGATCCCCGACGGCGGCCTACACGTTGGCACCGTCGAGGAGCGCGCCGAGTTCGGCAAGCAGATGATGGCCATCGCCGAGGAGAACTGCAAGGTCTCCGGCGGCTCTGTCGTCATCTCCGACGACATCGAGTGCATCAAGGGCGCCGACTTCATCTACACCGACGTGTGGTATGGCCTGTACGACGAGGAGGTCTCGGGCGAGAACTACATGGACGTGTTCTATCCCAAGTATCAGGTCACCATGGACATGATGAACTTCGCCGGCCCCAACTCCAAGTTCATGCACTGCCTGCCGGCCACCCGCAACGAGGAGGTCGTCGACGAGGTCATGGACGATCCCGAGCGCTCCCTGTGCTGGGTCGAGGCCGAGAACCGCAAGCACTCCATCCGTGCTCTCCTTGCCGCCCTGGGCAAGCGCACCCCGCTCAACGACGAGGGTGTCGAGTACTCCGCCAAGGCTGAGCTCCACGCCGCTCTCGAGGCTCTCGAGCAGCTCTAAGCCTCAAGGCTTCTAAAAGCACGTTTGCGGGCGGCGGATGCTCGTCTCCTGTCGCCCGCTCACCGAGGCCCAAGCAATTGCCTTAATACCTTAGGGCCTCGGATCTGTCCAAGACTGAGCGAAGGAGCTCATCATGAGCGACGGAAAGAAAAAGCTTTCCTTCTTGACGGTCATTTCGACCATCATCTGCGTCGTCTTCGTTTGCGAGGCCGCCGCTCCTGCTGCTGCCATTGGCAACCAGCAGTTCTTCTGGTGGATCTTCCTGATCCTGACCTTCCTGCTTCCCTACGGCATGGTTGTCGCCGAGCTCGGTACCACCTATGACGGCGAGGGCGGCATTTACGACTGGGTACGCGATGGCCTGGGCGACAAATGGGGCGCCCGCATCTCGTACTACTACTGGGTCAACTACCCGTTGTGGATCGCCTCGCTGGCTACCATGTTCCCCGACATTTTGGGCATGGTCTTTGGCGTCGAGTTCAACTTGATCGCCAAGATGGGTATCGATCTTGCCTTTGTGTGGATCGTCTACCTCATGGGCCGCTCCAAGGCGGCCGACTCCGAGTGGGTCCTTAACGGTGGCGCCATCATCAAGGTCGCCGTCGCCGTTATCGTTGGCGCTTTGGGCATTTGGTATGCCATGGAGAACGGTTTTGCGAACGACATGTCCGCTGCCACCTTCCTGCCCGAGCTCACCAACACCAACGCTCTCGGCTACCTGTCGATCATCATCTTTAACTTCATGGGCTTCGAGGTCATCTGCACCATGACCGACGACATGGCCGATCCCGCTCGCGATATCCCCAAGGCTATCATCGTCGGTGGCCTGTCCATCGCCGTGATCTACCTGTTCGCTGGCTTTGGCATCGGTGCTGCTGTGCCGGCCGATTCCATCGACCCCGACTATGGCATGATTGTCGCAGTCCAGACCATGGTGGGCGACTCCATGATCTTCAAGGTCATCTGCATCGCCTTCCTGATCACCCTGTTCGCCAACATGGCCGCCTGGTCCTTCGGCGTCAACTCCGTCGCCCGCTACGCTGCCGAGCACGGCAACATGCCCAAGGTCTTCGCCTCGATGATCTCGGATGACGACATGCCCAACGGCGCCAACCTGGTCAACGCCATCGTTGCCTCCCTGGTGCTGTGCCTGCAGCTCGTACCCATCGACGCCATCTCCAACGGTGTCTTCTGGATGCTCTTCGGCACCTCCGTCGTCTTCCTGCTGCTGACCTACATCCCGATGTTCCCGGCGTTCCTCAACCTTCGCAAGAACGACCCCAACCGCGAGCGTATCTTCACGTTCCCGTTTAAGGGCGCCATGATGAAGGTCATGCTGGCCATCCCTTGCATCGAGCTGATCCTGGCCATCGTTGCAACGCTGGTGCCGCTCTCTGCCGCTGAAATTGGCGACAAGCTCCCGATGATCGTTATCTTCATCGTGCTTCTGCTCATCGGCGAGGTTGTCCGCGTCGTCAGCGCCAAGGGCCGCGAGACCGAGTACAAGGGCCTCACTTCCGAGCTGGCAGCTCAGCGTCTCGCTGAGGAGGCCGCCGAGGCCGAGGAGAACTAGAGCACCCGGTTCTGGGGCTCCAACCCTCCTCGCGTACCAACGTGCGCTTCGTCGGGCTTGTCGCTCCCGACTCCGGGCACTCTAGCCTCTTCGGAGACGTGCCCAAGCGACAGGTTTGCTAACCATTCCCCGGGGTGGGTGTGAGCGATAGCTCCGGTAACCACCGCCCACCCCAATCTCTCTTCCGTATCCTTCGTGCGTTTTGTCTCCGCGCACTTGGTTACGTCGTCGCTTGCCGGTGCGATTCCGTGAAAACCGGCGTCGGGCGCCCCGACCTTTGCCGAGGAACGGGCGCCTACCATCTCTTGGTTTTAGGCTGCGGGCAACCCGCCCGCGGCAAGCGATCGTTCGATTTGGAGGAAATCTTATGCGTACGATCACCGAGTCCGAGTCCACCCCCAAGGCCGACGGCTTCTTTATGCCCGCTGAGTTCGCCCCGCAGGATCGCGTGTGGATGGGTTGGCCCCACCGCACCGACACCTGGGCCCACGGCGCCAAGCCGGCTCAGAAGCAGTATGCCGCCATCGCCCGCGCCATCGCCGAGTTCACCCCGGTTACCATGTGCGCCAACCAGGTCGACTATGCCAACTGCAAGGCCGTCTTCGAGGAGGACGAGAACGTCACCGTCATCGAGATGACCACCGACGACGCCTGGTTCCGCGACACCGCCGCCACCTACGTCATCAACGGCAAGGGCGAGAAGCGCGCCAACCACTGGCACTTCAACGCTTACGGTGGCCTTGTGGATGGCCTCTATTTCCCGTGGGACAAGGACGAGCAGATCGCCCTTAAGATGGCTGAGCTCTCCGGCTGCCGTCGCTATCGTCCCGATGACATGATCCTCGAGGGCGGCTCCATCACCGTCGACGGCGAGGGCACCCTTGTCGTGACCGACCAGTGCCTGCTTTCCCCGGGCCGCACCTGCTCTGCGGTTCTGGAGGAGGAAGAGGATCCCGAGTCCATCTGGCCCAAGTTCCACAAGAAGTTTGAGCCCTGGAGCGAGGAGCTTCGCGCCTATATGGACGAGCACCTCAAGGATTACCTGGGTGTCGAGAAGGTCATCTGGGTCAAGGAGGGCATCGACCCCGAGGAGACCAACGGCCACATCGATGACGTCGCCACGTTCATCGCTCCGGGCGTCATGGCCTGCATCTGGACCGACGATCCCGAGTATCCGTTCTACGAGCAGTGCCACGCTGCCTACGAGACCCTCTCCAACGCCGTTGACGCTAAGGGCCGCAAGATGAAGGTCTACAAGCTCTGCATGCCCGTGAACCCGCTGTTCATGGACCAGGCTTCCTGCGACACCATCGACGCCGACGAGAACGCCGAGCCGCGCGTCCCCGACGAGCCGCTGATCGCCTCTTACATGAACTACCTGGTCACCAACCACGGCGTTATCGTCCCGCAGTACGGCGACGAGAACGACCAGCTGGCCGTCGACACGCTCCAGAAGATCTACGACGAGGTCTGGGGCGAGGGCGTCTACAAGTGCGTCGGCGTCCAGTCCGAGCAGGTCGTCTTCGGTGGCGGCAACATCCACTGCATTACCCAGCAGGAGCCCTCGGCGTAACTCAGGCACGCCACCTTGGCGTTCACTCGTCGCTTACGTAGCGTCGTACGCTACGCTCCTCGTTCGCGCCAATCTGGCGCACCTGAGCACGCCGAGTAAACGTCTGACTTTCCGAGCCGTGATGCTTCGGGAACCCAGCCGATCAATCGGACGGTCGGTGAATCGGACCATCTCGGGGCATTGATGGTCGGTTTATTCGATGTCTTGGTCGGTTGGGTTTTTCTTTGGGCACTCCGTTGCCTCCACTTCGGAGTGCCCTTTTCTTTGATTGAGTACGCGTCTGGCCTGGGATTTTTTGCGGGTTAGGCCAATTGTTCGCTTGAATTTCCCAGGTCAGACGCGTCTTCAATTGCCGAAAGTTATCGGTCGTGAACGCGGCCGTTTTGATCGGAGTATCTATGTACCAGCGTATCGTTATCTACACGCGCCTGTTCCGCGAGCGTTGGTCCAACAAATGCATCCTCTCCTCTCTCTGGGATGGCACCTGCACCGGTGACGCGGCCTGCAACCCTACCTTGGGCTGCGCCTTCGGTACAGATGCCATCCTTTTTGCTGTAGGGGGCGCGCGCCATGGCAGGTAAAAAGTTCTCCCTGATCGAGGTCATCCTTTCGGTTATCTGCGTCGTGTTTACCATCGAGGCGGCGGCTCCGGCATCTGCCATGGGTAACGTACAGTTCTTCTGGTGGATTTTCCTTATCATTACGTTTTTGCTTCCCTATGGTCTGGTGGTGGCCGAGCTGGGTACGGCGTTTGATTCCGAGGGCGGCCTGTACGATTGGGTTCGCTTGGGCCTGGGCGACCGTTGGGGCGCCCGTTGCTCTTGGTGCTACTGGGTTAACTTTCCGCTGTGGGTGGCAAGTATCGCCTGCATGTTCCCCAGTGTCATTAATGCGGTGTGGGGTATCGAGTTTTCACTCGGGATCCGAATCGCCATCGAGATTGTCTTTGTGTGGGGCGTCACGGTCATGGCAATGCAGCCGGTGGCCGAGGCAGATTGGGTCATGGACGGCGGCGCCGTCATCAAGGTGCTCATTACCGCTGTGGTGGGAATCGTCGGCATTTGGTTTGCCTGCAATAACGGCTTTGCCAACGATATGTCGTTTAAGACCTTCATTCCAGATCTGGGCGACACCAATTCGTTGACGTACCTATCGATTATCCTGTTCAACTTTATGGGCTTCGAAGTGGTCGCGACCTTTGCCAGCACGATGAAGAACCCGTCGCGTGATATCCCCAAGGCGGTTATTGCCGGTGGCGTGGCCATTGCGGCGATCTACATCATCTGTGGCATTGGCATTGGAGCCGCGGTTCCCACCGAGCAGCTTTCACTCGATTCGGGCATTGTGGACGCAGTCGCCGCTATGGTGGGGCGCACCCACCCGCTGACGATGGTCGTGGGCGTGGCCTTTTTGGTGACGTTGTTCGCCAATATGATCTGCTGGAGCTTTGGCGTCAACAACGTAGCGAGCTATGCCGCGCGCCATGGCAACATGCCGCGTCCCTTTGCGTTGGTGTCCAAAAAGACCGGCATGCCCAACGGCTCAGCGCTCATTAACGGCTGTTTTGCCAGCCTGGTGCTGCTGCTCCAGATTCCGCTGGGTGAGGGTTCCGACGTCTTTTGGGTCTTCTTCTCGATGAACGTCGTCTTTCTGCTCATGAGCTATATCCCCATGTTCCCAGCGTTTTGGCGTCTGCGCAAGCACGATAATCGCTCGCGTGTGTTCCGTGCGCCTTTCGAGGGCAAGGTGCTCGCGGTGGCGCTTGCGATTCCCGTGGTGGAGCTCGTGCTTTCGATTGTTGCTACGATTGTGCCGCTCAACAGCTCACCTGCCGAGATGGCAAAGTTGCCGATTCTCGCGGGCGTAGTGATTGGCCTGTTATTGGGCGAGGTTTCGCGCCTCATATCGCGCCGCGGCCGAAGCGTCGACAATCCCGGCGTTGGTGCACGGGGGTCAGGTTACTTTGCACCAAAACAGTAAGCGCCGCGAGTTGCGCAGCGCTTGGTGCATCTTGGATTACTGTTCGCGGTGCTCGGGATCGGAAACGAGCTTAGGCGCAAAGAAGGGGACGTGGCCCAGATAGGGGCAGCTGTCCGAACGCTCTTCGACGACACAGGGGACGTCATTGTAGGTAAGTGAGTCGCACAGGTGGACGATGGCCTTGGCGGCAGGGGCAACGAGTATTTTGAGCGGTGCGATAGGCGCCATGGCATCTCCTTTCATCGGTGAGACACAGCTTGTTTATCTAAACGATACAGTACGTTTAATCGGTGAGTCTTATCTTGCGGCAAAGAATCTGTCAACATCCTCACGGCATCTAGACAGGGGAGGCGGGCATGAGTTTCGCGTTCTATATCTACACCACGATTATCATGGGTGTGGCTCTGGTGACCAGTGCCGTGGCATTGGTGGTTTGGCTCATGACGCACCGTCGCGACAGCCTAGTGGCCGCGGCGGGCTTTTTGCTCTACATGCTCGATATGTCGGTCATCTTTTTTGACGAGTACACTCGGCTCAAATATGACTACGCCGTTACCTTTAGCGAGCCGCTGCAGCACCCCTTGCTGCGCTGCGTGCTCGGTATTGCCATCTATGCTTGCATTGTGCTGTGGATGTTTGCACGCTTGCGCAAAAGGCCGACGTCGCGCATGCTCGGGCTCGCTATCGTGCCGTTTTCAATCTTGCAATTGCTGCTGGTGCCTCGCAGCGGCGCTGCCGGAGAGATGCAGCAGTATCTCTTTTGGCTCACGCGTGACCTGGGCAATGTAGGATGTCTTGCCTATGCCGCCTGGCATTACCGGTGCAGAGCCACTCGTGTTGAGAAGCTGGACCTCGACCGCTCAAAGCTCTTTTGGAAGGTGGCACTCGTTCTTGCGTTTTGCGTAATCGCCGAGGACACCTACATGATCTTGTTCTGCCACCCCGACTTTCAAAACCCCGTCATCAGCCTCTTTTTGTGGTATCTGTCCGAGCGCAATATCTCCGAAAACGTGCTGCTCGTGGTATGCGCGGCTCAGCTTTTTTGCCAGTTTAGCCATATCCTGCGTGTGTATGCCCGTCATCCGCGTGCCGATGAGGACGTGGCGGCCGAGAGCGCAAGCTCTGAGGACGACCTCGCATCGCGTGTGGTGATTTATGCCGACGCCCATAAGCTGTCACGGCGCGAGCAGGAAGTGCTCACACTGGTGCTGAAGGGCAACGACGCCCAAAACATCGCCAGCGAGTTGGTCATCAGCCCTGGCACGGTCAAGGCACACTTGCATCGCATCTACGTTAAAAGCGGTGTCTCCAACCGAGATGACCTCATAGATACCTTTTGGCGTTCCTAGCCCTATTCTTCCTTGCATGCGGGTCTTGCCGTGTGGGCGGGCACGCCGTTGGGCGTAATGACGCGGTAATAATCTCAGACAATAAACCTGCAGGTAAAGCGTGTAAACCTGCTTAAACTGACCGTTTGCGGTCCCTGGCCTTGGCATGGATTTGCCCCTGTGTATCAATGGGTGTAGCGCGAAGCCGCGGACGTGGGACAGACGTCCGAGCACGGCTTGTAGGCACGCGCCGATGCGGGAGCGCTACGCTCCCAACCGAGTGCCCACGCGGGCGGTGCGTCCGCGTTGCAACCAAAGATGCCTGAGGAGGCTCACATGGACAAGGCTGATGTAGTTATCAAGAGCAACGCCGTTTTTACCGGCGATGGGCTCGAGCCGTTTAAGGGCGGCGTTGCCGTGCGGGGCGATAAAATCGTTGCCTGCGGTGACGATGCCCACCTGGCACCGTTTATCGGTCCCGATACCGAGGTGCGCGACTTTGGCGACCAGCTCGTCATGCCCGGCCTGATTGACTCGCACACGCATTTTGCCCAGGGCGCGTTCATGACCGACCCCGATTTTGCCGTCAACCTCATCGACTGCACCAGTTTTGAGATGGCGATGGAACGTGTCGTGGCGTTTGCGGCCGACCATCCCGATAACGAGTGGATCCTGGGCTGCCAGATTATCCAGTTCCAGTGGGATGTCCCCGAGATGCCCACAGCCGCGATGATCGATGAGTACATCTCGGACCGCCCGGTCTTTCTGCAGCAGGTTGACCTGCATACCTTTAGTGCCAATACCTGCGCCATCAACAAGGTGGGAGTAACTTCGCAGACGCCCGATCCCGCAGGCGGCAAGATCCTTAAGGATGCCGAGGGCAATCTGACGGGCGTGTTTTCCAACAACGCCGGCGTCTTCTTTATGGACGAGGTCTACGACCCAGCGCCCGAGGTTGTTGACGCGTCGTTTGCAAAAACCGCCCGGCGCGCCAATGCCCTGGGAATCACTACGGTCGGCATGGTCAATCCTACGTTTGTGAGCATGGAAAACCCGTATGCGGTGTTGGCAGGTCTTAATGCCAAGGGCGACTTGCCACTGCGCGTGTTCCTGTACACCGATCTGTTCGAAAACGAGTCCTTAACGCTCGAGCAGATCAAGGAGAAATACGCCTTCTCGGGTACGCAGGTCGAGTGGCACGGCTTTAAGCAGTTTCTTGATGGCGTGTGCTCCGACCACACCGCTTGGATGCTTGAACCCTATTCCAACGCGCCCGATACCTGCGGTGAGCCCGCGGAGGATCCAGAGCGCATCCGTGCCGCCATTGTCAGGGCGCAGGAATGGGGCGTTGACACGCGCGTCCATACGATCGGCGATCGCTCGGTGCGTTTTGTGCTTGATTGCTTTGAGGAGGGCGAGCGCTTGCATGGTAAGCGGGGTTGCCGCCACTCCATGGAGCACAACGAGACGGTTGAGCCCGAGGATCTGCCGCGCTATGCCGAGCTGGGTATATGCCCTGGTATGCAGCCGTGGCACATGCTGCTCGATATGGCTGACCTTGCCAAGGACGATGCCGTGGGCCCCGAGCGTGCTGCGCTTTCGTGGCCCCTGCATAGCCTGCTTGCCAGCGGTGCCGTGGTGCACCTGGGCAGTGACTTCCCCGTTGTGGGCTTGGAGCCCATGGAGGAGGTGTACGGCGCGGTCTTCCGCATGCTCGAGGACGGCTCCAACCCAGAAGGGTGGTTCCCGCAGGAGCGCATCACCATGGCCGAGGCCCTGCGCGCCTACACCTACGGCAGCGCCTACGCCATGCATGCCGAGGATCGCATCGGTACGCTCGCATGCGGCAAACAGGCTGATATCTGTGTGCTCGACCGTAACCTCTTTGACTGCGAACCGGCTGAGGTCCTCGAGGCCACGGCGTCTCTCACGATGATTGCCGGCAAGGTGGTCTACGAGGCCTAGCGGGGCTGCTGCATCGCTGGGCGGTGCCGCAGCCTGTGCGTGCCGCCCATCCATTCATGCATCCATTCATCAATCTCTCATGGAAAGGGGAGAACAATGGCAGAAGAAACGACCGCCGCTGTTGAGGAGGAGCGTGAGCTTGCCTCGCAGCCGATTCCCGGCCTGGTGCGCAAGTACACCATCATCACCGGCCAGGGTATGCTCGCCCAGATTATCATGGTGGTCCTTGAGGGCCTCGTGATGGGTTGGGGCCTGGGTGCACACGGCCTGGCCTGTGTTTCGATCATCATGTCGGTCGAGTACATTAACCTGGCCTTTGGCAACCTGTTTGGCACCGGCGTGCCCGCCGTGGTGGGCAACCTTTTGGGTGCCGGCGACATTAAGGGCGCCAGCAAGGCGTTTAGCCAGGGTTTTTGGCTTACCACGATTGTGAGTGTGCTGCTTGCTGTGGTGATGGCTGTGTTTACCGAGCCCATCTGCGCATTCTTCGGCGCCACGCCCGACATCATGGCCGATACCGTTGCCGGCGTGCGCACCTTCTCCGTGCTGCTGCCGCTCACGGTCATTGGTCAGATGGTCACCGCCGTCATGCGTGTGGACGAGAAGGTTCAGATCCAGGCCAACCTCATGACCGTGTCTGCCATCGTCGCTATCTGCTGGCTTGCGCTTTCCACGTTTGTGCTCAAGCTTGGCGTTATGGGAGCTGGTGTGTACTACGGTCTTTCCATCGGTATCTGGGCCATCGGTATCTTCTGGTTCATCGGCGGTAAGAAGTCGCAGCTCCAGATCAGCGCCGCCGACCTCAAACTCGACATGGCCATCTGCGGCCAGATCATCAAGATTGGTTTCCCGTTCTTTTTGGTGCAAGCTGCCACGTTCATCTTCAACACCGTTGCCAACTCGTTGCTTGGCCAGCTCGGCGGCGACATGGGTTCGCTCTACATCGCGGCCTTTGGTGTGATCAACGGCTACATCCTCTACATTACCATGATGGTCGCCCAGTGCTTCTCGTACGGCCTGCAGCCCATTGCCGCCTTCAACGCCGGCGCCAAGGCGTGGGCGCGCCTCAAGGAAACGCTCTCCTGCACGCTTAAGTACCAGGTCGTGACGCTTGCTGCGGTGTCTGCTGTGCTATGGGTGGCCGCAACGCCGGTCTGCGCCTTTTTTGCTGGTAGCGATCCGGCGCTCGTCGAGGTTGCCGCCAACGCCACGCGCATCGTTATCCTGGCCGTGGCCCTGGGCTATCTTGCCATGACCATGTCGATGTACTTCCAGGCGGTTGAGAAGGTGGGTATCGCCACGTTCACCGGTCTGCTCCGCTACGTGATCTGCTCCGTGCCGCTTATGTACCTGCTTGGCAACATGATGGGCGTTCAGGGTGTCTGGTTTGCCTTGGTGGCGGCTGACGCCATCACTGGTCTTATCTCCATCGCCCTCGCCGTCCGCGAATCCAAGCGACTTGCCACGCTCTAGACTCGGACACGGCCGGCCCGCGATAGTCGAATAAGTCAACTCGCCTGCAAGCCACCACAATGGGGACAGTTCCCATTGTGGTGGCTATTGTTATTTAGGGTCTGAGATTTCGGCTCTATAAATAACGTTTTTGAACTGGGCTACTAAAAGATTGTGGAAAACACTACTACAAGATTATGGAAAACGCTACTGCAAGATTATGGCAAATGATACTATACGATTATGGTAACAGCGTTATAAGGGGCGTTGATATGGCCGAGTACATTAACAGGGATTTGCATGAGTTGCTCATTCGCATGGCGGGTTGGTTTCCTGTTGTGTCGTTGACGGGGCCTAGGCAGAGCGGTAAGTCTACGCTGGTTAGGCATGCCTTTCCCGACTATTCCTATGTCACGCTTGAGGACCCCCAAACGAGGCGCGCGGCCTTGGAGGATCCGGTGAGTTTTATCCGCAACCGAAAGGGCGGACTCATCATCGATGAGGCGCAATACGCCCCGGATTTGTTCTCGATGATTCAGGTTGTTTCGGATGAGCGGGGAGACGCCGGTCAATACATCCTTACGGGATCGCAAAACTTTTTGATGATGAAAAGCATCGGCCAGTCTCTTGCCGGGCGAGTCGGGATCTTAAAATTGCTGCCATTTTCGTTTCGAGAAGCGGAGAGGGGCCAGCAGGGGCAGTTGGAAGTGGATTTGTTTGCGCTCGAAGGGGGATACCCTCGCCTGCGTTCCGCCGGAATGCCGTCCTCGGTTTATTTCCCCAGCTATATTGATACCTATGTTGAGCGCGATGTTGTGGGCTTGCTTGACGTGCGCAATAAAGCAGAGTTTCATAAGTTTCTGTCCATAATTGCCCAGAGCGCCGGTGCTCTCATTAATATATCTTCGCTTTCTCGGGATACGGGTGTGAACGTATCGACCATTAAAAGCTGGTTGTCTATCCTGGAGCAGAGCTACCTGACGTTTTCACTGCAGCCCTATTATGCAAATGCCAGGAAACGTTTGACTAAAACGCCCAAGCTTTATTTTTACGACACGGGGCTGCTCTGCTACTTGCTCAAAATTGGATCACTGGAGCAACTTTTGGAGAGCCCTTATCTGGGGGCAGTTTTCGAAAACCTCATCGTTTCCGAAACGGCGAAGAGCCATCTCAACGTGGGCGAGAATCCCGAGTTGTATTTCTATAGGGACGACGGCAAGCGAGAAATCGATTTGCTCGACTGCACAAACTCAGGGAGGCCCAAGGCTATCGAAATAAAATCATCCAGAACGTATCACGATAAGTACGCCCGCCATTTACAGGCTGTATGCGATGAGATCGACATTGCAAAAGATGCGCGCTATGTTGTGGCCCGCGTGGATTCAACGTATGAGTCGAAAGACTGTAGCGTGGTCTCGGCGCGTGATTGGCTTTTGCGATAACAAGTTCGGCGTATTAACAACTGCCGCGAAGAGGATCGGACCCCTTTCGCGGCGGTTTTTTGCCTGCCTGGTGCGTCTCGGATGCAAGTGAGTAGACTTTTTGGGATCTGCCGAGCACATCGCGACAAACGCTCGATAAAACCGCAGGCCAGAGCTGCGGCGTTTTGGGGTGTGCTCGGGATCCCGCCAAAAGCCTACTCACTTGGTTTTCACGGTTAGTAAACCGCCGCGAGGGAAAGCAGCTCCCCCGCGGCGGTCTTAACGTTCGCCCAGATAAAACCTGTCACCACAAGGGGGATGGGCGCCTTTTGTGGTGGTTTTGGTACTTGCTTAGCGGGTTAGCCCTGCGTGTCGCCTCCGTACATGTAGACGATAAAACCGTCGCCGGTGTCTTGACTGTGATCCTCCAGGATGCGCTTCATGTTGAGGTGCTCGTAGAACTGCCAGTCGGAGTTGCAGTCGCTCATCAGGAAGAACTTGGTGCAGCCTGCCTTGGCGAGCTCGGCGCGCGCAAGGTCGATAAGCGCGCGGCCGAGCCCCTTGCCCTGCCACTCGGGCACGATGATGATCAGGTTGAGCTGGCCCTGGGCATACTCGTTGCCTGTGGCGGCAAAGCGATCCGCCGTGGCCTTTTCGCGACTGTCGCCGAAGAGCGAGCCCTCGAGCTTGGCGTCGGCGGCCTTTGCCATTTCGGTTGCCTGGGCGAGCATCTCGTTGTAGCAGGACTCCCACGTGGGGTTGGTGCGCGGCTTGCCGTCCTCGAAGATGCCGATGCAGCAGGCGGCGATAATGCGGCCCTCGGCCTCGGCGACAAGCGCGATAGGTGAGCGTTGCAGCTGCATAGCGATGTTAAAGCGCGCGCAGAAATCGGCAGCTTCGACGTCGCCGCGGTTGCGCAGCGTGTTGCACCACAGCTGGTTGTAGATGGCGGCGATGCCGGTCAGGTCGTCGAGCGTGGCGGCGCGCAGGGTTACGTTGTCAAGGCTCATGAAGGCTCCTTCCAAGTTGGGTCAGGCCACCTCTGAGTGTGACATGGACGCAGGGCGGCCGCATCAATCATTCGGCAGGCGAGCCCCGATCCCTCGGGGACGGAGGAAAAGGGGTCACGAGTGAGGATTTTCGGACGCTTGCCCGACGAGAGTGGATAATCTCCCACTTTGAGCGCGAACATGGGCCAAAAACGGGAGATTATCCACTCTCGTGGTGAGCGGGCCCTTGTGTCGATTCATTCCCTTTTTAGTAGGCTGTGCTTGCACTTTAGCGTGCGACAGCGGATAATGCCGAGCACTCGACAATACGCTTTTTGCTCTCTCTATAGATTGAGGAGGCCCCTATGGCCATGGATTTCAAACGTAGGCTGCCGATCCCCATGGAGATCCGCGAGGAAATGCCGCTTTCCGCCGAGCTTACCGCTAAGAAGCAGGCATTCGACGCCGAGGTCGCCAAGGTCTTTACCGGCGAGGACGCGCGCAAGGTGCTCATCATCGGCCCATGCTCTGCCGATCGGGAGGATTCGGTCCTCGAGTACATGAACCGCCTGGCCAAAACCGCCGAGGAGGTCAAGGACAAGCTCATCATCATCCCGCGTGTCTACACCAACAAGCCGCGCACCAAGGGTACCGGCTACAAGGGTCTACTGCACAATCCCGACCCCGAGGCGCCCGATGACCTGCTCGAGGGCGTCAAGGCCATTCGCCACATGCACCTGCGCGTCATCGAGGAGACCGGCTTCTTTACCGCCGACGAGATGCTCTACCCCTCTAACTATCAGTACCTTGTCGATCTGCTGAGCTACGTCGCTGTGGGCGCGCGCTCGGTCGAGAACCAGGAGCACCGTCTGGTGTCGAGCGGCATTTCGGTGCCGGTGGGCATGAAGAACCCCACTGCCGGCTCCACCACCGTCATGCTCAACTCCATCTACGCCGCTCAGGCGCATCAGAGTTTCATCTTCCGCAACTGGGAGGTCGAGTGCGACGGCAATCCGCTCGCGCACGCCGTTATGCGTGGCTACATCGGTCTCGATGGGCGCACCTACCCCAACTACCACTACGAGCACCTCGAGCGCCTGGCCGAGCGCTATACCGAGCACGCCGGCTATGCCAATCCGGCAGCGGTCATCGACTGCAACCACGACAACTCGGGCAAGCGTCCGCTGGAGCAGTATCGCATTTGCAAGGAGGTGCTCGACAGCTGCCGCCGCAACGAAGCCATTTCAAGGCTGGTCAAGGGCTTTATGATCGAGTCCTACCTTGAGGACGGCAACCAGCCGGTCGACGGCGGTGTCTTTGGCAAGTCGATCACCGATCCGTGCCTGGGCTGGGAAAAGACCGACTACCTCATTCACGAGATCGCGGAGCGGGTTTAGTTACGCGGGTTTTCGCTGACTCTGCCAAGACATCGGCGGTCCCGTTGCTGCCGGGCACTCATTGGGGACAGACTTAAATGAGTGCTCGCAGAATGAGAGTGGATAATCTCCCGTTTTTAAGTAGTCGTTGGGGACGTTCTTGTTTGACTGGTCGTTTAAGAACGTCCCCAATGACTACCCTGTTGGCCTTTTCCAGGCCCTGTGGGCAAAAAATGGCAAATATGAGTACTGTTGCTATCGTAGTGCCATATTGCCGGCATAAGATAATAGACATAACAGCAAATATGTTCATTAACCTCAACGCATATAAGGCTGCTATAGGGCTGTTTGATCAATTTAGGAGCGCGTGCAAGTCGTGAGGACGGCATTTGGGACTGTTTTGGCTGTTACTAAAAAGGTTGCAGTACTCATATTTGCCCTTTTTTGACCACGGGGTCTGGAAGGCGCCGTCAATGAGGCCTCAGGGAAGGCGTTTCGAGGCTCGAAGGACACAAAGCGGGGGCGCAGGTTGTCCTGCGCCCCCGTTCTCGGGCGTCATCCGTTCCCTGCGGTCGAATCTACGCCGCTTCGTCGAACTGCGAGTTATACAGGTCGGCGTAGAAGCCGCCTTGGGCGAGCAGCTCGTCGTGCGTGCCCTTCTCGACGATGTCGCCGTCGCGAATTACTAAGATCACGTCGGCGTTGCGGATTGTGGACAGGCGGTGCGCGATGACAAAGCTCGTGCGGCCCTGCATCAGCGCATCCATGGCGCGCTGAATAAGCTCCTCGGTGCGGGTATCGACGTTGGAGGTCGCCTCGTCCAAAATCAGCGCCGGACGGTCGGCCAAAATGGCGCGGGCGATGGTCACGAGTTGGCGCTGGCCCTGTGAGAGGTTGGTGCCCTCCTCATTGATCATAAAGTCGTAACCGCCGGCGAGCGTATGGATAAAGTGGTCGCAGCGTGCGGCGCGCGCGGCGGCCTCGACCTCGGCGTCAGTCGCATCGGGACGTCCGTAGCGGATGTTCTCGCGGATGGTGCCGTTAAACAGCCAGGTATCCTGCAGCACCATGGCAAACTCGCCGCGCAGTGCCGCGCGGTCCCAGTCGCGCACGTCGACGCCCTCGACGCGCAGCGAACCGCCGTCCACGTCGTAGAAACGCTGCAGCAGCTTAATGAGCGTGGTCTTGCCGGCGCCGGTGGGGCCGACGATGGCGATGGTCTGACCGGGCTGCGCCTCGCAGCTAAAGTCGTGGATGATGGTCCTGTCGGGCGTGTAGCCAAACTTGACATGGTCAAACTCAACGTGGCCGGGGCGCTTCTCGGGAATCTGGGCGTCGGCCTTCTGCTCCTCCTCGGGCGCGGCGAGGAACTCAAAGACGCGCTCGGTGGCAGCGGCCATCGACTGCATCGTGTTGCTCACGTTGCCCAGCTGCTGCACCGGCTGCGTAAAGTTGCGCACGTACTGGATAAAGCTCTGGATGTCGCCGGGCGTGGCATTGCCGGTCAGCGCGAGCTGTGCGCCCACCACGACAACGCCCACGTAGCCCATGTTGCCCACCAAGCTCATAAGCGGCATCATCAGGCCCGATAGGAACTGCGAGCGCCAGCCACTAATAAAGAGACGGTCGTTTTGACGGTCGAACTCCTCGATTGAGGCCTCGGCGCGGTCGAACACCTGAATAACGTTCTGGCCGGCAAAGTCCTCCTCGATAATGCCGTTGACGGCGCCCAGGACTTGCTGTTGCTCGCGGAAGTACGGCTGCGAGAAGTGAATCATCACGGTCAGGATAATCGCGGCAGCCGGCAGCGTGAGCACGGTGACGCCGGTGAGCGGCAGACTGATCGACAGCATCATGACGAGCACGCCGATAATCTGCGTCACCGATGTGATGAGTTGTGTCACGCTCTGGTTGAGTGACTGACCCAGCGTGTCGACATCGTTGGTGATGCGGCTGAGCACGTCGCCCTTGCTGTGGCCGTTGAAGTAGCTCATCGGCACGACAGCGATCTTGGCGGCGATCTCCTTGCGCATGCGGTAGCAAATCTTTTGCGTGACGCCGGTCATGAGCCAGCCCTGGATGAGGCCGCAGACAGAGCTTGCCAGATACAGGCAGAGCAAAAAGCCGAGCGTCTTGGCGATCCAGGCAAAGTCAACGTCGCCGGTACCGTTGACCTTGGCAACCAGGCCCTCGAACAGCTTAGTCGTAACCTGGCCGAGCACCTTGGGCCCCACAATGTTAAAGATGACCGAGCACACGGCAAAGGCGACGGCGGCAAACACGGCAATCTTGTGCTGGCCGATATAGCCGAGCAGCTGCCTCATGGTGCCCTTAAAGTCCTTGGCCTTTTCGCCACGGCGCATGCCACCCATGCGGCCCATGGGACCACGCTGGCGGGTGGGCTTGGGAATCTGAGTCTTGGTCTCGTCTGCCATTAGCGCTCGCCTCCTTCCATGACGGCTGCAATTTCTTCTTGGGTAAGCCCCAGCTCCTCGGCGGAAAGCTGCGACTGTGCAATCTCCAGGTACGCCGGGCAGCCGTGCAGCAGCTCCTCGTGCGTGCCGGTGCCCACCACGTGGCCGTCGTCGAGCACGATAATCTGGTCGGCGTGCATGATGGTCGCGATGCGCTGGGCCACGACCACGAGTGCGGCGTCGGTAACGTTTTTGGCAAGCTCCTCGCGCAGGCGGGCGTCGGTCTTGTAGTCGAGCGCGCTAAACGAGTCATCGAACACCACGACCTCGGGCTTTTTGGCCAACGCGCGGGCAATGGCCAGGCGTTGGCGCTGACCACCCGAAACATTGGAGCCGCCCTGGCTGATGGGGGAGTCGTAGCCGCCCTCGCGCTCGGCGATAAAGTCCTCGGCCTGGGCGATGCGTGCCGCCTGGCGCATATCATCATCGCTCACCATGTCGCCGGCAAACTTGAGGTTGCTCGCGACGGTGCCCGAGAACAGGCGACCCTGCTGCGGGATGTAACCAATGCGGTGGCGCAGCTCGGAAAGGGTCATGTCGCGCACGTCGATGCCGTCGAGCGAAATGCTGCCGCCCGTGACGTCGTACAGGCGCGGAATCAGCTGCACGAGCGTGGACTTGCCCGAGCCCGTGGAGCCAATGATGCCGAGCATCTGACCGGCATGCGTGGTGAAGTTCACGCCGCTGATGACATCGGCGCGGGCATCGGGATACTGGAAGCTCACGTCGCGGAAGGTGAGCTCACCGCGCGGCGCGCTGGCCGCGGGCAGTTTGGGCGAGGCAGGGTCGTTGATGCTGGTGGGGCAGGTGATGACCTCTTCCACGCGCTCGGCTGCGACCTCGGCGCGGGGCAGGATGACCGAAACCATGGTGAGGATCATAAACGCCATGACGATCTGCATGGTGTAGGAGATGAACGCCATCATGTTGCCGACCTGCATCACGCCGTCAGACACGCCCTGCGCGCCAAACCAGACGATAAGCACGGTGATGCAGTTCATAACGAGCATCATGAGCGGCATCATAAAGCTCATGGCTCGGTTGGTGTAGAGCTGCGTGGTCATAAGGTCGAGCGAAGCCTGGTCAAAGCGCTCAAGCTCATGCTCCTCGCGGTTGAACGAACGGATAGGCATAAGGCCGTCGAGCAGCTCGCGGGCGGTAAGGTTCACGCGGTCCACAAAGCTCTGCATCTTTTTGAACTTGGGCATGGTGAGGCCCATAAGCACGCCGACGACGGCCGAGACCGCGATGATGGCCACGGCGATGGTCCACTCCAGGCCGGTGTGGTTGGCCAGGACGCGCATGACGGCGACGATGCCCATGACGGGCGCCATGAGGCACATGCGGATAAACAGGGTTGCGGCCATCTGAATCTGCTGAATGTCGTTGGTGCAGCGAGTGATGAGCGAGGCCTGGCTAAACTTGCCCACCTCGGCTGGCGAGAAGTGCATGACCTTGTTGAAGGTCTCGCGGCGCAGGTCGCGTGCGATGGAACAGGCGGTGCGCGAGGCCACGGCGCCGGTTAGGATGGTGGCGACCAGTGAGATCAGGCACAGACCAAACATCGTGGTCGCCATGCGGCCCAGGTAGGCGTTCTGCACGTCGGCGGGGTCGATACCCTGCGCCTTGTACTCGTCTTGCACATAGCTCACGGCGCGTTGGATCACGATGGAGCCCGACATGGAGCCCATTTTGTCCGCCATTTCATTGGCGCCCTCGACGAGCTTGCTTTGGTCTACCAGACCGCCCTCGACACCTAGGCGCAGACTCTTCATGGTGATCTTGCCGCCGTCGGCATCAATCTGCTTTTGCATGTTTTGCGCCGCTGTGGCCTTCTGCTGCATCTCGGCGAGCTGCTCGGGCGTCATTGCCGCCATCTGCTCGGGGGTGGGCATGGCCTGGGCGCCGCCGCCATTGCTTGCCTCGGTGGATGCGCCGGTCATGTCGCCCATGGAGCTGGCGTCGATGCCCTGGTTGAGAGAAAGGACGACGGTCTCGGGCAGGCTCATAATGTCGGCAATCTTGCCGCCATCGGCACGCTCTTCCTCGGTGCCCTTGTACGTTCGAATGCCTTTTTTGTCAGCCTTGCTAAACACGGCCTCCACAGCTTTGGCGTCCTTGGTGCTCATAAAGAGCTCAAGGTCATCGAGTGATTCGGCGCGGATGGTGTCGGGCACGGGCGAGGCGATGCCGCCTTGCTGCACACCCACGTCGACGATGTCGCTCATATAGGTAGGCAGTGCCAGATCGGCGTTGCAGCTGATCACGATGAGTACGATAGCTGCGAACAGTGCCAGGATATGCTTTTTAAAGAGCTTGAGAATCCTCACTCGGCATCTCTCCTTTCTTGATTGCGATCGATAATTTCGTTGGCACGCCTTAGGAGGCGCACCATCTCTTGGGTATCTGTTTCGCCGAGCTGCTCGAGGAAGGCCGCGGTGCGTTTCTCGAATTCCCGACGTTTGATTTCGAGATCTTGTCGGCCTTTGTCGGTCACCGTGACGTGTACGCGACGACGGTCGGTCTTTGAGTGCTCGCGCTCGACCCAGCCCTTGGTTTCGAGGGCGCGTAGGATGTTGGCGATGCGGGCGCTCGAAACCCAGGCGCGATCAGCGAGTTCGCTCGGCGTGAGCGAACCGCCGGCGAGCATGAGGGCGCGCATGACGGCCATCTCACCACTGAGGGCTTTGTCCACAAAGCGCGAAATGCGCTGATGCATGCTGCCAAACTCAGTTAAGAGCTGACGTCCAAGCTCATGGAAATCGGTATCTTCCACCGAAAACCCCTAACACTAGAAACTATTTTCGGTGAAAGATGATACCCCTGTATGCACGCCTCATACAGTAGATTTTTGGGACATGCCTAGAAATCTACCTTCGTGGGCATTTCATGCCACCGCCTCCGTCGCGGCGAAAAAGTAGATTTTTAGGCAGGTCCCAAAAATCTATCGGTGGGTACTTTACCCTGCTAAAGCTGGCATAACAGCTAGAGTGAAGGACGTATAAAGGCAAGGGGAAATATCAAATAATTCGGTGAACGGTAGCTGATGGCGGGCGCGTTTCCTGCGGATTTGTTGAAAACGCTCTAATGACACAAAAAAAGGAACATATAACAGCCCTGATGAAGGGGGTGGCTATGTTATCCTTCACTAACGGGTGAAATCTTGGGTTTAGGGTTGCAAGACCAAGGTGAATAAACGTTTTTCCCTGCGCTAACGCGCGACGGAAGGCGAATGAAGCCGGTGGTGCAAGCCGAACATTCAAGAATTCAATAAGCAGCGGTGTGAGAGAGCGCCGCATTACACGTAACTAGGAGCGTGGTTACACAATGCAGGAGGCATGGGAAGGCTTCAAGGAAGGCATCTGGACGGGAGAGGTTGACGTCCGAGACTTCATCCAGAAGAACTACACCCCCTACGAGGGCGACGAGTCGTTCCTCGCCGGCCCGACCGAGCGTACCAAGGAGCTGTGGGGCGAGGTTCTCGACCTGCTGCTTAAGGAGCGCGAGCAGGGCGGTGTCCTCGATATGGACACCAAGACCGTCACGGGTATCGTGAGCCACCCCGCTGGCTACATCGATAACGCCCACCGCGAGAAGGAGACCATCGTCGGCCTCCAGACCGACAAGCCGCTCAAGCGCGCTCTGCACGTCAACGGTGGTATCCGCATCGCTTGCCAGGCCGCCAGCCAGCACGGCTACAAGGTCGACGAGAACGTTGTCGAGCGCTACACCTTCGAGCGCAAGACCCACAACGCCGGCGTCTTCGATGTCTACACCCCCGAGATGCGCGCCTGCCGTTCGGCTCACATCATCACCGGTCTGCCCGATGGCTATGGCCGCGGCCGCATCATCGGCGACTACCGTCGTGTCGCCCTGTACGGCGTTGACTACCTGATCAAGGACAAGGAGGCCCAGAAGGCTTCCACCCCGACGGTCATGACCGCCGACAACATCCGCGACCGTGAGGAGCTGCAGGAGCAGATCCGCGCCCTCGGCGAGCTCAAGATGATGGCCGAGACCTATGGTTTCGATATTTCCAACCCTGCTACCAACACGCAGGAGGCCATCCAGTGGATGTACTTCGCCTACCTCGCTGCCGTCAAGGAGCAGAATGGCGCCGCTATGTCCATCGGCCGTACCTCTACGTTCATCGACATCTACGCTGAGCGCGACCTTGCCAACGGTACCTTCACCGAGGAGCAGATCCAGGAGTTCGTGGATCACTTCATCATGAAGCTCCGCATGGTCAAGTTTGCCCGTACCCCCGAGTACCAGGCCCTGTTCACCGGTGATCCGCAGTGGGTCACCGAGTCCATCGGCGGCATGGGTGTTGACGGCCGTACGCTCGTTACCAAGATGAGCTACCGCTACCTGCACACGCTCGAGAACATGGGCACCAGCCCCGAGCCCAACATGACCGTTCTGTGGTCGACCCGTCTGCCCGAGAACTTCAAGAAGTTCTGCGCCAAGACTTCTGTCGCCAGCTCCTCGATCCAGTACGAGAACGACGACCTCATGCGCGTTTACCATGGCGACGACTACGGCATCGCCTGCTGCGTGTCCTCCATGCGCATCGGCAAGGAGATGCAGTTCTTCGGCGCCCGCGCCAACCTGGCCAAGTGCCTGCTGTACGCACTCAACGGCGGTGTTGACGAGGTCTCCAAGAAGCAGGTCGGCCCCAAGTATCGCGCCGTCGAGGGCGATACGCTCGATTACGACGACGTTGTGGCCAAGTACAACGACATGATGAAGTGGCTCGCTGGCGTGTACGTCAACTCGCTGAACATCATTCACTACATGCACGACAAGTATTGCTACGAGCGCATCCAGATGGCTCTGCACGACAAGCACGTGCACCGCTGGTTCGCTACGGGCATCGCTGGCCTTTCCGTCGTGGCTGACTCCCTGTCCGCCATCAAGTACGCCAAGGTCCACCCCGTCCGTGATGAGAACGGCATCATCGTCGACTTCGAGACCGAGGGCGAGTTCCCCAAGTACGGTAACGACGACGACCGCGTCGACCAGATCGCTCACGACGTTGTGCACCAGTTCATGGAGTACATCCGCATGAACGACACCTACCGCAACTCCGTGCCCACGACCTCGGTTCTGACCATTACCTCCAACGTCGTGTACGGTAAGAAGACCGGTTCCACGCCCGACGGCCGCAAGGCCGGCCAGCCGTTCGCCCCGGGTGCTAACCCCATGCACAAGCGCGATAGCCACGGCGCCATCGCTTCGCTGTCTTCGGTTTCCAAGCTCCCGTTCCGCGATGCTCAGGACGGCATCTCCAACACCTTCTCCATCATCCCGGGTGCGCTCGGCAAGGAGGACCAGGTGTTCTTTGGCGATATCGACCTTGATCAGCTGGGCGAGTAACTATTGTTAGTGCTATACTAACAATAACGATTACTGATTAGCGCGCCGGTTTCGGCCGGCGCCTATCGATCGAAGGAGACACATTATGAAGGTTTCTGAAGTTTCCGAGACTCAGGCCGATAACCTGGTCCACATGCTCGACGCTTACGCCGAGAAGGGTGGCCATCACCTGAACATCAACGTCTTCAACCGTGAGACGTTGCTCGATGCTCAGGCTCACCCCGAGAAGTACCCGCAGCTGACCATCCGCGTTTCCGGCTATGCCGTGAACTTCCACACGCTCACCAAGGAGCAGCAGGACGAGGTCATTTCGCGTACCTTCCACGACAAGTTCTAAAGGGGTTTAACTCCCGCAGGATCGCCGGGCCGCTTTGGGTTACTTTCCAAAACGTCCTCGGACATGCAAAG
>CALHWR010000058.1 GCA_938036665.1 uncultured Collinsella sp. | reverse complement strand
GCACGAAGTGCGCAGCGAGGGCTTCTTGCATGTCCGAGGACGTGCCTAAAAGTAAACTGATGGCGGGCCCGGACGACTACAGGGCTATCGATTACCCCGTGTTCTGCAATCCTGCCGAGACGCCAGTCACAGTCGAAAGAATCAGGCTCATGTACTCGGCCTTCTTCTCCTCGGCCATCTCGTCCTGGTTCATACGCACCTCACGAAGGGCGCGGACCTGGGCGATGGACAGGGCGTCGACATAGGGGTTACGCACGCGAACGGCGCAGCCGAGCACGCGACGACGCTGCAGCGGCCACTCGTCACCGACGATGGCAAGGACCCACTTACGCGTGAGCTGCATCTCGGTGAAGACCTTCTCGGACAAATCCTGGCGATCGCCCAGGTGTAGATACATCTTGGCAATGCGCTGATCGGTCTTAGCAATCGACATCTCGATGTTGTCGATGAACGTGCGGAAGAACGGCCACTCCTGGTAGGCAGCCTTGAGCTGGTCAAGGTCACCAAGCTGCTCGCAGGCGGTGCCCAGGCCGTACCAAGCGGCCAGGTTAATGCGTGCCTGGCTCCAGCTGAAGATCCACGGAATGGTACGCAGGTCGTCGAGCGACTTGGCGCCCAGGCCGCGCTTAGCGGGACGCGAGCCGATCGGCAGCAGACCGACTTCGGTCAGCGGCGTCACGGTCGAGAACCACGGTGTAAAGTCCTCGGTGTTCAGCAGGTCCAGATAGCGCTCGTGGCTTGCAGCGTTAAGCTTCTCGGCCATATCCCAGAACTTCTGCGTGGTCTCTGTGTTGGTCTTCTCGACACTCGGGGCCGACTGCAAAAGCGTTGCGGCGGCAACGGACTCAACATGGCGCTGAGCCAGCGTGCGGTTGCCGTAACGGGCAAAGATGACCTCGCCCTGCTCGGTGAGCTTAAAGAAGCAGTTGACCGAACCCTTGGGCTGCGCCAGCACGGCCTTGTTGGCCGGGCCGCCGCCACGGCCAACGGCACCGCCGCGACCGTGCATGAGCACCAGGTCGATATCGTTCTTCTCGGCCCACTTGGCAATGCGCTCCTGCGCGGAATGCAGCGCGAGCATGGCCGTGGTAGGACCGGCGTCCTTGGAGGAGTCGGAATAGCCCAGCATAACCTCCATGCGGCGGTTGGTCTGGGCAAGACGCTTCTGCACCACGGGCAGCGTAAGCATCTGGTCGAGCACGTCGACGCAGCCCTCGAGGTCCTCGAGCTGCTCGAATAGCGGGATCACGTCGAGCTCGGGGACATCTTCCTCGTGTGCGAAGGACAGGTGGGCCAGCTCGAAGACGTCAGCCACATGCTGGGCGCTCTTGGTAAACGAGATGATGTAGCGGTGCGCCATCTTCTTGCCGTAGCGCTTTTGGATGGAGCCGATGGCACGGAAGGTATCGATGACTTCGCGCGTCATGGGCTGCAGGTCGCCATGGATACCGTTCTCGTGGATATCCTTGAGGGCGCGGGCATGCACCACGGAGTGCTGACGGAACTCCATCTCGACCATATGGAAGCCGAAGGACTCGACTTGCCAGATGATGGTCTGGACCGGGCCGTAGGCGGCACGGACGGCACCGCAGGCGGCCAGCGAACGCTGGACGACGCGCAGGTCATCCAGGAACTCGTCGGCGCTGTGGTACATGGTGTCGGTGATACGGCGCACGGTGGCGTTCAGACGGTCGGCCATGACGAGCATGACGGCGCGATGCGGCTCGTGCTCGGAGATCAGCTCGGCGCGGGCCGTGTACCGAGGGCTCATCTCGACCTGATGGTTCCACAGGTTAATGAGCTCGGCCGACGGCTTGCTGTAGGTAGCCTCGAGCGTGAGGTTGCGGCCGATGTGGCGGCACTTGTCCTCGAGCTTGAGCACCATGTGCGTAAAGTACTTGGCGGCGACCTCACGGCTCACCTTGGCGGTGACGTTGGGGTTACCGTCGCGGTCGGAACCGATCCAGCTGCCGGGATGGAAGAACGCCGGGCACAGCGGCGGCACAGTACCGGCCTTGTCGCCCAGCACCCAATCGTCAAAACGACGATAGATAACGGGGATAACGTCGAACAGCGTGTTATCGAAGATGTCGATGATGGTATCGGCTTCCTCGACCGGCGTGGGCTTCTTGAGCGCGATGGGGCTCGTACGCACCAGGGCGTCGATCTCCTGCAGCATATGGCGCTCGTTCTCCACCAGGTCGGAGCCGCCCAGACGCGGACGCTCCTCCAGCAGGTTGGAGATACGGCGGATCTTGCCCTCGACGGCCTTACGACGGGCCTCGGTGGGATGTGCGGTAAAGACAGGGTGGAACTCGAGCTTGTCGAGCAGCTCGTTGGCACCCTCGACACCCAGCTCATTCACCAGCTGGTGATAGGCAACGGTAAGCTCGTTGGCAGGATCGACCTCGGTATCGGTCGACGCACCGGCCTCGCGCTCGCGCAGCTGCGCCACACGGTAGTTCTCCTCCGACAGGTTTGCCAGATGGAAAAAGCTCGTAAAGGCGCGGACAATGACCTGCTGCTTATCGAGCGGCAGGCTGTCGATCAAATCGACGACCTCACGAAATGCCACGGCAGTGGGCTCGTCGGCGGTGGGCACGCCCTGCTCGTCGACGGCTTCGTCGGCAGCGCAGGTACCGGGGTTGCCGGCATTGACCACAATCTCGGCTGTCAAAATCTTGTCGAACAGGTCCGCGATCTCGGGATCATACTCGCTAAGCACACGGCGCTCCAGGCGCAAGAACAGCGCCAGATTGTCGCGCAGCTCCTCGGGGATCTCGATCTCGGCGAGACGCTCCCTGGACTCGGCATTCGAGCCGATTCGGTTAACGAGGCGGTTGACCACGGCAGCGACGCGCGCCGCGGCTTCGGGTACAGACTGGTTGCTTAGGTTCTCAGCCACGTTTCCTCCCATTCCTCCTTCTATGCACGTAACATGCGGTATTCATTATAGGCGCTTGAGAAATACTTTCGACACTGATTGCGCTTTACCACACAAAAGTATTTTCTGCATTGCAAAGGTTTTTGCCCTAAATGGTCGTATTTCTCGGTGGGCGGCATACGTAAACGGAGGCATTCCGCATAAAAGCGAAACACCCCCGTAACAATCGCTCTCCATGAGCAGGGCACGTTAGCAGGCCCGAAGCTCAAAAAGATGCGCTACAGGCGCTCGCGAACCGCCTCGACGACGTTGTCCAGATCGGCGAGCACCTCGTCATGGCTCTGCATGTCGCGCACTTTGACCTTGCCGGCGGCAAGCTCGTCGCCACCCAGGACCAAGATGAGCTTGGCGCCCACCTTGTCGGCCTGCTTAAACTGGGCCTTGAGCGAACGACCCTGATAGTCGGCCTCGGTCACAATCCCTGCGGCGCGAAGCTCCTGCGTAATGGCAAAGACGTTCTGACGCAGCTCCTTGCCGGCGTTGGCGACATAGACGCACGGGGCCTCATCGGCACCCAAATCGCTGCCAAAGGCCTGCAGGGCCAGCAGGGCGCGCTCAAAACCGACAGCAAAGCCGACGCCCGCCGTGGGCTTGCCACCCTCGAGCTCGACCAGGCCATCGTAGCGGCCGCCGCCGCCGATGGAGCCGACGCCGGCGCCAGGGGCCTCGACCTCAAAGACAGTACGGGGGTAGTAGTCCAGGCCGCGCACCAAGGTGGGATCCTCGACATACTCGATACCGGCGGCATCCAGATAGCGCTTGACCTGCTCGTAGTGCTCGCGGCACTCATCGCACAGGTTGTCACCCATCAGCGGAGCCTCGGCCATGATCTCGCGGCAGTGGTCGTTCTTGCAGTCGAAGGCACGCAGCGGGTTGAGCTCGGCGCGCTCGCGGCACTCATCGCACATCTCGTCGGCGTGATCGAGGATGAACTGCTTAACCTGCTCGCGATAAGCCGGACGGCACTGGGCGTCACCCATCGAGTTGATGAGCAGACGAAGCTTGGAAAGATCGAAGCCCAGGCGCTTGTAGAACTCCATGAGCATGATGATGCACTCGGCATCTGCCGCCGGATCGGGAGCGCCGAGCCACTCGATGCCCACCTGGTGGAACTGGCGCAGGCGGCCCTTCTGGGGACGCTCGCCGCGGAACATGGCCTCGGCGTAGTACGCCTTAAACGGCGTGGAGCCCTGGGGCACCAGATTGTTCTCGACGACGGCGCGCACCACGCCGGCCGTGCCCTCGGGGCGAAGTGCTAGGCGCTGCTTGGGCTTGAGTTTGGTGTCGGTGCCCTCGGTAAAGACGCGCTCCAGGTTGGCACCGCTGAACACACGGAACATTTCCTTGCGCACGACGTCGGTCGACTGGCCGATACCGTGGACAAACACGTCCACCTGCTCGATCGCGGGCGTCTCGATGGGTTTAAAACCAAACGGCTCGAACACGCCGGCCGCAATCTGCTGCATCTTTTGCCAGGCGCGCATCTCGGCGCCGATAAGGTCGCGGGTTCCCTCCGCCTTCTGTGCCTGCATGGGCAAACACCTTTCTTTTGTATCGCGTCATAGGTAG
>CALHWR010000057.1 GCA_938036665.1 uncultured Collinsella sp. | reverse complement strand
TTCGTGGGTGTCGGCGCCAGCCGCGTGCGCGACCTTTTTAAGGAGGCCAAGTCTCAGGCTCCGTCAATCATCTTTATTGACGAGATCGATGCCGTGGGACGTCAGCGCGGAGCTGGCTTGGGCGGCGGTCACGACGAGCGCGAGCAAACGCTCAACCAGCTGCTGGTCGAGATGGACGGTTTTGAGGAAAGCGAGTCGGTCATCCTGATCGCCGCGACCAACCGTCCTGACATCCTGGATCCGGCATTGCTGCGTCCCGGTCGTTTTGACCGTCAGGTTACGGTCGACCGTCCGGATGTGAAGGGCCGCGAGCAGATCTTGCGCGTGCATGCCGAGAACAAGCCGATGGACGAGGACGTGAAGTTTGAGAAGCTCGCCCAGATGACCGTTGGCTTTACTGGTGCCGATTTGGCGAACCTGCTCAACGAGTCTGCGCTGCTGGCCGCTCGCCGTCATCGTTCCGTGATCTCGATGGACGAGGTCGAGGAGTCGATGGAGCGCGTGATTGCCGGACCGCAACGCAAGGGTCGCGTGATGACCGAAGCCGAGCGCACCACGATTGCCTACCACGAGAGCGGCCACGCTTTGGTGGGCCACATCCTGGAGCACTCCGATCCGGTTCATAAGATCTCGATCGTCAGCCGCGGTCAGGCCCTGGGCTACACACTGCAGCTTCCGCAGGAGGATCACTTCCTCAAGACCAAGAACGAGATGCTCGACGAGCTCGCCGTGTTCTTGGGCGGTCGCGTTGCCGAGGAGCTCATGTGCGATGACATCACGTCGGGCGCGAGCAACGATCTGGAGCGCGCGACTAAGATGGCGCGCGAGATGGTCACGCGCTTGGGCATGAGCGAGGAGCTGGGCACGCAGGTCTTTGGCGAGGCGCAACATCAGGTGTTCCTGGGTCGCGACTACGCCGATCACCAGGATTACTCCGAGGAGACGGCGCGCCGCATCGATATCGAGGTTCAGCGCATCATGCGCGAAGCCCATCGCCGTGCGGTCGAGATTTTGGATGCCCGTCGCGATCAGCTCGATCTGATGGCCAAGGTGCTGCTTGAGCGCGAGACCGTCGAAGGCGACGCCGTGAACGCCCTGCTCGACAACGAGTGGGATGCTTACCTTGAGCGCGAGGGCGATATCCTGGCGGCCAAGGAGGAGCGCAACGCCAAGGCGGCCGGCATGCCGACCAAGAAGCGCTCGCCTCGCATGAGCGAGGAGGAGCTGGCGGCTGATGCTGCGGCCTTTGCGCAGGCGGCCATGCAGGAGGATGCCGAAGCCGCATCCGATGATGCCGGTGATGGCAATGCTGTCAACGCTGACGGCAACACCGACGCCGACAAATAGTTCTTGTAGCGAAAGCCTCTGCGGGGAAACCTGTGGAGGCTCTTTCTTTTGAGCGATATGTTGATTGGGGACAGACTTAAATGAGCGTTTTCACGCATTTAAGTCTGTCCCCAATCAACATTGCTGCGGCACTTTGCTCAGCTAAAGCGTACAATAGCGCCTATGCGAAAGGGGAACAGATGATCAACGAAACTATGTATGCTCGCGGTGCGGAAAGCTCCATCATCCGTGAGATCTTTAGCTATGGCCTTGAGCGCAAGGCACAGATCGGCGCGGAGAACGTATTCGATTTTTCGCTGGGTAACCCGAGCGTTCCGGCACCTGCCGCCGTGGCTGAGTCCATTAAGAAGGCCTTGGAGCTGCCGAGCGACCAGCTGCATGGATACACGCCTGCGCCGGGTCTGCCGCAATGTCGAGCAGCCGTCGCCGACTCGCTCAACCGTCGCTTTGGCACGAGCTATGAGGGCAAGGACGTCTTTATGACGGTGGGTGCCGCGGCTTCGCTCACCTGCACGCTCAACGCGATTACCAATCCGGGCGACGAGGTCATCGTTATCGCTCCGTACTTCCCGGAGTATCGCGTGTGGATCGAGAAAGCTGGTTGCACGTGCGTCGAGGCGCTCGCCGATGAAGATACGTTCCAGCTGAGCGTGGATAACGTGCTCAAGGCGATTACCGATAAGACCGCTGCCGTCATTATCGACTCACCCAACAACCCGACCGGTGCAGTGTATACGCGCGATACACTGACGCGACTGGCCAATGTTTTACGCGAGGTCAACGCCAAGCGCGATTCCGAGAACCCAATCACGCTCATCTCTGATGAGCCGTACCGCGAGATCGTGTACGGTGCCGGGGTGCCTTGGGTGCCCTCGATCTACGAGAACACCGTGGTGTGCTACTCGTATTCCAAGTCGCTTTCGCTGCCGGGCGAGCGCGTGGGCTGGATTTTGGTTCCCAATACCAATCCGCAGGCTGCTCACCTGATGCCGGCCGTTGCCGGTGCCGCCCGCACGCTGGGCTTCGTGTGCGCACCGGCCCTCTTCCAGCGTGTAATCATCGACTGCATTGATGAACCGAGCGATGTCGAGGCCTATGCGCGCAACCGCACCGCGCTTACCGATGCACTAGCGGAGTACGGCTACACCTATGTTGAGCCGGATGGTGCATTCTACTTGTGGGTGAAGGCGCTGGAGCCCGATGCGAATGCGTTCTGCGAGCGCGCGAAGAAGTACGAACTGCTCGCGGTGCCTTCGGATAGTTTTGGCATGCCGGGCTGGTTCCGCCTTGGCTACTGTGTGAGCTATGAGACAATCGTCAACTCTCTGCCTGCCTGGAAGCAACTGGCCGACGAATATCGTCGAAAGTAAAGCGCTCTGCTTACAATGTTTTACGTGAAACGGGGTTTGGTTTTAAGCCAGACCCCGTTGTCTATGCCGTTGTGTGATTGGGATGAAGCAGTTTTACGACTGCCGAAAGCTATGCGTACAATGAATATACGCGACGGCCATACTGGACAAGGAGACCCGATGCCCTACCTTCTTTCTTGTGATATTCATACTCATACGATGTTCTCTGCGCATGCGTACTCAACCATCGAGGAGAACATCTATTGGGCGGCGGAGCGCGGCCTTCAGGTGCTCGGTTCCGCCGATCATTTAAGCTCGATGGTTACGCCTTGTCCCAATGACCTGCGCAGTTTCCAATTCTTTATTAACCAGGATATCTGGCCGCGCATTTGGAGCGGCGTGCTGGTGCTGCGTGGTGCCGAGGCTGATATCGTTTCGCTGGACGGCAGCTTGTTTGGCGAAGACATTCCCGTTTCGCTCGATATCGCCGGCGATTCGTATAGTCGTGAGCATTCGCTGTTCGATTTGGTGACGCGTAATTTGGATTATTTGGTGGCAAGCGTGCATAACCCGCAGTTTGCCGAAGGCGCGACGCTCGCCCAAACGACCCAGATGTACATCAATGCCCTGGAGCACCCCAAGGTGTTCATGCTTGGGCATGCGGGTCGTTCGGGCGTGCCGTTCGATATCGATGAGGTGCTGCTGGCGGCCAAGGCCAAGCACAAGATTATCGAGATCAATAACCATAGTCTTGAACACGGTGTCGACACTGAGCATTGGGCCGTATGCCGCAAGATCGCCGAGCGCTGCGCCGAGCTGGGCGTGGGTATTGGCGTGTCGACCGATGCCCACATTGGCATGGCCATTGGCAAGCTCGATCACGCGCGCAAGATGCTCGACGAGATTCACTTCCCGCTGGATTTGATCGTGACGCGCGACCGCGAGACGCTGCTGCGCGAGATGGCGGCAGCCGGCGTGTGTGACCTGCGCAAGGGGATGTAGCGGAGTTCATAAACCAAGCGAAGGGGGCGGTCCAGACGGGCCGCCCCCTTTCTTGTCTCGAAAATCTACCGGGGTGGATTAGCGGCGCTCGAGGACCGCTACGGTCTCGGTGTGGTCGGTATGGGGGAACATGTCGACGGGCGTGATCTTGAGCAGGCGATAGCCTCCGTCGAGGAGCTGGTGCAGGTCGCGCTCTTGGGTCACAGGGTTGCAGCTGATATAGGTGATGCGGCGCGGCTTGAGTGCGCAGGCGGCTTCGAGGAACTCGGGGGTGGAGCCGGCGCGCGGCGGGTCGATGGAAAGGACATCGATCCGCTCGTTGTTGTCGGCGGCGTCCAGGATGTAATCGGTGGCGTCGTCGGCCATAAACCAAGCGCTGCGGGTGAGGCCGTTGAGCTCGGCATTGCGACGTGCGTCGGCAATGCCCGCCGGGTTGCGCTCCACGCCGAGCAGCATAATGCCGACACCTCTGTCCTGGGCATCCTTCGCGGCGCACAGACCGATGGTGCCGCTGCCGCAGTAAGCGTCCATAAGAATGTTGCCCTGCTGCAGGTCCATGCCGTCAATCGCGAGCTGATAGAGCAGCTCGGTCTGCTGCGGATTGGTCTGATAGAACGCGGTAGGGGAGATATCGAATTCGCAACCGAGCAGCTGGTCGCGCATGCACTCGGCGCCATAGACGATACGAGTCTCCTCACCCAAGATGGCGTTACCGGGGCGTCCGTTGATGTTTTGGGCAACGGTGACGATATGCGGATCGAGTGCGGCGACAGCCTCAAAGAACTCCTGCGCATGCGGCAGGTCGCGCTGAGCGGTCACGAGGGTGACCATAATCTGGTCGGTGCGCCAGCCGCAGCGAACGACGGCATAGCGAAGCAGCCCCAGATGCTTGTCTTCGTTAAAGGCAGGAATATGCAGACGTTCGGCCTCGCGAGCGATGCCGTTGAGAATCCGACGAGTGCCCGGCGCCTCGACAGGGCATTCAGGAACAGCAACGATCCTGTGCGTCCCACGTTCAAAAAAGCCGCAGCGGACAGCGCCCTCTTTGCCGGGAGCAAACGGAGTGGCAGCCTTATGACGAAAACCACGCGGCGCAGGATATTTGCCCGGGTCTCCCAGGGTGACTCCCATACCGCGAATGGGGTCGACGCTAATGCCCTCGCGCTCGCAGAGCTCAGCAAACAGCTCCTCCATAGCAGCCTGCTTGGCCGCCAACTGCTTCTTATAAGGACGATTGAGTGCCGTACACCCACCACAAGCTTTCATGATCGAACAGGGAGACTTGGGATCCACGGCCTTACGCGCGGGCTGAGCCGAATCCTTGCGCGAGCCTTTGGAGCGAACGTGAGGCGCCTTATCCCCGCCCTGACGAGAGCCAGAACGCTTGGTCTTAACCTTGCCCTTCGCCGACTTACCCTTCGCATCCTGAGACGACTTGGATTTCTTAGAAGATTTTTTCTCCTCCGACCCCTCAGCCGCCTCGATCAAAGCACGACGAGCCTTACGCTCCGCACGAGATTCTGCCATGAATTAACCCCACTATTAAATAAAAGAAAAGTCCGAAGCAATTGTACCGTGCATTCAACGTGCCCGTTTGGAGAGGAGGCTATTTAAGGTTCCGAGCACGTTGTCTCCCGGCTGGGTGGCGCCCGGCGCGGAGTTTAATTTGTCGCGAGTTCCGCACGAACAGGAGGCCACTTAATGTGGCCTCCGTCGTGAGCAGGACTGTAGAGCAGGAAAC
>CALHWR010000056.1 GCA_938036665.1 uncultured Collinsella sp. | reverse complement strand
CGCAGGACGCAAAGAGGCTCCGCCGCGCGAAGCGCGCAGCGGAGCCTCTTTGCATGTCCGAGGACATTTTCAGAGCTTTGCCCTGCAGGGTCCCGAGGGGATATGTAAGCTATTCAGCCATCTGAGCCTGGACGGCGGTGATGGCCACGACACCCACGATGTCGTCGGCAGAGCAGCCGCGCGAAAGGTCATTGACCGGCTTGGCGATGCCCTGCAGGATGGGGCCGTAAGCGTCGGCGCCAGCGAAGCGCTGAACCAGCTTGTAGCCGATGTTGCCGGCCTCGAGGTCGGGGAACACGAGCACGTTGGCCTTGCCGGCAACGGAGGAGCCGGGAGCCTTGAGCTGGGCGACGGTGGGGACGATAGCGGCATCGAGCTGCAGGTCGCCGTCGATGGCGAGCTCGGGTGCCTTCTCCTTGCAGAACTTCACGGCCTCCTGGACCTTCTTGGCGACCTCGCCACCGGCGGAGCCCATGGTGGAGTAGGAGAGCATGGCCACGTGCGGCTCAACATTGCCCATGAAGGTGGACCAGGAGTGAGCGGAGGCGATGGCGATCTCGGAGAGCTCGTCGGAGGACGGGTTGATGTTGAGGCCGCAGTCGGCGAAGATCAGCGTGCCGTCGGTGCCGAACTGCGGGGTGTCGGTGCACATCACGAAGAAGGCCGAGACCAGCTTGGTGCCCGGGGCGGTCTTGAGGATCTGAAGCGCGGGGCGCAGGGTGTCGGCGGTGGAGTGGCAGGCGCCGGAGACCAGGCCGTCGGCGTCGCCCATCTTGACCATCATGGTGCCAAAGTAAGTGGCGTCCATCACCTGGGCGCGAGCCTGCTCGATGGTAACGCCCTTCTTGGCGCGGAGCTCGGCAAACTTCTGTGCGTACTCCTCGTGCTTCTCGGCATTGCGCGGGTCGATGACGGTGGCGCCGGGAACGTTGATCTCGTTGGGATCGCCCAGGATGACGATGTTGGCCAGGCCTTCCTCGATGATCTTGTTGGCCGCGACGATGGTGCGCGGATCCTCGCCCTCGGGCAGGACGATCGTCTTAAGGTCGGCCTTGGCGGCAGACTTCATACGGTTAAGGAAATCGCTCATGTTACTCCTTACAAGCGTTTCACTAAGCTCCAGGCGCCCGGCTGTTCACGAATAAACCCGCTGCTAGCGGGTTTACCTTTCAAATTTGTACGCCGCGGTGCTTGAGCTTTCCTTGTGTGGCAAGCTCATTATAGGACGCATTAGCGCTATAATCGCTCTGATAAATATGTCTCGAAGAATGTTCGAGAAAAGCCCAGCTAACGAGCCCGTGGCTTTTGACAAGGAGTATCGATGCAGATTACCTCAGGCCTGCCTGAAGGCTTTAACGCCGGCGCGTACGACATGATTGTCGTCGGTGCTGGATATGCCGGTGCCGTTTGCGCCCGCCGTCTTGCCGAGACCATCGGCTATCGTGTTGCCGTTTTGGAGCGCCGTAGCCACATTGCGGGCAATGCCTATGACTGCACTGACGAGGCCGGAATCCTGATCCACGAGTACGGTCCGCATATCTATCACACCTTTAACGAGCGCGTGCACAATTTCCTGTCGCGCTTTACCAAGTGGACGGATTATCAGCACAAGGTGCTCGCCAACATCAACGGCACCCTTATGCCCGTGCCCTTCAACCACGCGAGTCTCAAGCTCGCCTTTGGTGACGAGCGCGGCGAGGAGCTGTATCAGAAGCTCGTGGAGACCTTTGGCAAGGATGTCAAGGTGCCCATTATGGAGCTGCGTAAGAAGAACGACCCCGACTTGGCCGAGGTCGCTGATTACGTCTACGAGAACGTCTTTTTGCATTACACCATGAAGCAGTGGGGCCAGACGCCCGACCAGATCGATCCCTCGATCACCGGTCGCGTTCCCGTCTTTGTGGGCGACGATGACCGCTATTTCCCGCAGGCTCCCTTCCAGGGTATGCCGCAGGACGGCTACACGGCGCTGTTCGAGCATATGCTCGACCACGACCTGATCGACGTGTTCTGCGACGTGGACGCCCGCGATCTCTTTGAGATCGACGAGACCACCGTCAAGATCGGCGGCAAGGTCTACGGCGGCGAGATCGTCTATACCGGTCCGCTCGATGAGCTGTTCGACCTTGACCTGGGCGCTCTTCCGTACCGCACGCTCGATATGAAGTTCGAGACGCTTGATATGGACCAGTTCCAGCCCGTGGGCACCGTCAACTACACCACGAGCGAGGACTACACGCGTATCACCGAGTTCAAGAACATGACCGGTCAGGTTTTGCCCGGCAAGACCACCATCATGAAGGAGTACTCCAAGGCCTATACGCCCGGCTCGGGCGAGACGCCGTATTACGCCATTCTTGAGCCCGAGAACCGTGAGCTCTATGAGCGCTATCTTGAGCGCGTCCAGAACCTGACAAACTTCCACCCGGTGGGTCGTCTGGCAGAGTATCGTTACTACGATATGGATGCCGTGACCAATTCCGCCCTCGATCTTTCGGATGAGATTATCGCCTGCCATGCATAAAGTCATAACATTCGGTATTCCCTCGTATAACGCCGCTAAGGACATGGACCATTGCATTACCTCCATCTTGGAGGGGAGCAATTATGCCACCGATATCGAGATTATCGTGGTGGACGACGGCTCCAAGGATGAGACGGCCGCCAAGGCCGACGAGTGGGAGGCCCGTTATCCTGGAATCATCCGCGCGGTGCACCAGGAGAATGGCGGCCACGGTATTGCCGTCCTTTCGGGTCTGCGCGAGGCGCAGGGCACCTACTACAAGGTTGTCGACTCGGACGACTGGCTTGACGGCGCTGCCCTTTCGACCATGCTGTCGATTCTGCGCGGCTTTGAAGAGCGCGACCAGCGCGTTGACCTGTTTATCTCGAACTACGTGTACGAGAAGGTTTACGAGGGTACGCATACGGCTATTGGTTACAAGTTTGCCCTGCCTCGAAAAAAGATCTTTACCTGGGACCAGATCGGCCATTTCCGCCTGGACCAGAATCTGCTCATGCACAGCCTGTGCTATCGCACGGATGCGCTGCGCGAGTCCAACCTTCCCATGCCGCCGCACACGTTCTATGTGGACAACATCTACGCCTACGTGCCGCTGCCGCGTTGCAAGACCATGTACTACGCCGACATCGACCTCTATCGCTACTTTATCGGTCGCGAGGGCCAGAGCGTCAACGAGGCCACGATGGTCAAGCGCCTGGACCAGCAGTTCCGTGTGACGCGCATCATGATGGAGTCGTTCCACCTGTACAGCGATGTTGAGTCGTCGCGTCTGCGCTCGTACATGATGGGTTATTTCACTATGATGATGGCGATCTGCTCGGTGCTCACCAAGCTTTCCGACGAGGATTGCGCCGACGAGCGCCTGAAGACGCTGTGGAATGATTTGAAGGCCTATGACGAGCGTATGTATCGTCGTGCACGTTACGGTGTGGTCGGCTTCTTCACTAACCTCCGCGGTCGTGCCGGAGACAAAACCACACTCGGCCTATACCGTCTTGCCTCAAAGATCTTCAAATTCAACTAACTGCCGAGTAATCGCTGCTGTTAGGTTGACTGGGCCCCTTGGCCTTTAGTTTGCTACTGCGAACAGTCCTGCTCGCACGGAAAGCACATTGAGTGCTTTCCGGCTCGTGCGGAACTTGTATCAAACTAACGGCCAAGGGGCCTCTGCTATAAGAATCGATTGCCAGGTTATT
>CALHWR010000055.1 GCA_938036665.1 uncultured Collinsella sp. | reverse complement strand
CCGTTGCCGGCGTCGGTCGTTTCTTCCTCAGCGGCCCGGGGTTCGGGCTCGGCCACGGGGGCCAGGAAGTTGATGGCCGAACGCAGGTCGGCGATGCGGCTGTCCGAGATGGCCAGCTTGTCGGACAGTTCCTCGTCAGTGGCCTGACGCAGCAGGTCCAGCGAGGTGTAGCCCGCTTCCAGCAGCTGGTTCATGGAGACTTCGGCCACGCTGGCCACCTGCTCCAGACCGTGGCCGATGGCATTGGCCTCGTTGTAGCGGGTCTCGGTGAAGATATCGACCTTCCAGCCCAGCAGGCGGGCAGCCAGCTTGACGTTCTGGCCCTTGCGGCCGATGGCGTTGGTCAGCTGGTCATCGGGCACGATGACTTCCAGCAGGTTCTCTTCTTCGTCCACCACGATGCGGGAGACCATGGCCGGGGCCAGGGCGTTGCGGGCGTAGGTGGCGATATCGGGGCTCCAGACCACGATGTCGATGCGTTCGCCGCGCAGTTCCTGCACGATGTTCTGGATGCGCGAACCGCGCACGCCCACGCAGGCGCCCACGGGATCCAGACGGTCGTCGAGCGAGTGGACGGCGACCTTGGAGCGCTGGCCGGGCTCGCGGGCGATCGACTTAATCTGGACGGTGCCCTCATAGATCTCGGGCACCTCCTGCTCAAACAGACGACGCATGAGCTCGGGGTGGGTACGGGAGATGACAATCGGCGGACGGCTGTGCTCGCCACGAACCGGCTGCAGGTTGGAGTTGGGGTCGCGAACGTCGATGATCACGGCCTTGATGTGCTGGTTGTGCAGGTAGCGCTCGCCCATCGGACGCTCGTTGCGCTCGTTCTCGTAACGACGCTGATCGAAGTGCGGCAGCTCGGCCTCGACGCCCTCGCGAATCTTGACGATCGTGAAGTCGGGCGTGGACTGCAGCACGGTACCGCTGATGAGGTCACCGATGCGGCCGGAGAACTCCTCGTAGATCTGCTCGCGGGCGGAGTTACGCACGATGGCGTTGATCTCGGCCTTGGCGTGCTGGGCAGCGATGCGGCTCGTATTCTTGGGGGTGACGTCGATCTCCTCGAACTCGGTGAAGTTGCCCTCCTCGTCCATGGAATCGTCGATCGGCTCCAGGCGGTAGACGTAGATCTTGCCGGTGGTGCGGTCGATGGTCACCTTAGCGCCCCACTCAAGATGCAGGATCTCGGCATAGCTCTTGGCGAGCGACTGCTCCAGGCGGTCGATCAGGTAGAGCTGGTCGATGTGCTTCTCCTGGCAAAGCTCCATCAGGGCGGACATCATGTCGGATGCTGCCATCTTACTTTCCTTCCTTCGCGGGCTTGAAGTCGTAGGTGGGCTTCAACTTGCACTTTTTAACATCAGAGAAATCGAGGGTAACGGACTCGCCGTCCTCGAGCTCGAGGGTCACGTTCGTCTCGGTCGCGGCGGCAATCTTGCCGGTGTACTTACGACGGCCCTCGGTGGCGGTGGAGGTGAGCTCGCAGTCCTCGCCCACAAAGCGGGCAAAGTCGCGCGGACGGCGCAGCGGGCGCGCCATGCCCGGGCTCGACACCTCGAGCGTGTAGCTCAAAGAGATGGGGTCGAGCTCCTCAATCACATCGCCGACCCACTTGGTGTTGGCCGTGACGTCGTTGAGCGACAGGCTCTGACCCTCGGCACCCTCGATACGCACGCGCACGCAGGGGGCCTTGGTGGCACCCACGAGCTCGACGTCGACGATGTCGACATCGTACTGGGGAGCGACGGCCTCGAGCGCGTCGATAATCGCCTGCTCGGTCTTGGTCTTGACCATTGCGGCACCTCCATCCATACAAAAAAGAAGCGGGGCCGAAACCCCACTTCTTTCAATTACAACTTCATTTGCAAGCAAACTATACCAATAGCTGCGGAAACGTGCAAGCACAGTACGAATCTGCAGGTCAGCGTGCGCACAGGTTCTCCACAAGAATAGAACAATTGACCGCGGGCGCTTTGGGCAGGCAAAACAAAACGAGGGACGACCCAGCCGGATCGCCCCTCGTCTTAGAAGCATCAGCTATGCGTGCGACGTTTACTTGACCACAAGGTTGACAAGCTTGCCGGGCACGCAGATGGCCTTGACGACGGTCTTGCCCTCGGTCCACTTGGCGACGGCGGCCTCGGCGGCAGCCTGCATCTCCTCGTTGGAGGCGTCGCGGGCGACGTCGATGCGGCCACGGACCTTGCCGAGCACCTGTACGACGATCTGCACCGTGTCCTCGATGGACTCGGCCAGGTCGAACTCGGGCCAGGCGGCGGTGTAGGCGTTGCCCTCGCAGCCGAGTGCCTCATGCCACAGTTCATCGGCCCAGAACGGGCAGATGGGGGCAAGGACGCTTACGATATCCTTGGCCACGCCGTAGCACAGCGCCTTGTCACGGGAAGCGCCCTCAGTAGCATTGAGGTAGGCACTCGCGGCATTGACGAGTTCCATGACGGCCGAGATGGCGGTGTTGAACTGACCGCGATCGAAGTCCTCGGTGCACTTGGCGATGGTCCGGTGACGCTCGCGATAGAGCTTCATCGCAACCTCGTCGAGCGCGGACTTGTCGAAGGCCACGTTGGCGTCGCCGGACTGGACGAGCTGCCAAACGATACGCCAGGCGCGCTTGATGAAGCGGCTGGCGCCCTCAACGGCCTTGGGATCCCAGTCGAAGTCCTTCTCGGGCGGGGCGATAAACAGGATCGCCAGACGCATGGTGTCGGCGCCGTAGGGCTCGATGACCGAGCTCGGGGGCACGACATTGCCCTTGGACTTGGACATGGTGTCGCCGTTCTCGTCCTTAACCATGCCCTGGCACAGCAGGTTGGTGAAGGGCTCGTCCACGCTCAGCAGGCCCAGGTCGCGCAGCGCCTTGGTAAAGAAGCGGCTGTAGAGCAGGTGCAGGATGGCATGCTCGATGCCGCCGATGTAGTTATCGACAGGCATCCAACGGTCGGCGGCTTCGCGGGAGAAGGGCAGCTCGGTGTTGTGCGGGTCGGTATAGCGCAGGTAATACCAGCTGGAGCAGGTAAAGGTGTCCATGGTATCGGTCTCGCGCTTGGCCGGGCGGCCGCAGACCGGGCAGGTGGTCTCGTAGAAGTCCTTGCACTCGGCAAGCGTCTCGCCGGCACCCAGGTCCAGGTTCTCGGGCAGCGTCACCGGCAGCTGATCCTCGGGCACGGGCACGATGCCGCAGTGCTCGCAGTGGATGGCCGGGATGGGGTTGCCCCAATAGCGCTGGCGGGAAATGAGCCAGTCGCGCAGACGGAACTCGACCTTACGACGACCGCAGCCCATGGCCTCGAGGTCAGCCACGATGGCAGACTCGCCCTCGGAGTGCTTACCGCCGCGCATGCCGGTGTACTTGCCCGACTGGACCAGCGTGCCCTCGGCAGCATGGGCGCAATCCCAGTCGACGGTCTCGGCATGGAAGGTATCGATGGTCTCGCCGCTGGCCTCGACGGCTGCGCGGTCGTCATCGTCCAGGATGATCGGCACGATCGGCAGATCATACTTGCGTGCGAACTCAAAGTCGCGCTGGTCGCCGCAGGGAACGGCCATGACGGCGCCGGTGCCGTAGTCGGCCACAACGTAGTCGGCAACCCACACGGGGACCTTTTCGCCGTTAACGGGGTTCACCACGTAGCGGCCGGTAAAGGCACCGTGCTTCTCGAGAGTACCCTGGGCACGCTCGACGGCAGAAATGTGCTTGGAGTCCTCAACGATCTTGGTGACGGCCGCCTCGTACTCCGTGCCCTCGACGAGCTCGTGCAGACGGGCGTACTCGGGAGCCAGGACAAAGAAGGAGACGCCAAAGAGCGTGTCGGCGCGCGTGGTAAAGACGGTGATCTTGCCCTCGTCGCCCTCGATGGGCTCGCCATCGGCGTCGCACAGGGTAAAGTCGACCTCGGCACCCTCGGAGCGGCCGATCCAGTTGGCCTGCATCTGCTTGACGCGCTCGGGCCAGCCAGGGAGCTTCTCCAGGTCATCGAGCAGCTCCTGGGAGTACTCGGTAATCTTGTAGTACCACTGCTCAAGATCGCGCTTCTCGGGCTCGGTGCCGCAACGCCAGCACTTGCCCTCGGTCACCTGCTCGTTAGCCAAAACGGTCTTGCAGGTGGGGCACCAGTTAACCGGATTCTTCTTACGATAGACCAGGCCCTTTTCCCACATCTTCTCAAAGATCCACTGACCCCAGCGATAGTAGTCGGGGCTGCAGGTCTTAACGGTGCGATCCAGGTCGTAGGAGAAGCCCATGCGCCTCATCGTGGCGAGCGCCTGGTCCATGTTCTTATACGTCCAGGCGGCAGCCTGCGTGTTGTGCTTAATGGCAGCGTTCTCAGCGGGCAGGCCAAAGGCGTCAAAGCCGATGGGGTGCAGCACATCGTAGCCGCGCATGCGGGCCTGACGGGCCATGGCATCGCCGATGGTATAGTTGCGCGCGTGGCCCATGTGCAGGTCGCCCGACGGATACGGGAACATCTCGAGCACGTACTTCTTGGGCTTGCTGGCGTCGGTGTCGACGGCAAAGAGGTTGGAGTCCTCCCAGGCCTTCATCCACTTGGACTCAATGGCCTGCGCGTCGTAGGCAGGGATCTCATCCTTATGATCTGTGCAATCGCACATATCAGCTCCTTTAATCTTTAATGGGGTCGGTCGGCTTAGCTTTATTCGCTACTGCGGACAGTCCTGCGCAAGACGAAGAGCACATTAAGTGCTCTTCTTTGCGTGCGGAACTTGTAGCGAACAAAGCTAAGCCGCCCGACCCTAAGGTTAACTTGACTGATGATAGCAAATACAACAAGCGAGATGTCTGCGACTTGCAGGCATCTCGCTTTATCTAAATAACGTGGTTGATACTCAACCTTTATGTGCAACCCGTTCTAGAACGAACGGGTTTTCCAAGTGCCGCAGATTGCCGTGAAAGAGGAGCGACGCGTACTTTGGTACGCGAGCGACGGTTTGAACGGCAAGGTGCGGTGCTTGGGAAAGCCGCTTATCGATAAGATACGGACTGCTGGGAGTCCTTTACGACAACGTCGTGGGCGCCGCCTTCGACGATGGAGGTGGAGCTGACCAGGGTCAGACGTGCCTTTTCCTGGAGCTCGGGGATCGAGAGGGCGCCGCAGTTGCACATCGTGGACTTGACCTTGTAGAGTGTGCCGCCCACGCCGTCCTTGAGGGAGCCGGCGTAGGGAACGTAGGAGTCGACGCCCTCGACGAAGCTGAGCTTCGCGGCGCCGCCCAGGTCGTAGCGCTGCCAGTTGCGGGCACGCGCAGAACCCTCGCCCCAGTACTCCTTCATGTACTGGCCGTTCACGTTGACGCGCTCGGTCGGGCTCTCGTCAAAGCGGGCGAAGTAGCGGCCCAGCATCATAAAGTCGGCGCCCATGGCAAGGGCGAGCGTCATGTGGTAGTCGTAGACGATGCCGCCGTCGGAGCACACGGGCACGTAGACACCGGTCTCCTCGTAGTACTCGTCACGGGCGCGGCAGACGTCGATCAGCGCGGTGGCCTGGCCACGGCCGATGCCCTTGGTCTCGCGGGTGATGCAGATGGAACCGCCGCCGATACCGACCTTGATGAAGTCGGCCCCGCAGTCGGC
>CALHWR010000054.1 GCA_938036665.1 uncultured Collinsella sp. | reverse complement strand
AAAGCTAATGCTGCTAAAATATTAAGCGCTCATGTAGTTTAAACGCACGACGATAAGGAGCACCAGTGGGTAACCACTTCCGTACCTCCGGTGCGGGCGATGATGCCCCCAAGACGCAGACAGGCGTCCAGGGCAGTCGTTTCGCCACTCCGGATTCAGAGGGCCAGCCTGTTGCTCAGGCCCCCGCTCAGCCGGCAGATCAGGCACAGCCGGCATCCGATCCCTTTGCCTACAATCCCACCAGCGATGTCGCGCTTTCCGGCACGGCGGGTTTTGAGCCCGTTCAGGCCGTGACCGCTCGCGTGGAGCAGCCTCAGGCTGGCGCCGCCACGCCGCAGCCTACCATGGCCGGCATTCCCGACCCCATGGCCCCTGCGACGCCGGTTCCTCAGCCTGCGCAGTCCGGTCTCTTTGCCGCTATTCCCGATCCCACGCAGCCTGCTGCCCCGGTGGTCGAGAGCGATCAGGCCGCCGAGGTCGCAAGCCTCGATAACGCGCTCAACAACCCCGATTTTACGTCGGTGTTTGCGCCCATCGATCCGCAAGCCAGCCGCAAGAAGATGGCCAAGCAGGCCGGTGTCGAGCCCGTCATCCTTATGGAGCATGTCACCAAGATCTATCCGGCACAGCCCAACAAGCCTGCACTCGACGACATCAACATCGAGATCTATCCGGGCGAGTTCGTCTTCCTGGTCGGTCATTCCGGCTCGGGTAAGACCACGCTGCTGTCGACGCTCAACCGCGACGTCAAGCCGACGAGCGGCCGCATCTTGGTTGCCGGTCAGGACCTCATGAAGATCAAGAACCGCAAGGTTCCGTTCCTGCGCCGCCAGATTGGCGCCGTGTTCCAGGACTTTAAGCTTCTGCCGCAAAAAACCGCCTACGAAAACGTGGCGTTTGCCCTGCAGTGCATCGGCAAGCCCAAGGGCGTCATTCGCAGCCAGGTACCCGAGGTGCTGCGTCTGGTCGGTCTGGCCGATCAGATGGACTCCCTGCCCGACCAGCTTTCCGGTGGCGAGCAGCAGCGCGTTGCCGTCGCCCGCGCTATGGTCAACCGCCCGCCGCTGCTGATCTGCGACGAGCCCACGGGTAACCTCGACCCGGCGATCTCGCTGGGCATCATGAAGCTGCTCGAGCGTATTAACCGCACCGGCACCACCGTGATCGTCGCCACGCACGACCGCGAGATGGTCGATAGCATGCACCGTCGCGTGATCGCCCTCGAGGGCGGCCACGTTATCCGCGACCAGGAGAGGGGAGGTTACGGCAACTATGGCACCAACTAACGTGGGCTACTCCTTCAAAGAGGCAATCAGCCACTTCTTCCGTAACTGGACTACCTCGCTCGGCGCCGTCATCACGATCTTCCTTTCGCTGTTTATCATCGGCCTGTTCATCATGGGCTCCGCGATGCTGAACTCCGTGATCGGCACCGTCGAGGATCAGGTTGTCATCAACGCGTTCATTAGCGATGACGCCGATCAGGCCGATGTCCAGGCTTTTGAGGCCGAGCTTAAGACGTGGAATAACGTCAAGTCCGTGACCTATAAGGACAAGGACGACGCGCTGGCCGAGTATACGAGCAAGATGTCGGGCAACGCCGACGCCACCATGAGCGCGCTCGATGGCCAGAACCCGCTGCCGGCTTCGTTTGCAATTGAGATGGACGATCCGTCCAAGGTCGAAAGCACGGCCCAGAAGCTCAAGAAGAACGCCGACTTCCAGAAGATCGCGGATGACGGCGACGTCAACGCGAGCGTGCTGTACGGCCAGGAGGAAGTGAGCCGCCTGTTCCAGGTGACCAACTACATCCGCATCGCCGCCGTGGTGCTCGTTGGCCTTCTGACCTTTATCGCATTCATCTTCATCAACAACACGATTCGCCTGTCCATCACGGCGCGTCGTCGTGAGATTGCGATTATGCGTCTGGTCGGCGCCAGCAACGGCTTCATTCGCGGCCCGTTTATCACCGAGGGCGTACTGCAGGCCATTTTGGGCTCGCTGCTTTCCATCGGCGTTCTGGAGCTGCTGCGCAATCTGATGATTCCGCGTTTGCAGGAGAGCATCGGCTGGATGTCGTTTGCCCTGCCGATGCAGTACTACCTGGTGACCTATGCTGCGCTGATTCTGGTCGGTGTGATTATCGGTCTCTTTGGTTCTGCCATCGCCATGCGCCGCTACCTGCGCGTGTAGGCATGTCTGGAATTCATCCCTTCCAACGGGTCGTCTCTTATGGGGCGGCCCGTTTTTTGATCTCTAGGGGACGGCAGGAAAGCGAATCATTTGGGTAGACTCTTTGGAGTTCGTCATCGATAGCAAGGAGGCGCCATGGGGCGCAATAACAAGCATAAGCGCGGTGCCCGCAATAAGCGCGGGCCGGTGCGCAGCGAACGCCGTCCGAGCCTGACCGGGCGCGTGCAGCTCCATGAGCATGGCGCCTATGTCATAACCGAGAGCGGCGACTACAAGGTTATGGGCCGCGGTAAGCGCGAGATCATGGATGGCGATACCGTTGCCGTGAGCATTAAGAACAGCCCGCACGGTGAGCGGCGCGCCGTGATCGAAGGCGTGGTTGAGCGCGCAGCCATAAGCGTGGTGGGTACGTACCAGACCGCTGGTCCGCTCGGTGTGATCGAGCCGCTCGATTCGCGCCTGAAGGCTGACTTCTTCATTCTGCCCGAGGATACCTCGGCGGATCGTCTGGGCGTCCACCCGGGTGATGCCGTTGTCGCGCGCATTTTGACCTACCCGACGCGCCTGGAATCGGGCACCGTGACGATCGAACGCCGCATTGGCGGAGATGACGCGCCCGATTTGGGCGTTCAATATGTGATGGCGCGTTACGGTTATACCGATAGCTATCCCGAGGCCGCGCTGGACGAGGCCGAGGGGCTTTCGCTCGATGTGTCCGCGGCGCTTAAGGACCCGCTCCGCCGCGATCTGCGCGACCGCTTTGTCATCACGATCGACCCGGTCGACGCGCGCGACTTTGACGATGCCATTTCGCTTGAGCGCACGCCCGAGGGTGGCTACAAGCTGGGTGTGCATATCGCTGACGTTTCTCACTAT
>CALHWR010000053.1 GCA_938036665.1 uncultured Collinsella sp. | reverse complement strand
AGTGCGGTTTTTGCGCCCCCGGCCTCATCATGATCGTGCTGGCGCTTGCCCGCGCCGCCAAGGAGGACCCGAGCCTCGTCGCCACGCGCGAGGAACTCTCGCGCCAGCTGGCTGGCAACCTCTGCCGTTGCAGCGGCTACGAGAGCCAGCTGCGCGCCATCGTCCGCTTCCTTAACGAGTCCGGCGTGCAGGTGGGCTTCGAGATGCCCGAGCTGCCGGTCAACGACACGAGCTCTGACGGCGTCACCTACAAGCAGATTACCCACAAGCAGCCCAAGAAGGACTCGAAGGCCCTGCTCGAGGGCCGTCCCGTCTACACGGGCGACATGGTGCCCGCCGGTGCGCTCATCGTTAAGCTCAAGCGCAGCCCGTATGCCCGCGCCAAGATCCGCTCCATCGATACGTCGCGCGCCCTGAAGGTGCCCGGCGTGGTGGGCGTCTACACCTACGAGGACGTTCCCAAGCGCCGTTTTACCATTGCCGGCCAGAGCTATCCGCAGCCGAGTCCCTACGACCGTCTGATTCTCGAGAACCTCGTCCGCTACCAAAACGAAGAGGTGGCGATCGTCGCCGCCGAGACCGAGGAGGCCGCCGATAGGGCGCTCAAGCTCATCAAGGTCGACTACGAGGTGCTCGAGCCCCTGCTCGACTTTACCCAGGCACTCGATAACGACATCGTGGTCCACCCCGAGGGCGACGTGACCTTTATGTTCCCGCAGGGCGGCGATGTTCCGCGCAACCTGGTGTGCAGCGGTACCAGCGATTATGGCGATCTGGACGAGGCCTTCGCCCAGAGCGACATCGTCTTTGAGCGCACTTACACCAGCCAGGCCACGCAGACCGCGCCCATGGAAACCTTCCGCGCCTTTGCGACGACCGACGCCTTCGGCCGCATCTCGGTGACCACCTCGACGCAGGTGCCCTTCCACGTGCGCCGCATGGTCGCGCAGTCGCTCGACATTCCGCAGTCGCAGGTGCAGGTCATTAAGCCGCGCATCGGCGGCGGCTTTGGCTCCAAGCAGACGGGCTGCTGCGAGATTTTCGTGGCGTTCGTGACCCAGCAGACCGGCCGTCCGAGCTACTGCTGCTACACCCGCGAGGAGACCATCACCGCGGGCAACTCGCGCCACCAGATGCAGATGACCGTTAAGCTGGGTGCCATGAACGACGGCACCATCACGGCCATCGACCTGCATACGCTGTCCAACGCCGGCGCGTACGGCGAGCACGCCACCACGACGATCGGCCTCTCGGGCCACAAGAGCCTGCCCATCTACAACCACGTGAAGGCGAGCCGCTTTAGCTGGGACGCCGTCTACACCAACACCAACCGCGGCGGCGCGTATCGAGGCTACGGTGCCACCCAGGGCCAGTTTGCCGTGGAAAGCGCCGTCAACGAGCTCGCCGACATGCTGCACATGGATCCCGCCGACCTGCGCCTTAAGAACATCGTGCGCGAGGGCGAGATCATGCCGCAGTATTACAACGAGAAGCTCAACGCCTGCGCGCTCGACCGCTGCCTGCTGCGCGCGATGGACATGATCGGTTGGCGCGACAAGCCGCTAGCCGTCGACCTGGGCGACCGCGTGCGCGCCCTGGGCTGCGCGCTCACCATGCAGGGCTCGGGCATCTCCAACGTGGATATCGCCGGCATCGACATGCGCCTGGAAGAGGACGGCTTCATTACCATCGGCACCGGCGCCACCGATAACGGCATGGGCGTCGACACGATCCTGGCGCAGATTGCCGCC
>CALHWR010000052.1 GCA_938036665.1 uncultured Collinsella sp. | reverse complement strand
GACGCTGTCGCCGTAGCGCCCACGGATCCACTCGATGGTGCGCTTCTGCCACTCGCTGAAGCCCTCGGAAGAATCGATGCACAGGACATCGGCACCGGCCTCGATGAGCAGCGGCACGCGCTCGGCATAGTCGCGGGTATTGATACCGGCGCCGACCATATAGCGCTTGTCATTATCGAGCAGCTCGTTGGGGTTGGTCTTGTGGCTGTCGTAGTCCTTGCGGAAGACGATGCCCATAAGGTGATCGTTGTCGTCGACGATAGGCAGGGCGTTGAGCTTGTTGTCCCAGATGACGTCGTTGGCAACCTTGAGGCTGATGTTCTTGTCGCCCACGATGAGCTGCTCGCGCGGGGTCATGAACTCGGAGACCTTCTTCTGGTGGTCATCGCGGCTGGGACGATAGTCACGGCTGGTGACAATGCCCAGGAGCTTGCCCTTGGGAGTGCCGTCGTCGGTGACCGGCATGGTGGAGTGGCCGGTCTTCTCCTTGAGCTCGATGACCTGCTCCATGGTCATGTCGGGTGTCAGCGTGGAATCGGACTGAACGAAACCAGCCTTGTGATCCTTAACGGCCTTGACCATAGCAGCCTCGGACTCGGGGGTCTGAGAACCGTAAATGAAGGACAGGCCACCCTCGGTAGCGAGCGCGACACCCATGTCGACGCCCGAGACGGACTGCATGATGGCGGAAACCATGGGGATGTTCAGGGTGATTGCCGGCTTCTCACCGCGCTTGAAGCGGGTTAGCGGCGTCTTAAGAGAGACGTTGTTGGGGATGCACTGCGAGGACGAGTAACCAGGGACCAGCAGATACTCCGAAAACGTGTGGGACTCACCGGGAAAGAACGTAGCCATGTTTCTCCTTTTTCCATGCGACCGGTCGGCTGCAGGCCTCGTAGGACCCAGCCCAACCTTGGGCGCCCAATACTGGGGAAGTATCTTAACGCACTTTGACTGCTACAATGCATGGTTTAGAAAGAGCACACGAGGGTTTGACGCAGGCTTTGCGTTTGCCCAGCAAACACTTTAGCGGGGAGACGTAAGGCACATGGAGTACAAGACGACGGCAAAGTTGGTCATTCAAGCGTGCGACAAGGATTTGCCGGGCGTGTTCGGCCATGGCTGCGTCTTGCTGCTGCAGGGTATTGCCCGGGAGCACTCGCTCAACCGTGCCGCCAAGAGCATGGGCATGGCGTATTCTAAGGCCTGGCGCATCGTGAACGAGGCCGAAGGCCAGCTAGGCTGTAAGCTCATCGAGCGCGACGGCGCCCGCGGATCCACGCTCACCCCCGCCGGCGAGCGAGCCATAGTGGTCTACGAGGAGCTGCAGGCCGACATCAACAACGTCATCGCCTCAAAAGCCGACGACCTCATCGCCAGCATCAAAGAGTAGCTAACTTGCGAAGGGCGTTGTCTAGGGTGGACGCTACAACCAGGGGATCGTCGGTACCGGCGAAGAGGCGGATGGTGCTCCCCTGCTTACCGCGTGGAGCCGAAAGGCGCGTCGTTGCGCCGCCGGCGGGTGATGTGCGGAACTCCCCCGGCAATGTGTCGAACAGCTCACCCGCACTTCGCTCGATAAGGTCAAACTCAACTGCCGGGCCAAAGCCGTGCTCGAGGATTCCCGTTGCAACCGCATGATCGGGATGCGAACCCAGCCCTGGATAGCGCACGTTGCGCACCATCTCGTTGGCAGCCAGATACTCGGCCAGTGCACGTGCGCGGTCGAAGTGAGCCTGCATGCGAGCATCGAGCGAGTCCAGCCCGCGCTCCAGCACGTCGGCCTCGTCAGCAGTCAAATCAAGCTTGGCCAAGCCACAGCCCTCAAGCAGGGCATGCGTGCACTCGGCAGCTGCATCCACACGATGGCGCTTGAGCTGCGAGCGCGCCACCGAGACGGCGACGAGCTTGCGCGGAGCTTCGCCGGCACACACGCGATCGAGCGCCTCGAGCGACAGCGCAGCACCCAGCCGCAGCGGATCGCAGCCAAAAGCCGACGCCACGGTGTTGTCCACAACCAGCAGCGCATGAGCCTCACGCGCCGCCCGACCCAGCGCGCGCAAATCGGGAACACGCAGGCCAAAGCCGCCGATTGAATTCACAAACCACCACAGGTGCGGCACCTCGGCATCAAACGCGGTGGCAAAACCCTCGGACGCGGCGGCAAACGCCGCAACCGACGGCTCCCCCACGAGCACAACGTCGCAGGCATCAAAGCCGCGCGCAAACGCATCGGCAAAGTCATCCGCAAAGGCCACCAGGCGGTCACCGGGACGCACAATACCCAGCAGCGACAGAGCCGCCGGCACATGCGAGGCCGCAACAAGGCACGTTTCACGTGCGCCGGCCCTTACGGCCCAGGTCTCTTCAAGCTGCTGCACATCCACGCGACACCGCTCCTTAAATAAAACTGAACCAAACTAGCCGTGATATTCGCCGTTGTACTGGATGAGCGTCAGGTCCTCAACGCCGTCGAGCGCGCGAATCGCATCGGCGTAGGGTATATCCACACCGTCCGAGAACACCTCGACGGCCATCTCGACCTTGTCACCGCGCATGGTCTTGGACTTGACGGAAAACTTGGTGCGCCCAAATGCACGCACGATATCGTCGCCGGTGGTCTGACCCGTGTAGTGGATGACCATCATGTACACGCGCGCCTTGTCCTGGTGGCTCGCAAAGCCGGCAATCATCACCACGATCACCACCGCCGTGAGCCCCACGAGCGCATACATACCGGCTCCCGCCGTAATGCCCGTGGTAATGGACCAAAACAGATACAGCAGGTCGAGCGGATCCTTGACCGCCGTACGGTAGCGGACGATAGACAGAGCACCGACCATACCAAGCGAGATGACCACGTTTGTCGAGATCGCGAGCGTGACCATGCAGGTGAGCACGCACATGCCCACGAGCGTCACGGCAAAACTGCGCGAATAGACCACGCCAGTAAAAAAGCGCTTGTACACGTAGTAGATCAGGATGCCCATGGCGAGCGCCACGAGCAGCGACAGGCCAATCTTGGCGGGGTCGACCTGACCAAACGCCTCCAAGACGGAGTTCTTAAAAAAGTCCCTGGTGCTCATGGTCTAAATATCCCCTCGGTTCTCAAAATCCGATTCCCAGTAATTAAATCCGCGCAGGTAGGCGGTCTTTTCGTAACACAGGCAGTACTTGGAGACCGCCGTAAGCTCGACCGCACCTGGCGGCACCATATCGCGCACCAGCTGCGGGCAAAACTCGGTAAACTTGACCTCCATCACCAGCTTGCCGGGCTCCAGCACGGGCAACGCGGGCAACGTCGCGTCAAAGATGTCAAAGCTCCCCACCGCCGCACGCACGTTGCTATCAAAGGTAATGCGCACGGTGCCCTCGTCCATCACCCACGGCTCACGCTCGTAGTCCACGATGGTCCGCGGGCGCATCATGTTGCAGATGCACTCGATGTAGAACTCGCGACAGAGCGGATAAGGGCTCCTCAGCAAAAAGTCGTAGTCGCCGGCCAGAATCTGCTCAAACTCGCCACGCGTGAGTGGCGCGTCCTCCTTGTAGATCCAGCTGCCGTACTTCTTTTTGCGCTCGAGCTTAATCACCTTGTCGCTGCCGTTATAGATGCGCACGCGATATTTTTTTCGCATAAGAATACCGGCGTCTTTTTCCTCGTAGGCCGAGTTGCAGTAGTCGTCAAAGTACAGGCTGCGAATGGTGTAAACACCCGCCCGCGCATACTTGTCCAGTTTAAAAACCGGCGCCATGCGGCAGGCAAGCGCAGCGTGCTCGCCCTCGTTAATGAGATATTTGAGCTCGTGGCGGTAACGCTCCTGCGTGGCACGCACAGGCGGAGCCGTAAGGCGCTCAAGCCGCGCGCTAGCCCTCCTCATACGTGTCCTCCACGACCTTACCACCGTCCTGCACGTAAAAACACTTCATGCCGTAGTGTTTGCCGTCGTCGGTCACATAGTAGTCAAACGCATCTTGCGTATAGCCGTCTGAGTTGGTGGCACGCACGCGCACAAAATACTGGCCGGTATCGGGCGCATCGCAGGTCACCTCAGGCAGCAGCACGTCCTCGGCCTTAAAAAACACGTCCTTGATGGCATAGTCACGCGCCAGCTCCACGGTATAGCGAATGTCGCGCGCCTTAAAATCGTAGGACGCATCCCAGTTAATGCGCAGCTTACCGTTATCGATCTGCGGCACGCCAATGTAGAACGGCATGGGCTTTTTATAGCTCTCGCGAAAGCTCTTGTAGTTCTCCTCGATCTCGGAGGGAATCGCCGCGGCGATTTGCTCGTATTGGTCCTTGGTGACAGGCAGATTGTCGATATCGGGCGAAGCAAAGACCAACGATTCGGTAACCTCGCGATAATGTCTAATCATCTTGGCCAGGCGCGCCTCGGTCATATACGAGCGCAGGTCCTTTACGGCGCGGTCGAGCTCACTGCGGAACGATTTGCTGCGCAGCGCACGATTGAATAGCACGTTGCCCCAGTAGTTGCTTACGCCGCGCTCCCAGCTCGCATAGTCCGAGAACCCGGCAAGAGAAAGCTCCAGCTTACGCAGCATTCCGTCGTTATCCCAATCTAAAAAGTACCAGGTATTTGAGTTGAGCGGGCTGTACAGATAACAGTTACGGTTCTGAGTATCGCAGTTGCCCGTCAGGATCTGAAACGCCAGCCAATAGACCAGATTCTCGGTATCAAAGTAGGTGTCGAGCACGTTATCGATCTTTTGCGATTCGTCGTTGAGCGCATCGAGCATCTCGATGAGCTTGGTGTGGTCCGAATCGCCCTTAATCTCGAGCATGCCCTCGAAGTTTGCCTGGTTGTAGTCGGGATCGTCGGCAAGCTTAATGGTGTCCTCGTAGCGATGGAAATCAAAGCTGTTCACCTTGTACAGGTGCCCGCTCTTATCCAGGCCATGTGCCTTAAGCGCCGTCTTGTTGAGCTGCTCCACCTGCGTAAACAGGCCGTAGTCCTCAAAGGTATCGTTGGACTTTTCGGTCTGGTCGCACACCCACAGATGCACAAACTGCGTGCGCAGGCCCATCATCTGGGGAATTCCGCGGATAAGGTCGTAGGCCATCTTGTTGCGAAAACGCATACCCTCGCCCATGTGCTTGTTGAGCGCAATCGCGCGCTGCTGGCGCCAGGTGCCCTTGCCTTTTTTGAGCTCCACCTTGTAATTCTTTTGCGTGTAGGAGCTCGATGTCTGGCCGCGCACCTGCACGGTGGCATTGGGCGCGTCCTCGCCATAGCCAACCTCGCCGGCCACCGGGCCGTCTTCGTCGCCCGGCTGCAGCAGGCCCATAACCTGATAGCGCGTCACGCCCATGTCGGCATAGTCATACACCGAGTACGTGTTGATCTCGGCCCAGCTATGGTCCGTGTTCTCGGAGCTGTTGCCGCGAGAGACCGTCAGATACATGGTCACAATGCCCGAGTCATCATAGACCTCGTACAGCTCGTCCTTATCGCGCAGATGCTTGGACTGGTCGGAGGCCTCGGCCTTTTTAATCTTGTCCTGCTTTTTTACCTTATTTGTCGAGGATTCGTCCTGAGATGAGCAGCCCGAAAGCAGCAGCGCGCCGGCAGCCGCCTCGATCAGACAGCGGCGAGACATCAACTTATCGGTCATCAGAACCTCCCCAATGGTTACGGTACACGCGAACTACTGCGCGCTGAAACGCGCCGTGCGGCACGCCCTTGCGGCGGCACTCCTCATAGCGCTGCTCGGCACGGTCGAGCAAGCGGCCCAGCTGTGTAAAACGACCCGTTTTGTCGGTCGCCACAATGGGCTGCTGACTCAGGATACGATACGGTAAGTTGGCGGTATAGGTATCGAGCCGCAGCAGCGCCACGATAAAAAACACCACCGCACCCAACAAAAAGCCAAAGCCGTAAAACTGCTGCGGCAAAAGCAACGACACGGCGGTCGCCAGCCCTGCCACACCGGCAAACAGGCCCGAGGCCAGAACGGCTCCCTTGTAGTCGGTAAAGTACAGCAAGATAAGCAGGATCGTGTTGCCCACGGCATACAGGCCGTAGCCTACGCATAACGTGCGAAAATACCCGTGCATAAGATTGTTAAAGCCCAGCGGCAGGGCCGAGAGCACTGTAGTCTCGAGCGAGATGACCGCCGCGGTCACAAACAGCTGCTTGAGCGCGCAAAAGCGCAGTTCGCTGTTGAGCGTGGAGAGCATCTCCTCCTCGGCCACCACAATATCGCCCACCACGCCGCCGTCGTTGAACAGGCTGTAGTAGTCACGGTAGCGCGGATAGAAATTGACCTCGACCGACACCACAAAGTTGACGGTCGTGACGAGTGTGGTCAAAAACGCAATGAGTGCCGGAACGTCATGGTAAGGAGCCCCGTAAAACAGGCCTTTGATCTGCACGCCAATAGGGCCCGCCCAGATAATAACCAGGTGTACGAAAAGCCCCAAGTTGGTAAACAGCCCCGTAAGCGCAAGCGGCATAAATTGGTCGAGCCAGCGCAAAAAACGCCAGGGACTCCGATCACTCTGTGGAAAATACCGGTACAGCAGTACCACATCCCAGGCAAGCATGACGCCGTAGCCTAGGGCGATTGACGCCAACAGGCCCTCGACCGGCGGCAGTCCCAACGTCAGCGCTGCCAGGGCGCACAGGCACGCCACGCCAATGGCGGCCGCAAAGCTGCACAGAATGCCACGATAATCTTTGATGGCCGTGAGATAGCTCATGCCGTTCCAGTTGACGATCATGATGTTGAAGAGCCACAGGCACAGCAGCCCCTGCAGCAGCGTGGCCCCCGAGAACAGCAAAAAGACGCCGTAGAGCACCGTGCCCGCAACGAGCATGATGGCGTTGGAGCCCCAAAACGAGGGCAAGATCTCTTCCTCGCGTTCGGTAAAAAGCATGTCGGCCAAAAAGCGCGTGACGGGCATGGAAAAGAAGCTCGTGAGCGTGAGCGAGGCCAGCAGCGTATAGGTCACCATGCAAACCAGCAGATCCTGGTTGGCGCGACCGACGCCCCACAGACCGCACAGCACCAAGATACCCACCTGGAGCAGCACGCCCAGCAGCATGGGGCCCGTGCACACGATGCCGGCGTAGCCATAGGCGCGCATCGTGGCAAACAGGCCCTTGCGCCTAAACAGGCGCTTAAGCTCAAAACCGATTCCGGCCACCGGCTACTCCCCCTCTCTGGGCAGGTCAAACGCGCGCGCCGTCTCGTCGTACAGCGCGCGATAGTTGGCGAGCATCTGCTCGTGCAAAAAGTACGTGGCAACGCGACGCTGGCCATGCTCCCCCATCTCAATGCGACGAGCGCGGCTTGTGCACATGCGTTCCATAGCATCGGCCAAGCCCTTGCGATACATAGGCGGCGTCACAAAACCCGCCACGCCAAAGTCGTCGCCCGGAGCGCCTTCCAGCAGCTCGCGACAGCAGCCCACCTCGGTCGTCACGCAGGGACGACGCGCGGCCAGCGACTCCAGCACGCTGAGCGGCTGGCCCTCGGAGATGCTCGTCAAAATGGTAAAGTCGAGCTTTTCCATGTACTCGACCACGTTGACGCGACCGGTAAAGATTAGGTCGCGCACGCCCAGGGTATCGACCAGCGCATGGCACTCGGCACCATACTCCTCGTCGTCCACGCCGCCCATGATGTGCAAGCGCACCTGGGGCAGGCGCTCGTGCAGCTCAAAGAAGGCATAGATCATGGTCTTGACGTCCTTGATGGGCGCCAGGCGCACCACCGCGCCAATGTCCACCCAGCCGTCATCAGCCTTAAGGGGAATGTCCTTAAAGCGGTCGAACTGGATGCCGTTGGGAATAACCAGGCATTTGTCCGCATCGCAGCCCATATCGATCTGCGTCTTGCGGGCGTTGTGAAACAGGCTCGTCACGCGAAAGGCGCGACGGTAGATCTCCTCCGAAAGCAGATAGAAAAAGCGGATCCAGCGGTCCTTAAACGACGGCACCACCCAATCGGCGCGAATGATCTCTTCCTCGCGTTCGCGGGTATAGATGCCATGCTCGGTCAGCAGCACCGGAGCCTGGTGAACGCTTGAGCCCAGACAGGCGAGCAGGCCGCCGTAGCCGGTCGAGATGGCGTGGTACACATCGGCCACCGGCACCTCGCTGCCCAGAAGGTAGAGCACGGGCAGCAGCATGGAGCGCATGGTGTGGAATGCATCGGCAAAGGGCGTGTATGGGTACTCGGCCAGGCACACGTCGCGAAAGATATCCATAAACGTGCGGCTCTGCAAAAACGATAGCGGATGCACGCGACGGCGCTGGAAGATATCAAATAGCACGTCCCAGTCCGGATTAGAAAGCGACACCAGGCGGCGCAGCGCCTCGCGCTCGCGGTCGTTAAAGTCGGCCTCTTCTTGCTCGCCCGAAAGCCGCAGGGCGTCATCCAGAAATACCTCGTGCACCTCGACCACGTTGCCGGGCAGCTCGTAGACAAACTTGCCGCGGTCGGCAGCATGCGCGCCAATCACCCACAGCACAAACTCGTGCTCGGGCATGGCCTGTATGTAGCCATGCATCCAGGTAGATACGCCGCCGTGCACATAGGGGTAGCAACCCTCGAGTACCAAACAGATTCTCATTTGTCGCCACCCTCCTTGCGTGCAATGGTCACCGTCTTGTCCGTGGCTTTAACCAGGTACAGATCGCCCGTCAGATGCGTAATCTCGCCACCCGTGACTGCACCCGGCTCGCCGTTGTTGGCGCGGAACATGAGCCAAGCCTCGTCGTGGAAATTGCCCAGGCTGAGCGTCCAGGCATTCGCGTCTGTATCCACGCTCACCGTCACGGACGAAAAGCGCTGGATGGCGCCCGAGCATTCCGAACCGGTCTGGCGCCGCAGGTCGGGCGCAGACTTGGTAAGCCACTCCAGGTAGTTGGTCAGACCGCCCTTGTAGACCTCCCAGCCCTCCTTGGCTCCGCGACCGGGATCCAGCAGGTCGTCCGGATGCATAAAGTGCGTACTCACGTAGTGCATGTTGAGCTCGGACACGGCTGCCAGACGCATATAGGAATCGTTGACCATGCCGCCCGAGACAATACGTGGCTGATCCACAATGCCATCGCTCGCCACGCCAAACTCCTGCACATAGGGCAAGTCGGTGCCATCCTCAAAATACGTACTGGCGATGGTCTTAATGCGCGGAACGTCGGTGCCAATAAGCTTGCGCGCACGGGCCGAAAGGATATTCGACGGTGGCACATAGACCGAGCCGTGCGCGTTGGGCAGTACCTCGTCCTGGAAGGCTATAAGCTCGTTGAGCGATGCGACGAGCGTCTCCTTGTTCTTCCACGTCTTGTAGTCGTACAGTGTGCCATAGTCGGTATCCCAGAGCGCCAGCGGCTGATGGTTGTAGCCGTGGAAACCCAGCTCTCCGCCCATCTGCAGCAGCATGCCGCCAAAGTAGCGGAACTGCGTGGTATCGGCCTGGCGCGCGGGCTCGGTCTGGTTGACCGCGTCCTCGTAGTTTTCGATCATCACGCCGGTAAAGCGAACGCCATATTTTTGCGCGAGCTTTTGCAGATCGGGCCACCAGACCTTGGCATAAAAGTCGGCGATAGAAAGCCCGTAGTCGCGCTTGATGTAGGTGCCGTCGCCCGAGGGCACGGGGCTGGGAAAGTCGTCCAGATAGAAGACGGCGCTGTTGATGACCGGATAGGCCGTGGCATTGCCCAGAAGGCTGATCGCCGCGGCGTAAAAACCGCGCATGACCTTGTCATAGATACCGATATTGCACACCACGGTGCGACCGCTACCGCAGTCATTCGACCAAATGAGCGGGGCGCCCGCATCGCCGGTCTTAGCCCACACACGAGCCGTCTCGCGCAGCGAAACCGAAAGCGACGAATCAAAGGGGTCCGAGAGCTCGTAGCGCTCTCCCCCGCCCAGCATAAAGTCCTCGCTCGGCACAATGCTTTCGGCTTTTACATAGTCATATCCGGCAGATTCAATGCCAAGCTTGGGAGCAATCACTTGCAGATAGCCCGAGTTATCCGGAGGCATGGCGAGCATAAGCGAACCGCCGGCACTCACCCAACTCATAATGTCGCTCAGGTGCGTACCGAGCCCATCGAGCGACGGCATGAGCAAAATCACGCGATCGTAGGAGGTCAGCGAGGGAATGGCATCCGCGCCGTCCAGCGCAAGGTCCACGTCGCGGTGCGCGATCTTCATGTCGAGCAGAATCTGGTCGAACTGCTCCTTTACGTCCTCGACGCCAGCTTGATCGGAATCGGTAATGACCAGGCACGTGGGCTTTTGGCCAAATATTGCCGAGGAGGCCGGAACCGCATCGTTGGCGGCAAGCATCCCCAGCTTATGCTGGCCCGCACTGTACTGCACGCCGGCGCGCTCCACCAGCAGCACGGCCGCCATGGCAATAAAGACCGCCCACACCACAAGCAGCCCCATCCAGCGAAAATGGCCCGCACGGTCGCGGATATGCTGTACCACGCTCATCGGGCCTCCTCTCCGTTGCGCCAAAACGCCAGTTCCTCGCGGTTGGCGGCGCTCAAGTATACATGCTGTTTGTCAATCGCATCGATCACGCGGTGGACCTCGTCACCGTCGCGGCGCATCACCGCAAGGCGCAGACAAAGCATCCAAACCTCCTGCTCCTCGGGCACATCGAGCACCAGCTGGTCGGTCACGGCCTGCGCCTCGTCGATCTGTCCGACATCGGCCAGCGCCGTCGCGTATCGAATGCGAAGCTCAAGGGTGTCCTCGCGCTCGCAGCGACGCGCAAGCAAACGCGCGTACTGTTGGCGCTGAATCTGAGCCACGCGCCCCTCGGCCAGGCCCGAGCCCAAGTATTCACCAAGAAAATCGCAGTATTCGTTGAGGTTTTGCGCGCTCGGGTCCGTCTTAAAGGCACGCTCCAGCTGCTGCAGTTTAAGGTCGGACTCCTTGGAGATCTGCACCACCGCCGTCGCGGCATAGTGAGCCACCTCAACGTCGTCGTTAAGCTTAGCCGCCTGCAGCTGCGCCAGGTAAGCGTCGGGCTCCTCGGTGAGCATGGAGAGCATTAGGCGGCGCCGTTCTGCCGGGTCGTTGATGATGAGCGCCTCCTCGAGCGGCACTACGCCTGCATCGTCCTCACCACTCGGTACCGACATACTACGATGCAGGTCGTCGTTGAAGCGCAGCGACTCCAGCGCAGACTCTTTCAGCCCCTCGCCAAACGCCGTTCCGCGGACCGATAGCAGAACCACCAGCAACGGGCCCCACAGCGGCACCAGCACTATCACAGCCAGCATATGCCCGCGCACCGGCAGCAGGCCCAACTTCATAAGCGTCCACAGCACCAGGCAAACCAGCGCATGAATCAGCAACAAGACGGCGGCAACGACAAGCGAGATCAAGCGGCACCCCCCTCACCGTCACCGGTGTCAGCAATATGCCGCAGCAGCGCCACGATGTCCTCGCCGTCGACGGGCTCCACCGCAAGCTGCTTTGCACTCAGGCGCTCGCGGATAATGGGCAGATCGCACGCCTTTGCCTGGCGCATAAGCAGGTAAAGCACGTCGCCGTCGACCAAGCCCGCCGCATCGCTCTCGCGGATTGCCGACCCAATTGCGCCCACCAGCTCGCCGACAGGCTCCATGCCCGGTACCACGCGCAGGAGCAAAAAGCTGCCCATCTTGCCATCTGCCAGCGCCTGCTCGGCCGCGAGCTCTTGGCCAAAGGCAGCCTGTTTGAGCACGCAAGTGCCGTCAACGCAGCGTTTATCCTGTGCCACCGCCTCATAGTCAAAGGCACGGCCCAGCGCGCTTTCGACCAGGCCGCACAAGATGCGGAACAGGTTTTGGTAATAGAGCGTCATTTGGTTTTCGGCCGCACTACGCACAAAGATCAACACGGCGGGTGCCCCATCGCGCTCGATCGTGTATCCAAACATGGGCAGCCCCGGCGTCAGCTCGCGGTTCACCCACAGATTCGAACGACCCCCGTCGCCCAAAAGAGGTGCAAGCTGCTCAAGCGTGAGCGAGCGTGCGGCATCTTCGGCAATCGCGGGACTTGCTGCCACCAGCCGTGCAAATGCTCCGCCCGAAACATGGTAGATCGCCACCGAATCGTTCTCGAGGATCTCGCCCAGAAGCTCGCAGCACTTGCGATAGATGTCGCGTGGGTTGAAGACGTCAAGCTCCTGCGTTACGGCAAAGATCTTGCCAAAGCTGTCGTGGCGACCCACGATCTGGCGCCTGTACGCGCGCTTGTCCTCGATCGCGTCATGGTAGAGCTGCGTAAGGAACGTATTGCGGTTGCGCACGAGCTCGTTTTGATCGCGCTCCGCCCTAATGGCTTCGCTGTTGCGCAGCTGCACATAGCCGCACACGGCACCCACAACAAAGTACGCAATAAACGGCAGCCAGTTGGACGGCTCGTAGAACAGGCCCTGGAAGGTATAGCCGTACAGAGTAAAGTAACTCGCAGCCAAACCCACCGACGCCAGCAGCGCCGCAACCAGGCCAAAGTCCAAGCCATACAGCGTGCCGATCAGCACCACGTAGAGCAGGCGATAATCGAGCACGTTGAGCTGGGTCGATTGGGAGAACAAGCGCTCCAGCACTTCAAAGAGCACCCAGGCGGCTGCCGTCTCCAGGCATTTGACAGGCAGCGTGCGCATTTGAATGCGGTCGATGGCCGCGCGCAAGGGGTTGACCTTCTTTGCACGGCCAGCATCCCAGCGAGCCTGAATGGTCGAGAGGTCGCGCAGCAAGTCGTAGCGCTGAAACCAGCCATAGCGCACGCGAGCGACGTCGCTGGCGGGCAGGGCGTAGCCGGCAGAATCGCCATAGGCAACTGAGAGCCCTGGGAACAGCGCCTTGAGGGCGTCGCCCACCTCACCCACCGTGTGATGGAAGGTATCGACTACGTCGAGCGTCTCAAAGTTAGCATTCCAGCTGTCGAAGATACGGCGTACCAGCACCGAAAGCTCCTCGGCACACAGCAGGGGAAACGCCGCATCCTGCGCGCCCTGCAGAGCGGCCGATCCGGTTGAGCATGCGTCGAACATCGGCACCAAAAACGGGTCCTCCAGCGCGGCAGACGCGGTATAGAGGAACGGCACGCGCAGGATCTTGGCCTGAACGCCCTCGCGAGCAGCGTAGTAGCGGCACAGGTCGTTGGCTGCGTGCGCGATAATGCCCTTGCCCGTTCGCCCCGCGGCATCGGCGGCACCCTCGGCACCCGCGGGCCCCGCTACATACAGCAGTTGGACCCGGCGACCCGCGCACGTACGAAAGACCGAGCGCAGCAGCTCGATTTCGCCCACGGTATCGGTATGCGGGGTAAGGTAATTAGACAGGTAGACCACGCGGTCGAACTCGTAGGCCTGCTCCAAGTGCTGGAGGAGCTCTTTCCACGAGGCATGGGGCGACGACTCATCGCGGCGCGTGTCCTGCGCGGCTACAACCTTAACGTGGTCCCCGGGGAACGCCTTAACGCAAAAGTCATCGTCAACATATGCGGTGTTGCCAACAACCAGCACCTCCATGGCGCACCCCTCCCCTAAAATCCACTTTACTCATAGTCAAACATGCGTATTTTACGCTGTCAACGCGAGTTGGAACGCCTTTAAGGCTGTTTTAAGAACTTTTTTAGGGAATGCAGGGACTTCGAGAGTGCAAAATGAGCGCCCAATCCGGAAGTCGGGCGAAAATCCGAGATCGGCAGACCAGGCCCGGTTTTAGACAGCAGCGACCTGCGGTTTTGTTACCTAAAATCAGGCTATGCTCGGCGAGTTTCGATTTTTCCCCGCACTTCCGAAATGACAGCCCCGCATCGACAACATTAATCAGAACTAGCAGCGTCCAGAAGTCTAGCCAAGTAGCTTCGACTCGATTCCCGCGAAATCAATAAGACCCGTTGAGTAATCTAAAATAAATAGCAGACAGGTACCAAGAACCCATACCTCATCAGCCAAACGCAAAGTATCGTTTTGCGCCTTCACGATCGTCTCATGGTCAAGGTCTCTATACTCAGACTCATAACCGGCCTCGCCGTTATAGCCGCACAACCGAAGCGCCTTGATGGCGGTAAGCACAATCATTTCATCAACGTCAGGCCTAATAAAATGCCGCTCAAAACTCTGGTATCTAGAAGCATTGCCAACGATTGACTTGTATTTCAAAACATCTTTACGGGAAACAGTTCTGCTTAGATATTCTACGTCGGGCATTTTCAGAAAATGCTTACACGCCTCAACCATTGGATAATTAACGTAGAGCTTGCCATTGTCTGTGCTCTCGTTAAAGTAACGTTGCATTTCCTCCAACCGTGCTGGTGAGAACCTATTATCTTGGAGCTCATAGTCAAAGACCAGCAAAACATCAGAATAATCCTGGTCAAATAGCCACTTATCCTCTTGAGAAGCACGTTCCTTAAGGACGCCGAGCAGCGATAAGTCATCCTGAAAGCCGTCCGAAAACATCCTTTCGTAAAGCTCGTAGATATTTGTGTTATAGGAAACGATCTCATAGCCAATGTCGAGGCCATAGCACTCAAAGAGGGCATGAAAGAGTTTAATCTCTTGTTTTTCACCCTCAACGATAAGCAGGACTTGCTTCCTAGACATCGAATTCGCCAGCCTTATAGAGCTTTTCGAGGTTGTGCCCCTCCCTTAGTTCCCTATCTGTTGCATTGGCTGCGGAAATTATATTGTGATCCGAAAGAATGAATAGACAGTCTGGCCTAAGGATTTTATTACTGAACAAGTCCGTATTATGAGATGCGCAAAGCACCTGGCGTCCAGTCTGGGACTTAAAATAGTCAACGACCTTCTCGGCGAGATCGTGATGGTAGAACGCATCGAACTCGTCGACAAAAAGCAAGGACGGCACACTTGTAGCATGGAAATAATTAAACAGTCGCAGCAGCGCAACAGTGCCGCTTGAACAGTTTTCTACAAACGGAATAAGTCGACTTTTTTCAAAGTACAAAGCGATATCACCCGATGGCGTTTCACGCGCAGTAAGGCGTTCTCGAATTCCAAAGTCATTCAAAAAAGCCTGAAGCTCAGAAACCAAGTCATTCGAAATAACGTTTTCGGCGATGGTAGAGACAAGGTTACGGTCGTTCATATGTGCGTCGCCAATGGCATCCATTGACCGCGCAAACGTATAAAGCTTAAAAAGAGGCATTGCCCTCTCAAAAGGAATGTTATTGCACACATACGCCAAAACAGAAATGCCGGGAGATTTGAACTCCCAGTTCAATCGATCGGCACCAATAGAAGCCAAATCGCCATCGAGCACTTTACCTGCACGGTGGTCGTAATCAAATGCAATCTTGCCGTTAACAGCCACTGTCTCACGAAGATAGTCTGTTATCCCAGTCTTTTCGTAACGATAAGCAACTTCGTCATTCCCAAAGCGAAACGTGTAGGCAAAGCACGCCGACGTGACCCCATCAACTGCGCTGAGATAATTAGTTTTATTGGAATAGAAGGTCCGACGCCCCACATTTGCTGAAATATCGAGAAGAGCATTGGAGAAATTTGTTTTGCCGACAGCGTTTTTACCGTAGATAAGACCACAAGAAACGATGCCCTCATCGATGGCTGACGTATTGAATCTGTAGTCCCTGACATCGGTCAAATTGAAGGTAAATCTATGGGAGAAGTTTCGGAATCCCTCGACCTCAAAACGCGTTAGCATCGAAACCTCCATGTTATACTTGCCGTAAGGTTTTTACGGCAAGTATAACATGGAGGCGACCCGGAGAGGACGTCATGGTCGAAGTCAGGATGTCCAGCGCGCAGTAGCAGGAACGTGAACGATGGCGTCGTCAACCTACTACCCGGCGAGCAGGGCGATCCATTGGAAGCGTCTTTAGCGAACGGGACGAGCATCAACGCCAACTGGCCCTTACCGACCTACTACATTTTCACGGTACGAGAGAGCGACATCGTTGTCAGCACTGTCGTGATTACCGGGCGAATGATCGAGGAGTTCAGGTGCGCCGATGGCTGAATCGGCATCGTGAGGTATAGCTGCCTCGAGCGGCCACTAAATCGGAAGAGTGCTTCTGGTAATAATACTTCTCTGCACGATCTCGTCTTCTATGGCACCCCAACTCCACGCCCAACCCATGAGGCACTCCGAGGCGTCACGCTCAACCTCGCTATCAAAACGCCCAATTTTGCATACAAACGGAAATATCGAACATCGGATCGCAACCGGTCGAGTGGCGCCTTAAGCCTGACGAGAACAACCATGGCCGCAAAATCGAAGAGTATGGCAATGCAAAGCTGGAACCAAGCAGGTCACTGGGACTTATCAATACTATTATTAAACCAATAAATAATCGTTATTAACTAGGTGGGACAATTGTCAGAAGACGAATCAAAATATGAATACTGGCTACCCAATGCCAGCAACATAAAGATCTGTTGTGAAGCACAGGTCAACTCCGTCGTTATTATCGGACCAAATGGGTCCGGTAAATCAAAGCTCGGTGCTTGGATAGAGCAACAAGATTTCGAAAGGGTCCATCGGATTACTGCACAACGCGATATCAATTTTTCCGAGAGAATTCCTTTAAAGAGCTACGCAGAAGCAGAAGATAAAGTTATATACGGCGGCTCCCAATATAAGGAGAACAAACAAGTTCGATGGGAATGGGGTGAAAGCTATACAACAAAGCTCCTTGACGATTTTGACGATGTTTTAGCAGCCCTCATCGCACAAGTAAATCTTGAAAACCAGCGGTTTATTGATGAATGCAGGTATGCAGAGTCTATTTCTGCAGAAAGGCCCCCTCTACCGAAAACAGCACTAGATAAGCTTAAAGTAATTTGGGATGAAGTCTTTCCTCAAAGAAAGATCGAGCAGGAAGACGCGGCCTTCTACGCGTACTCCCAAAGTAAAACGGATCGCTACAGCGCAACGCAAATGAGTGACGGCGAGCGTTCAGTGCTATATCTTGCCGCACAAGTTCTTTGTGTCCCAAACGATAAAATAATCATCATGGATGAGCCTGAAGTTCATTTGCATCCATCGCTTATGACGCGACTCTGGACTTCCCTAGAGCAGTCGCGCCCAGACTGTCTCTTTATCTACATAACCCACGATGTTAACTTCGCTTCAACACACCGAAGCTCGGATATCATCTGGGTTAAGAATTTCGATGGCACCAAATGGGAATTAGAAACGCTTCCCGATAGCGACCTTCCAAAGGAGCTCTTAATAGAGCTCCTTGGCAACCGGAAAGAGGTCCTATTCGTTGAAGGAACCGAAGGAAGTTACGACAAGCGGATCTATTCCGCACTCTTTCCCGATTGTTATGTAGTCCCTTCCGGCGGATGCGAGCAGGTCATCAATAATGTGAAGGCTTATAATCGTACCTCAAGCCTTCATGCCATAAAGGCCCGGGGCATCATAGACAGAGACTTTAAAACCGAGCAACAGCTCAACGCCCTTAAGGAAAAAGGGATCTTCCACCTCAAGGTCGCAGAAGTTGAAAATCTCTTTCTCACCAAAGAAGCGGTGCAGATTCTATCTCAGCGTTTCGGCGCCGATGCAGATAAGACCTTTTCCAGCATTAAGACATATGTAAGTGAAAGGTTCAGCAAACAAGCAAAGAAGCAGACATCGGAAGCGCTTGTAGCAGGCGTAAAGGAAGTGCTTTCCGGAATAACTATTTCGGATAATGAGCAGTTGACTGCCGATGGCATAGCATCCTTAATTGATATTGCGAGCATAGAAAAGAACGTTAACGACAGATATCAACAGGCCATTGAAGGCCATGATTACAATGAGATTCTCGGGCTATTCAACGACAAGTCTCTTGCAACAAGCGTTGGCCATTATTTTGGTATGGACAACAAAATCTATGTCGATCGTGCAATTTCCTTGTTGGAAGGCGTCCTGAGAGACGATCTTTCCGAAGCCCTAAGGCACTATATTTCGCACTGAACGGCCGTTTCACGCCCGGCGAGGTCCGGTCAGACCACTGACCGGACCTCGCCCCAATAGCGGGAACACCCCATATCGCCACAAATCACCCCTCTCCGTCCATGACCGTCCAGCTCACAGGCTCAATGCCCGGAAGAGACGTTAGGCAAGAGGGGCAGGCAACCTGATAGTTCCCGTAATTTGTTCTGCGCTGCATCGAAGCGGAGACGTATACCGCTTTGCGGGCGCGAGTGACGCCGACGTACAGCAGGCCTATTTCCTCAATAAGCCCATCTGGCATTTTCTTCGCATCAGCAATCTGGCAACCTCGCGCAGAACGTAAGCATATACCAGCATTTTCGCAACGAGAGCAAATCCCTCCAGGCCAATCGAAACGCGTAACGCCCGGAATGAAAACGGTGTCCCACTCGAGCCCCTTAGCGGAGTGAGCGGTCATCATGGAGATGCCCACATCAAGGTAATCGGAGAAACGTCGCAGGGAGCCCTCGGAAAAGATACTAACAATATAGTCGAAGCGCTCCGAAGGTCCCATCGCGACGCAGTCATTTTTAAGGTGTTTCCGCAGCGCTCCTAGAAGCATGGCATAGGACCGCCCATACTCGAACCTCTTGGAGCCAGTCAGCAGTTCATCAGAGATGGAGTCGATTATTTTGTCCGCAGCAGACCGGCTGACGCCCTTTTCTCCAGACACTGCATCAGTAATCCTGGATAAAGCAAACGCATTGAATTCGATGAACCCCCGACTTGTATCCGAGAAGAGTCCGTTGAAGTAAGAGATACCTTCTTTAGCAAGCTCTTCCATAATGAGATCGGCAAGGGCACCACGCTTACGAACAAGAATCGCAATCCTCCCGCCACTGCTTTGAGCGAGCGCCGTAACCTTGGAAACGATGGCAGTCGCTTCGTCTTGCTGAGTAGAGCCAACAAATATGGGAAGTCGGGGCGTACCGCCGGCAATGGTGCCCTTCATGTTGGAGCGAATCGCAGCACCGAGCTCTCCGACGATAGATCTCCCAGAAAACCTATGGTTATGCTCGAGTTCCAACGGCGTTAGACGCAGGTCGGTAGTGGCCTTTGCCTTTAAGCCTTCCATTGCACCAATAAAACCATAAACACGCTGAATGGGGTCGCCGAACATGCAGATCCCCGACTCATCAGAAATCAGACCCCTTAGGAAGACATAGCACAACGCATTCGTGTCCTGCGCCTCGTCGACAAGCACGACAGGATATGCTGCCGACAGATAGGACCTTAACTTGGGAAAATGAGCGAGCAATTCAATTGCAAGGGAAATCATTGCAGAGTATGGCAAGAGACCGTTCGATGCAAACCTTTCCTTGATGATCCTATTAAAGGAAAACATCACACGCCTCAAGTCCATTTCCTGACCGTTTCTCATGAAGCGGAGGAAGTCGTCAACGGCATTCTTTTCATCCCAGGTCAGCCTGCCACCTCGCGAAACCAGCTCGCTAACGGCGCTGTTGTCATCAACCATAGAGAGCTCGCCAACGTTCACTGGGAGCGAGAGCGATTTCCAGTATCTGCGTAGCAGAGCCCAAGCAAAGCCGTGGAAGTTGGTCGCCATGACGCTGTCCTCAAAACGCTTGGCCACGGGACCAGGAAGTGCCGACATAGTGATGCCCAAATTCATACGCATCCTCCGCGCGGCGGCAACGCTAAAGGTCAGGGCCAAAATCCTTTTTGGCGGATGGACTTCGCCAGATGCCAGCAGCCAGCAAGCCCGCCCAGTCATCACCGTGGTCTTCCCGTAGCCTGCCGGCGCCTCCACGAACACCCTCTTTGATGGCGAGAAAATCGCGGAGCACTGTGACGCATCCCCACCACAGCGCGCCTCAATCTCGGCTCTAACACTATCCCGCAGGTCAGTCTGACTCATCAGCATTCGAGCCCCACGGCCTTGCGAATAATACTTTTGTAACATGTGGGAACGCCATTAGCACCAAGAGCCTCCGCGAGGGCGACGCCAGACACGACGCCCTTGTTCGATGAAAGCCATGCATACATAAGCGCACGTGATTTGGGCGTGTCTGCGAATAACCCGTCAAACTCCGATCCCCGGAAATCGTATTCAGGGTCCCGCAAGTTAACGCCGTAGACAGCACAGGCGCTTTTCAAAGCTTTACTATTCCCCTTGATGCAAGTTGCCCTCTGAAGAGGATCAATCGACTCAAGAAGCGCAATAAACGCACCCTGGTTATCGCTAGCGAAGAACGAGTCAACGACCTCACCTTCGAAATCCCGTTCGGTTGTCGTTATATGGTCTTCAGAAGTTTCTTGCAGCTCATCCTCATCTCTGTCGACAATTGAATAATTTGGAATCTCGAACTTGCCCAGAAGTTCACAGAGTGGTTTAACGTTCTTTTTCCCGCCGGCCCTGATAGGCACAACTCCATAATCATCCAGATCCATCCCAAGGTTGCGAGCGAACACCGGAATGGCTCCAGACTCTGTCTGCCCCTCAAAAGCCAAAACCGACCGCGCGAAAAAGGCCTCTCGTATCGACTCAAAGTTCAGCATAAGATGCTTTTCAACCTTGTCGGACAGGTCAATATCCCTACCGCATATGACCTTCGGCGAATTTTCGCCCTGCCCGAATCGCACAATGTTCTTATAGCCGCGAGCCAGAATGTTAGGCGAATGCGTCACCATGATCAGCTGAGCTTTGATTGAATCAATTCCGAAATAGTCCTTTAGAAGAGCATTGAATCTATCATCCTTCCCTTCGCAAATCCTATGCAAGCTCTTCGAGAGACGCCTCTGCATATACGGGTGAAGGTGGGCTTCGGGTTCGTCATAAGCCAGAACGGCATGCAGCACGCGTCTGTCATCATCATCTGAGCAAAGGCTCTCTTGAAGGCGTTTAGGCGAAAGACGCATAATGCTCTCGATTATCGAGAGCGAGGCAATAGCGAGGTACTGCAAGCCTACCCCTGCCTTTTTAAAATGAACGCCCCTCTTGTCAAGCAAGGTAACCAAACTTCCAAGCGTTCCGCCATCCGATGAATCGACGCCAGGCCTCACACCATATGATGACAGGATCGGAACGTCGCCGACGATTTCGCCGAGATCTGCAACCAGACCTTCGAGCTCGCTCCCATCCAGAAAATCGGAGACCTCTTTACCCTCCTTATCTAGATAAAGAGCGATACCTTTGGAGAGAACTTTACCGACACCTCGGGTACCATCAAACGCCAGGTCTCCCCTATTAAAGGATGCAGTCGAGTACCTGAACATGTGAACGGATCGCATCAGAGAGGGTGGAATACTTTCTCCGCTCCCTTCGGCCTTAAATTCAATTCGAGAATCCGGGTCGTCAGCAAAAGCGCAGATGGTAATAGTGTTTCCGGTCGTAGGATCGATGTCGAGCCTCGTTATTCCGATCTCGTCCTCGTCCAACTTTAAAGTTACTAGAGCCCCTGCGCGCTTTTCAATGTCAGCGAAATCCTCTTCGCTAATCGTCGCTTGATTGAAAATTGTATTGAGCAAGTCAAGCACATTCGTTTTGCCGAGGTTGTTCTCGCCGACAATATAGCTCACGTCCTCGTCAAAACTAATCGACACTCCATCGAGATTCCGATAGTTCTCAATCCTCAGTTTAGAGATCCTCATGCGTCCTCCCGACCTTTATGGTTTTATGGCTTCCAACAATCTAACACGCCTCGTGTTGTACTGAACTTGAGGCACAGCCACTTCGAGAGGCTTGTAAATCATAAGAGTAGTCCTAAGAAGGTTGTTTACATGCACCAAGCCGTCTCCTAAGACTCCCCCTCCCCAACATTACCCAAAAAGTTCGCTGATGTTGATTGGGGTTCCCGTAAAATAATCCCCAACAAAACATGTGCGGAGTGCTGGCCTGGAGCTGCCTTCGGACCCTATTGGCTGCTCACCGAGAGGCTCCGCTATGAAACGACCCCTTTACTACCTGCTCTGCGCGATCGCGTGCACGTCCATGGTCGGCGCGACGATGCCCATGGCAGCCATTGCGGAGGCGATTCAGCCTCAAGAAACCGCCGAGCAGACGCAAGCCGACGCCGCCACGAGCAGCAGGCGCAAGCCGACGCCACGAACAGCGACACAGCCAAAGCTGCAGACGACAGCAACACAAATGCGACAGCAGATACCGTAGAAGACAGCACCGCAACATCCATCGGCACCAGCGCCGTCAACAGGGAAGACGCTGACGGTACCCCCACCGCAACCGGCACCCCCACCCCATCCCTCCGCGCCCAAGCCACCCCCACGCCCGAGGCAATCTCCACCGCAGCAGAAACCACCTACGCCCACTCCGCCACGGCAACCCAAAACGGCGTCACCTTCACCGTCTCGTGGAACGATGCCCCCGCGGGCTCCGCGACGACCTTCCACGTAACCCAAGCCAACGGCTCGTCCCAGGCCAAGGCGCGCATGGACGTGCCCACCTATTGGGACGGCGGCAGCCAGGAAAGCGTCTGCGACCCGTCGCGCCCGGCATGGGCCAGCTACTACAGCCTGGGCACCGCGGGCCACGACTTTACCTTTGACTTCACGGCGTCGGGCACGTACCGCATCCACTTCTACTTTATGGACAACGACAGAAACGACCCCCAAAACGACAAGGGGATCTACTACCTGCGCACCACGGCGGAGGTGACCGTAAACGACGCCGCCCGCCCAAGCGTCACGCAGATCGTCAACAACGCCGTGGCCCAGTGCAAGCAGGAGACAAACGGCTCGGAATACGACATGGCGCTGTGGCTCCACGACTGGACGCTCGACCAGCTGGAGTACGACCACAGCCTCAACTGGTGCTCGGCCGAAAGCGGACTCACCCGCCACCAGGGCACCTGCGAGAGCTACCAGCGCATCTACTCCAAGCTCCTTGACGCCGCGGGCATCGCCAACGGCCGCATCACCGGCAACGGCCACACCTGGAACGCCGTAAAGATCGACGACAAATGGTGCCAGATGGACCTAACCTGGGACGACACCAGCAACAACTGGTACAGAGACCTGGACCAGCGCCATCTGTACTTTGGCCTGACCGACGAGCTCATGGCAATCGCCCACTCCGACCACACGGCCAACTACCAGAAGGACGGCCACGCCTTCCGCTCGACCGACCTGTCCAACAATTACTTTGTGCGAAATGACAAGGCCGATGAATGGGCGGAGAAGTATGCCGACCGCATTCAGCAGCAACTGGATACCAGGGAAGAAAGATTTTCCATTGATGCCGATAATCAGTCTTTCCCGCCGAGCATCTCGGGAATTCAGAATGGGATTGTTGCGTATGCGATGAATCAAATAGACCGGAAGACCGCTGGAAACAAAGACTATCTATCTGCCGAGTCGAAGGCCGAGATGACGTCGAGCAGCAGCTGAACCGCGGCAGGGGCTCGACACCTGCTCGGTGGATGCCGTCCCCCAGGCGGTGAAGGTGAGGGGGATCCAGCCCGAGGGGATGTAGGAATGCGATAGGAAAGTCATAGATGCGGGCGTGCTGGCTAAAATGGGTCGGCCGGGATTGGTCAATCTCGGCCGACTATATTTGGCTAAATTATTCCATCGCTAACACAGAAAGCTCGCTGATGTTTACTGGTGTTTCCGAAAACCCCAACAAAATATGCGCGGCATGCTAGCCCGGTGCTTCTTTTGGACCCTATCGCCTGCTCCCAGAGAGGCTCCGCTACGCCCCCCTATCGCCCACCATGTGCAATCGCGCGCATGTCCATGGCAAGCGCACCAATACCCATGGCGGTCATCGCAGAAGCCATGCGGCCTCAAGCAACAGCCGCGCAACAGGCACAAACTAAGACAGCAATAAGCGATACTGACAAGGCCGAAGGGACCACAAGCTCAAACACCACCGACTCAAGTGATTCCGCAGTAGATGTCAAAAGAAACAACAACGCCGCCCCCGTCAGCGCGACCAGCGCAACCGACAGCACCATCCCCCATTAGCTTCCTCATCGAGCAGCGCGCTGGGCGCCTCCTCGATGGTCTTCCTCGGAGGAGTCTTCATTTCCTTGCACAGCAGTTCCTCGTCGACCGTTACGATGTTCGCAAATTCGGCACGTATCCCATTCGTCTGTGATTCGCTGCTTAGCCGCCAGAGACCACATGACAGAGCGCGGACCGTGCTCCGTCATGTGGTTGTCAATTTCCAAAAAACTTGACGTTACCAGTGATGCGGTTTCAAACCGGTTAAAAAGGGGTATCGACCCAAGCCGATACCCCTAATGCAAGCACGCTTTAATCCAATTAAGCCATTATCAATACTGCTTTATCGGATCAGCGTACATCGTGAATTGAAAGCCAATCCAGCAACCTATCGAAGCTCTCTGTAAACTAGATCCCGTTTTTCGTGAAATAGCATATTCGCGGGTACATCTTTAGAAACAACGCTATTCGCAGCGATGACCGCATTATCGCCAATGGCTACACCTTTAAGCACCACGACATTCGCGCCAAGCCAGACGTTGTCGCCAATATGCACGGGCGCTGTCGTAGTCGGCTGGTCCCGATACATGATCCCATCCTGCGACATACCGTGGTCGAAGTCATACACATGGACGTTTGGACCAAATAGGCAGCCTCTACCAATCTCAATTCGTTCATGAGCAATCAGGACGCAACCGTAATTGAAAGACGTTCGTTCACCGACGCTAATAACGCCTTTATCCGATACGCGACAATAAAACGGTCGCCTGAAAGCCTTCGTCATGGTTATCTGGCCAGGGAATCTCCCTGCAAGAAACGCCAACTTACCCCGGACATAAATCCAGGTCGCCACATGCTCAACAAAGTCCATTAAATTCAAGAGAAACGCCCCTAGTAACTATTTCCTTTTAATAAGCTGTTTCACAAGAGTCTTGAGAGATTTCACGAAGCCGTAGGCGCCAACAAACCGAGCAGTGCCCTCGAACCCCTTATGCTCATAAGCCTTCCAGAAACCATCAACGTTACCCTGCGGAGAGGACGACCTCTCCAGCATCGGATTACCGGGCAGCACCTCTTCAAGAGATATATCTGTTACGCCGGGCTCAAATACACCAGATGCGACAATACGCTCGGCTAGCTCACTATTAACCATAACAACAGAAAGTCCCTTATGATCATTAAAACCTTTGCGAACTCGATCGACGCCAAGAAAATCAGCAAGAGTAAAGTCGGAAACCCTGTTGACGTCGGTATAGGCGCAGTTATAACAGCTGGAATTTAAAGCGTTATTGCTATAGAACACATCTCGCCAAGTATTAGATTCAATCGTGTCATAGAGAGCAGTGCCGTCGTCCAAGAGAGCCTTCTCGACATGGACTCCCCAACCTCTGTCCTTGGGGCGATGAAAATATTTGATGACCTTCTTTCCGGACTTTTTTTCCAAAAAGGAAATGTATTCGCGGAACATACGATTACTAGGTGTGCCATGGCAGATTAAATCGCAGGTAACCAACTGTCCGGAATAGTTTTTCTTA
>CALHWR010000051.1 GCA_938036665.1 uncultured Collinsella sp. | reverse complement strand
GGCGCGGTGGTTTTGAACACCAGGCCGTCCACATGCGCACCGGCGCGCTCCATGCGCGCGCGGATGATCTCGCGCAACAGCGTCATTTCCTGCGTCCACGAGGGCGAATCGAGATATACCAGCAGCTCATTGGACTCGGGCAGGTAGCGCAAGCCCGTCACATGCCGCCCCTCGCGCGTGCCCGAGCACACCGCGTTCCACGCGCGATAGACCGCGCGCGACTCCTCGGCAGCCTCCATCTGCGCGCGGCGCTCAGGTGTCGCGGCCGCCAGGATGCGCTGACGCTCTGCGTTCAAAAATCCACTGAAGGCAACCGTTTCGCTCTCGCGCTCGTAATTAGCACGTCTCACCCATGCTCACCACCTTGGCTCGATCAAGCAGGTCATCGGTAAAATACCCCAGGTTGGTCGTGGTTATGACCGTCTGGATATCATCGCCGATCAGCCGCAGAAAAGCACCGCGGCGTTCGCCGTCGAGTTCGCTCATCACGTCGTCCAAAAGCAGCAACGGGGCGGTGCCCAGGACATCGCGAGCCACGGCCACCTCCGCCACCTTCCAGGCCAGAACCAACGTTCGCTGCTGACCTTGGCTGGCAAATGAACGGGCGGAGCGACCCGCCACGGTAAACTCAATCTCATCGCGATGCGGTCCCACCAACGTCACGCCGCGGCGAATTTCCTCGTCGGCGTGCTCATCGAGGGCAGCCAGCATGCGCTCGTACGCCCAGCCCTTCAGCTCTTCGCGATCATCGACCTGGGGCAAATCCCCCAGCGTGGACGTATAGGTCACGTTGGCAGCCTCACCGGATGCCACTTGCCCGTAGGCAGTGTGCACATGGCCCGCCAGCCGGTCGAGCAGGGCCAACCGGTGCACAAGCAGGGCCGAGCCCGCGCGGGCAATCGAATCGTTCCACGCGCCGAGCATCTCGCGACAGCACCAGGTCTCCTTGAGCAGGGCGTTACGCTGGGTCACGCAGCGTCCATAGGTGCTCGCAAGATCGGCATAACGTGCGCTCAGCTGCATGCCAAAGTCATCGAGGGCGGCGCGGCGCACACTGGCGCCTCGCTTAACCATGTCCAGATGGTCGGGGCAAAACAGCACGCTCGGCAGAGCCCCGCGCACACCGGCGGCAGAGCACCTCTTGCCGTTGCGGCTAAACGAGCGCTTACCGTCCTCCACGCTCAATCCCATATCAAGCACGCGGCCGTCGCCCTCGAGCCTCAGCTCGACCTTGCACGAGCCCACGCCATCATGGACGAGCTCGGCTGCGGTCGGATGTCTAAACGAGGCGCCGCTCGTCAGCAGCTGCAGCGCCTCTATGAGATTGGTCTTTCCCGCCGCGTTGGGTCCCGCAAGTATCGTCACGCCCTCGTCCAGGGCAAGGCGATAACTATCGAAGCTGCGGTAGTGCGCGACGGAAAGATCGCGGGCGAACATGGTCATAGGGCGGTTGCTAGATGCGGACCGGCATAACCAGGTACAGGTAGTTGATCTTGTCGTAGGACTTGAAGATGCCCGCCTGCGAGTAGCTCTTGAGCTCCAGCGTGATCTCCTTCTCCTTGGACAGGGCATTGAGGCAGCCAAAGATGTAGTGGTAGTTGAAGGCGATGGTGCCCGACTCGCCCTCGGCCTCGACATCGATCGTCTCCTGCGCAAGGTCCTGGTCATTGGAAATGGAGGACAGGCCCATCTGCCCGTTCTCGACATCGATCTCGAACTTGACGGCGGGGTTGGCGCTCGCGATAACGGCCACGCGCTTGAGGGCGGCGTTAAAGGCGGCGACGTCGATCTTGACGCTCGTCACGCACGAATCGGGGACGAGCTGCTTGTAGTTGGGGTACATGCCCTCGATACGGCGCGACACGTAGGTGGTGTTGCCGGCCTCGAAGACGACCTGGGTGTCGGTAGCCCCGATCATGATGGTCGCCTGGCTGGCCATGATGTTCAGCGCGTCGTTAAAGGCGTCGGCCGGAACGTTGAGTTCAAAGGAGCCCTCGAGAGTCGAGGTCTCGACCTGCGTATCGCACACGGCCAAGCGGAAGGAATCGGTCGCCACCAGGCGCACGGTGTTGTTCTCGACCTTCATGTGCACGCCACCCAGAATGGGGCGGGCCTTGTCGGTCGAGGTGACGCGCCACACGCGGCCGACCATTTCGGACAAGACATCGGTCGGCAGCTCCACGGCACTCTCGATGGCATAGGCCGGAAACTCGGGGAAGTCATTGACATCGAGCGTGTTCAGGCGGAAAGAGCTCTTCTCGCAACCAATCAGCACCTGGCGCTCGGACAGCTCAAAGGTGACCGGGGCATCGGGGAGGGTCTTGGTGATATTGGAGAGCATCTTACAGGGGATAACCATCTCACCCTCTTCTTCGACATGCGCCGCGATGCGATGACGGATCGAGATGGTGTAGTTAGAGGTCTGGAATTCCAAGATGCCGTCTTGCGCCTTGACGAGCACGCCCGACAGGATGGGAAGGGTGGACGCCGAAGCGACACCCTTCATAACGACGCCGATGGCTTGTGTAAGCGAGCTCTGGCTGACGGTGAACTTCATCTTTTAATACCTTTCTTTAGATATAAATATCTTAATAATAGTAATAGCACTGACGAAACTGTTGATTACTCCCAAAGACGCAGGTCAGACCCAGAAAGAGAATCGACAGCAACCTGTGTGCAACGGGGGTGGTTTTCCACGTTCAAAACCTGCGCAAAACTTTTCACCACCGCGGGTTGGGTTTTAGACACCTTATGCCCATGGTTTCGACAAGTTTTCAACAGGTGTCTCTATTTCCCTACGAGCGCAGTGTAATTTTATCGCGCAGCGATTTGAGGTCTTCGGTGACGGTACGGTCTTCCTGGATCATCTTCTGGACCTTTTTGTAGCTCGTGCTGACGGTCGAGTGGTTGCGGTTGCCAAATTCGGCGCCCACCGCCGTGGTCGTCATCTCGCACATCTCGATGGCCAGGTAGATAGCGATATGGCGTGCTTTGGCGATATTGGCGTTGCGACGCGGGCCGATGAGCTCCTCGTGCGTCACGCCGTACTGCTCTTCGATGACGGACTGAACCGTCTGGACGTTGATCTTTTTGGCCGATGTGTCGAAGTACTGGCTGGCGATGGCGTCGATATCGTCAAAGGTGAGCTCCCCGCCCTCGCGCTCGCGGTCGCCCGCCTCGCCGGCGCAGCGCTCGCAAAAGCTCTCGAGTTCGCGGATGTTGGTGCCCGAGACCTCGGCCATGTGTTTAAAGTGCTCGTCGGTCAGGTGTCCGCCGTCGCCCCCATAGGCCGCCAGCAGCGAGTCGTCGCCTGCCTCGGGAGCGGCGACGATGGTGTTCTCGTAATAGCGCTGCAAGATCTTGTATTTCATCTCGTAGCTGGGCTCTGCGACCAGGCAGAGCATGCCGGCGTTGAAGCGGCTGGTCAGACGCTCGTCCATGCTCAGGTCCTTGGGGGCACGGTCTGCCGCGATGACGACCTTCTTGTTGTTGCGGATGAACTCGTCCATGAGCTGGAAAAAGTAGTCCACGCTCGCGCGCTTGCCGATGATGTTTTGGATGTCATCGATGATGAGCACGTCCACGCCGTGGTACGCCTGCATGATGGGAGCGTTGCTCTTCTTTTGACGGTCGAACTCGGTCATCAGGTCGTCCAGATATGCCTGGGAGTTGGCATACTTGACCTTGATCTCGGGCGACTTCTCGGCGAGCTCGTTTTTGATGGCAAGCAGCAGGTGCGTCTTGCCCAGGCCCGATTTGCCGTAGATGAACAGTGATGTGCACGTGCCGCGCTCGTCCGCGAGGGCGGCAAACTTGAGTGCCGAGCGATAGGCATGGCTGTTCTCGGGGCCGTAGACAAAGTTCTCAAAGGTAAATTTTGAGTTCGCGGCGAGCGGGGCTCCATCCGTATTCTGCTCGGCCGGCACGGTCGGTGCTGGCATGGGTGAAGCGGGGGTCGCAACTTGCGTGGGTTTAGTCGGCGCTCCGCCCTTCATCTGGTTCATCATGCGACGAAAATCATCGGCCGAGAGCGTGTTTTTGATTGCAATGCCCGAATCCGCGCCCGCCGCTGCGTCGTGAGCGATGGGCATGTGCGTGACGGGTACGTTCGTTGACGTCGCCGTCGCGGTCGAGGACGAACTTCAGGAAGCGTCTCTTGCAGTTGATCTCGTTGCAGGCCTCCAGCACGCGCAGGCGCTTCTCCTTCGGCACGCCGCCGACAATCCCGAGCGCGCGGATGGCCACGTCGTTGTCGTCGTCGAGACTGATGAAACGGACGGT
>CALHWR010000050.1 GCA_938036665.1 uncultured Collinsella sp. | reverse complement strand
ATATTAAATTTGTCCCCATAAATACACCGGAAAGAAACACCGTACAATTCGAAAAGCTAGTGCTGCTTATTATCAGGGCAGACTACGTTTTCAGTCGACTAGAAGAAATATGCTCAGCAATATTTGCTGACACCAGAATCCAATGCGTTTTTACAATACCTGAACCAAAATCAATAGTTGACAGGTCGCTCGATTTGTACCTGAAAGATGCAGGATGCATTTTACTGCCATGGGATATTGCTCTAGTCAACAAATTTGACCTAGCGATAACAGCAAGTCCTAATGGCGATTTTGAAAAGATTAACGCCCCTCTGTTGGTGTTTCAGCATGGACCCGGATTGGGTAAATCGGGAGCTTACGACTCCACCCTAAAAGCGATAAATCGCTTAAAGATGAGGCAATATCCGACATATATATGCGAGCCGACTTCAAAGGGTGAAATAACCCGCTTACCTGCAAACATTAAAACCGCCTATGTGGGTGATCCCGTTTTTGACAAAATCCTATACTCGGAAAAGTATAGAGAAGAGTACAGGGCTGCGTTAAATTGCAATGCCCAGAAGCTGGTAATAATCACTTCAACCTGGGGACCAAATTCACTTTTATCAAATATAAGAACAATTGTAGAAGATTTACTAAAAGAACTTCCACATTCGGAATACAGAGTGGCGATGATTCTTCATCCGTACATATGGGCGGGGCATGGCGAATGGCAAATAAAAACATGGTTTAAAAAGGAATTATACGCGGGATTAAAAATCGTTCCACATGAAATGGGCTGGGAAGCAGCGATAATTGCTGCAGATATCGTAATTGGCGATTATGGGTCAGTTACAAACTACGGTGCCTCAATAGGCAAACCAGTTTTAAGATACGAGCCAAGCGAAGATAGCGTCCCTAAGGGAATCGCCATAGTTGAGCATGCAAATAATAATTCAATACCTATAAAGAGCAGCCATAAGGCCCTAAAGGTAATTAGAGCGTTGGAAGCTACGCCATTACACACAAATCGTTTAGATCCAACAGCTTTTTCAAGTGTTGGGCACTCATTAGAATCTATTCAACATTTGGCATACTCAGTACTAGGAATAGAGATAGATAACAGAGCAACGGTAAAACTTGTGGCACAGCCAGCGCGGCCAATACAAATAGATAATGAACTCTATCGAACCGTAACGCTTGAAACACAGCAAAAGGGCGAGACCGTTCTTAATATACAAGCATTTAAGAGCTCATCATTGGATTACAACTTGGTGTTCGATGGACCCAGGATTCAGCTTATTAAAAAGGAGGTGACGTCTATGTTCAATTTAACACCATCCGAAATACTGGTCATAGACAACAATTCTCTTTCGGGTAAATTCATAAGCAAGCTAATAGAAACACAAAGCGATACAGCCGGACTATTTTGCATCAATTGCGGCTCAGAATGGATAGCAAAAAGCAAAACCAACGGCAGCTTTAAGGCGCAAACTGATTGTCCGTATAGTGTATTGACCGCTAGATCAATTTGGTACTTACTAAAACTCAAAAAGACGCATTGCATAATTGAGACAAACTGTAAAAACTACAGGCTTACCCTAATGGAAGGCTAAGAGCTCACAAGTTGGATTTTGCCTGCAACGATATTGCATTGAGCGACATCTCCCAACTGAGAATAAATCTCACTGGATATAGAATATAAACGCACCGCCTCGTCCTTTTTATTCAAATCGAACTCAATGTCCCCTAAAAGCTGATAAGTATCCGCAACAACTCCGCTCAATCCGCCACTCGAGCAAGTTTCCAAGCAGCTACGCGCTAATGAATTAGCATTCTTGAGCTCGCCAAGTTTAAATAGACAATGAGCGCCAAGCAACTCGATCTTTGAACGCATATTAGGTTCCAGTTGGTTGGCTGAACTCAACTCCGATTGAACTCTGTCAAGGGCCGATCGATAGTCGCCTTGTGCATAATAAGACTCCGCAATCGAGAAATTAGCGATAGCGATCCCGCGATAATTTACGGGATCGCACTGCAGATACTCGGAAATTGCTGCCTCGTAGCAAGAGATTGCAAAATCAAAGTCTGCAATCCCCTCCCTTAATGTATGGCCCTTAAATTCCAGCAAAGAGCCTTTAAGTGTATGATTTGTTGAATCACCTGACAGCTCAATGGCAAGCGAAATTGAAGCCGATGATTTTTCATACATGCTTAACCGTAGCTGGCAGCGAGATAGTAAGGCAAGCATCCTAGATGCTGCATCAGAACGATCTAAGTTAACAGCCGCACGTTGCCCGAGCGAATATACGTGAAGACCTCGGCTGAAGAGCCCGTTGTCATAGATGAAAGTCCAACAGGAATCGGCTATAGAAAGCACCTCGGAATATAGTGAGAAATCGAAGGCCAAATCCAGGACAGAAAATAGTTCAAAACGAATTGAAAGAAAATAGTCTGCGGCATTTGATTGGTTAATCTCGGAAAATAAATCCGAGTCAAACAGAGAGCTAGAAGACACTCTTAACCGATTAGGGGTAAGCACATTATCAAGTGTGACGATTAGGGAACAGTAGTACCGGACAACTGACCGAACAACAGCTTCAAAAGAGATGGTATCTTTCGGATTATAGGTTTTTGCATAATTAGAAATCTGACGATTCATCGAAATTAAAGGTCGTGAATCAAGGGAAGAACAAGACGCCAGCCAAGCTGTTGACGAACGCTCGATGAGTGATTTTCCTTGCAAAGCCGCTACCGCGCCTTTCATGCTACTTATGCAAGTTAAGGATGAAAGTGCAATTGGCCCTCCGCCAAGACGACCAAGCAAGGAATATAAAATTGAAGAAGGATCATCAAAATGTGCGACCTCAAGATCCAAAGCACCCATCAAAGGCTCTAGTTCTGGATTTGATAGGCTTGTAACAATATCTTTAAGCGAATAGACATTGTCTCGTATCAAATACACAGCCCTGCTCAAAACAATAGGCAAACCGTCACAAACATAGATTAATTGATGGAATAAGGGGTCGTTTTCAAGAGAATCGAAATCGACATGATCGCATTCCCTCAACTGATCCCTGAGATAGGAGACAGAGGTTATCGAATTGAAAGAATTAATTGGAATGCTCTTAAATCTATGTAAATAAGATGCGCAGGCTTCTCTACAATTACCGGCAGATAAAATTAAGCATTCATCTGAGTTCAAAACAAGGGAATCAATATCAAGTGAATCGGAAACGTTGTCTAGGACAAGTAGAATTTTCTTCTCAAACGTGACTGATCTAAAGAGACTTTTTATATCAGATAGATTGGAAGGGCATTTTATCGTTAATGATCGAATGACAAATTTATAGAGCTCGTCGATATTAAGGGATCCATCAAGAGATCGATAGTCATTCAAATCAAGAAAGATATGACCGTCCGAAAAACGATCAGCAAGCTCATTGGCATATTTGGTTAAGCAGTATGTTTTGCCGACTCCAGGAGCACCGTAAAAAAGAAATATTCGCTTTCCGGAATTAAGACTATACAAGAGAGAATTCCGAATATCAATTCGATCAAATAAATCAGGAGCAAGTGGTAACTGATGAGGAATGGGGTATATAGCGCAATCTTGCGTATGAACAATATTCTGTGTAATAGATACCTGAGAATTTGAACCGATCACATTGTTTGAAACTACATTCGAACTATCAGTATCCACAAAGACCCACCTTATTAATAATCAACATGCAGCACATTATAGACCTGGGCGAATCTTAGTAATAAAATCCGCTGCTCAGGCTGAGCGACGAGTAGGTCGTGTCTGTCGGTCTCAAGAGCGCGTTCAATCGCCTTGCGAAATTCGTTAGCAAGGAACCGCACGAGCTCCGTCTGGCTATCAAAGTTGCCGCTCAATATATGCCTCCTTTAATGCAGACAAGGGCTATTATCAGTATCATATGATTAATACACACGCTATTACAGCGCCCATGTTTTGAATTTGGACAGAAGAGCTATGCAGCAATAAATTTCTACCAGGCTAGATAACATGTGATGATTCGAGACCGCAAGGCATCCGAATCATCACATGTTATCTAGCCTGGTAAAACATAGATAGCAAAATAGTAGCGCTAAAAGTATCTCTTTTGATATGTATAGACATCGCGATTAAACTGCTCAGATGTCTCGAGGAAAGGAGCGCGTTTTTCTAGAATAGCGCTGTCGATGTGGCGATTTAGTAGGGATAGAGCCACTCCAGCAAGGGCACCTTCTGAATCGCCAAGAGATACTCCGAATGCCCAAGAAAGAATCAAGAAGGGGGCTTCGCCTCTAAGACAGTCGAGGGAAAAACGCTGCAGTTTATGGGACAATTTTCTTTCAGTGGCGATTGCTTCAGCGAGCATTTGGTTGATGACATGTACCTGGTCTCTAAATCCGTCTTCTGCAATAGAAGCGAATTTTGCAGGTCCACAAGGAACTTTATTCCTTATTTTTAGAACGATGTTGCTGAGAAAAGCAAGTTCATCAAGAGAAATATCTTGAGGTAAAGATATCATCGACTCATATGAAAGTGCCATCGGTTGGGGGACACCACCATATCGATCAGGATTTTCCAAAAGCAATGGCACCGATAAACCGCAACTGCGCAGTTCACTAGAAACTGAAAATGGGAAATCCCTGATGCATCGTGGACATATTTCCGCAGGCGTAGTGTAGTATCTAAGAGCCGCCCATTTTGAGATAAGCTCGCTATGTTCAATGCCATTGTCTCTTGCGGCGTTTTCGAACTTGCTTCGACTGCCCTCAAGCGACAATAATTCATTCTTCAATAACCTAAGCCGAAGAGGTGAAACCCCTTCGGCTGAAAAACGCTTAAATAGCAATCCACCTTCTGAAATGTCTCGTATTAATGAAGCCTTATATATATCGCTTTGACCATATGAGTCAAATGAATAGATTGTTGAAGCATGCTCATCGAGGAACTTCGCGTGTTTAAGTTGCTCCGGGTTTGGATTTTCAATGTTGCTGACATAGTCAGTGAAGGAAAAGTACCCCTCCCTGAGATCCGGGACAATTACTCCTTCTTCTAAAAGTGGGGTCAGGGTCTTAACTGCATCAAATGCCGATCCAGCAGATAACAAATACCGACTAGGGATAACAACTCGTTTTGCATATAAAGAATAAGCTATAAGTCTATATAAAATCGCAATCGTATCCTGATCGCAATAGCTAATCTGAAACTGGTCTGGATCGCAATTATTGAATACGATGTCGCCGAACGATAAATCACTAGAAGTTATATAGTCATGGTACATATAGAACACCTAAATTGGAGTTTTAGTAGCAAATCCAAAGTTTGGGTTGTTGCAGTGCAGGCCCATTTGGACTTAATAGCAAACATAACCGCTCCGATCTTCGCAAGAGCCAATGAAGGCTGCACAAGCAAATTACCTGGTAACAGCAGCTATTAGTGTAGCGAGATCAGACAAGGGGCGAACAAATTACCTGCAAACAAACCCGGAAATTAGGTGTAAATCGTTTTGCCAATCGGTGAAAGGATAAATCTTCCTACGCTCATTGAACGACAGAATCATGATCTCTCGCCTTTCAGGATTAGGATATGGATAGTGTCGCCAAAGTTGATGCGTTCACGAGTTCGCGATGGCATCCGGACATCGAATCAATCGGCATCATTCGGCAGGGCCGACTAACCTACGATTAATCCTCGTCCATTGCGGAAAGAGCATTGTCGGCTGCTATAAAATCCTCAAACGTGTCAATATCAATCGATCTGCCTTTCGGCATTACGAAACCAATTGGATTATCGTTGAGGCTAGTTGACTTCCGAAGAGATTCTACTTTGTTGATGTAGATAGAACCATCAACTCTATAGTATTTTGGTAAATCTTGCCTCCTCATTGTGCTACTTTGAGCAATAAGCGGATGGACAACTCCTCCCTCACCGATAATACGAATGAGCAGAGGATTTTCTTCGATTAGAGACACCGAACACAGTCCAAGCAGTCCGTGGCCGATAAAACAATCCAAAGCATTCGATATATCGCTCGAAGTTCTCAATGGGCTCGTCGGCTGGAGAAGAATAAGCAAATCATACTCACGCCCAAGTTCATGAAGGGCACCTACTGCATGGATGACGCAATCTATCGTCTTTGACTTATCTGCAGCCAACTCAGCGGGTCGCATAAACGGAACTTCCGCACCATAGCTTTTGGACACTTCAGCAATTTCCTCACTATCCGTTGTAACAACAACGGCATCAACGTAAGGACACGACAATCCAGCCTCAATCGAATATGCGATGAGAGGTTTATTCCTGAGGCTCTTGATGTTTTTCTTAGGAACGCCCTTGCTTCCCCCGCGTGCCGGAATAAGCGCAAGCACCGACAAGCCATCAATCATATTAAATTCCTCCTATTTATATAAATTGCATGTGATTACAAAGATTCCGCTAGTACTTAAGTTTATTCTTTGACCAGCCTGAAGCGGTCTTATATATAATTTTCAGGTTCTCTTTCTCAATGAAGGCCACGGCAAACAAGCCCACAATCTCAACCGGATAAAGAACGAACCCAATGTCTCGTAGGGTATACACGGCTACCTGTATCACAAGGACAATCCACGCTTGCCAAAAATTATTTGGAGTAATCATTAAATTGAATTTCGCTTTAAGAATACTAGAAAGCGTAATCCAGATAGCAAGATAAGCCATTACATTCGAGACTGCAGCCCCACACGTACCAAAGGATCTCGCCGATAGAAATGTTCCCACAACTGATATGAAAGCACCTAAAGCTGTGGCAGGGATAAGAAATCGATTCTCTTTGTAGGCATTGAAAATTGCCGTCACAAATCCAACCATACCGCCAAGGACACTTGAAAGAATCAGTATGCAAGCAGGAAACCTGGCTTCATAGAACGATTCACCAAACAAAATATCAGCCAACGGATTAATGATTACCAATATTGCTGACGCTGCAAATATAAGCAGGCAGCAATACACTTTGAAACTATTTTTGTAATAGCAGTTTCGATCGCTAGAGTCATTCTCACCTATTGCGGTAATTTGCCAAGCTTGATTAAATACGCCTTGAATTGCATCGAGGATGGTTGGGATTTTCATCGCTGCTGAGTAAATTCCGACAGGACTAGGTCCTATGACAAAATTCATAACATATCGATTCGCGGTATTGTTAATCCACCAGCAAATTCGATTTGGAATCAACGGAATACCATATCCAAGCATTTTTTTAAACAATCCAAGCGATGCCTTTGTCAGGCATCGCGGCTTAACATACTTAGTAAGATGCCCGGCTGCTACCAGATACGCCGCAGCGACAAGGAACGAAGATCCATATGCAATTAGATAACCTTCTGCACCTTTTTTAAAGACGAGGAGAAATATAAGGTTTAAACCAACCATTACGACAGACGCAATAACGCCCGCCACTCCAGTTTCTTTGACCTTTTCAACTCCCCTGGAAAACATAGAGAAAAGGCTGTAATAGTAGTTTGGGATACTAATCAGCACAACAAATATGCAAATTGGTTCAAGTAGCCCGATCCAGATTGCACTGCAAACTGCCGCTGCAAGAAATAGGAGACCCGCTGAAACACCTGCCATTGCCAATGTCAGAACTTCTTCGTTTGAATAATCTTTATCCATCCCATAACGCAATGCGGATTCAGATAAACACGCAGTAATTACAGGCAGAAGTAGAGTAACCCCCGAGATAATAAGATCTATTTTTCCATACTCTCCCGTAGTAAGAACGTTCGTATAGAGCGGAAGCATTAGGAAGGCTAAGACCTTAGACGAAAAGTTGCTGATTGCAAATACAGCCGTATTTGCAATCAGTTCTTTGCTCCTATTCCCCATCAAACTCGACCCCCTGGTAGACTCCAAACTCCCCGTTGGAATTCAGGAGCATAAAAGCAACTGCGGTGGACACCCAAAAGTATTTTTCGTAATAAACTACCTCGCCAATTCCATTGCATACAGTAACCAGCAATAACAGCAAGGGAAGAAGGAGCAATCTTTTATGTTTGAACTCTTTGTATGACAAAACAAAAAGCCTGCCATACACGAGTGCGTAAGCAACAACCCCAAGCAAACCTAGATTAATTAGCATTGAGACAAATATGTTATGGGCCGATGCTGCTCCAGCGACAGGGAAAAATGGGAAAAGCGCAAGTTGCTCATTCTCAAATGGCCCGACCCCCAAAAGCAGGTGATTCGGAATTATATAGTTGAATGCAACCTGAATGCGGTCCATTCTGCCCGTACCGCCATCCTCTGCAACTTCAGAGAAATCAAATCTAGCAGCAAGTTCTGGAACGCTCTGAATATACTGGTGCAGAAGAATGGCCGCTATTGCAAGGATGAATGCCGTCGCAACCCATTTGATTATAGAGCTATTGTTTCCAACATTGCTCAGGATACCAGCAATTAAAACGACTCCCACTATACATATTAATCCAGTTCGCGATCCGGAGAGAAGAACCATATAAGCGCACGCCGGCAAAGCGACAAGATACGTTAAGCGTCTTTTTCTACTACTTGAGCAAGTTGCGACTAAGATAGCAAACAGCTGAACAACGATGACCGAGAATCTATTCGGACTCAAAGTTCCAATAGTAGTCCGACCACCGATATACGTTGGGTTTACAAGCATTGTAAGAAGTACAAAAATAAGTGCGATTACTGCAGATTGCCGAAAATCACTAATCAGCTGAATCGATTCCTCATTCGAAAGCGTCACCCCCGAGGCAAGGAGCAGCATCGCTATCATCGTCGCAATATTGATTGCCATTTCACTTGTTCTAGAAATAGCTTGTAGATAAGAAAACGAGTAAACTAGTGCAAGAAGAACAATACTTGCAGCAAAATTGAATCTAGGTACTATGCCTTTGTCTCGCACGCACCTAATAAGCAACCCACCGATCACAAATAGAAATATAACCCTATTTAGTCCAACCCCACCGCCAAGCGTATAGTAATCACTGGACAGCGCGACAACAAAAGCCGTCGGCAACAGCGCGAGGGGATTGAATAGCCCGTAAATTGACAAACCCAATGAAACAAAGCCCAGCCCAATATTGCCCGTGAATGCAGCCGCGCAGACAAATAAGGTAATCAACATTGACATGCCAAGTCGATAATTCATAAACGAGAATCTATTGGCTTGATAAGGCCTTGATATCGCGCAGTTTCTCATCGCCCGCTATTCCCATCTTTAATTTTTTGGTATTGGTCCAGCACGGCTGCATATTCATCAAGATACCGCTCAGACATCACCTCAAGTGAATATTGCTTAGCGCGCAACTTAATTGCATCACGGTCCCAGCGCCTATTAACAGCCTCAAGGAGCGCGGCGGCGAGACTGTCCGCCGTTCTTTCTTTAACCAAATACATGGAATCAGGCGAATACAAATCCTGAACCGCATCAAGATCATCAAAGGCAACAGTTGGCAAGCCTCTTGCCATAGACTCCACCATTGAAAGTCCAAATCCTTCGTCTAGACTCGCAACAATATTGAAATCTGCCCATTGGTAAACAGCGTCAAGATCCGTTCTATCCAATACCCCAGCGCATTTCACAATGTCAGCAAGGGAACGCTCGTTAATCATGCTCTGAAGCCGGCCGTCAAGCGTATCGCGACCGCAAAACATAATCGAAAAAATGAAGTTTGCTCGTGAACGTAGTATTTCAGCTGCCTCAACTACTTGTTTCTGATTCTTTCTTTCGCATATATTTCCAACAACAATAAATCTTGGGTGGACTTGGAGAGAATCGAGCTCTTCACGTAGCAATACGTTCTCGGTGTCGCTACAAACATCTAACGCAACATCCGGCAACCGAGTCCCATTGCACACTACAGCAACACGTTCCTCAACATCACCTGAATAATGCTCAAGAATCGTTCTTTTTATCCCTGAGCTGACAACCGTAACAAAACGATTCTTCTCTTTTAATGTCTTAAGGAATTCCTTTTCCAGCGCGCGATCTTCTGGAGTCGCAAGGGTAGAATCGCTGATCCCAACCAAACCATGAAGGGTAGTCACGAACGGAATGTCCATCTTTTCGCATATCTCAATATAAGGAATGCTTGAAAATGCAATACTGTGAATATGAACGATATCTGGCTTGAACTCAGAAATAGCCTTTTCTATGTAACCTTTATTCAGCTTGTAGAAAAGATACTTGCATCTATTCCTAAGAGAGTTTTTGTATTTAAGAAAATCCCTGACACCCTCTGCAAGATATTGAAACCTGAGACCACTCAACACATCAAAATAACTATGCCGAGCAATTCCACACTCGGAATGGCCAGGAGTAATCTTATTAGACAGCACAGTCGTGTCGGCATATTTAGACATACTATCCAAGATGTCATAGACCATGAGACCAAACCCAGTTCGGTTCACAGTATATTCTGGGTATCTGTCACAATACAGATCAGGCGTTGCAATCATTACCCTCATCAGAGTTGTCTCTCCAAGCCCGAGTCGCGCTGACACTTTGCTTTAAGGTAACTAGATTCATCCCGAGAAGAAAATTGCTTGGCAGGGTGTCCTCCAACAATCGCAAGAGGAGGAATGTCCTTCACTACAACACTGCCCGCTTGCACAATTGCCCCCTCGCCAATCGTAACACCCGGTAAAACAATGACATTAATACCAAACCAAACATTTTCGCCGATGGTCACATCGCGCGTATCCCAGCCGTTACCATACGGAAGCGAATCGTAGCTTCGATAATCATGATTGCTTGTCAAAATCTTGCAGTTCTTTCCAGAATGGAAATGATCTCCAAAACGTACTTTTCCAAACCCATACACGGTCATGCCATTGAAATGACAGTCGTTTCCTATCGTCGTTTGTGAGCTGAATCTGCAAGGGAAATTCACCTTACAATTCGATCCCATGCTTTGAACCTTCACTCGCGCGCATTCTGTAAATATACTTGTTGCGACAAAATGAAGTAGCTTCTTAAAATGCATAAAAGTCCTTTAGTAAACAATTTCAGACAATAATCGGTGCGGTTTATTTAGCATTACATAGTTTGCTCGCTGCAGATAGTCAATAAGTTCCGGGTTTGTAATGTCATCAATGACCACTTCTAAACCAGCCCTATATGCTTGATATAGGACTGTTGTAAACCTTCCCACTGCACAACGAGTCTTAGAAAGCGAGCGATTCAAGGGATCAGTATCAAGACAAGACAGCACCTCGGGACCAAAATAATTGACATACAGCTCATTATCGAAGAACTTAGGATGCGGTCTTAGCAAGACGCTATACCCCTTGTCCCGTAAAGAGCAAAATGAGTTGGATAGTCTCTTCACCTCTTCCTCTGACTCTTTCTGAAGATAGAAGATGTAGTCAACTCTTTCGTTCTCGGGAACTGGAACAATTCTTACATCTAAGTTCGGCGCCGCTTCAATAACAAACTGATTGGCATAGCATCGAATACCTTTAAGCATTTGTTCATAATGGCTATCCCAGACGTAAAATTTACTGCATCTGAAAAACGCGTCTTTTGGATTAACCAGATATTCTCCGTGCATAACTCCAATATAAGGCACGCCCGTTGATTCACAATAAGACGTTAGTACCGAACATGCGAACGAAGACTCAGTGTTATGGATAATCGCCTTAGGCTCATACTTCTGCATTGCGTGGACGAGGAAGCCAAGCTTAATTGCCACTTTCAAATGAAAGTATGGATGAAAGGGAGTCCTCTTCATGACAGAACAAAGATGCTTCAACGAGCCCGCATTCAGTTTCATTCCGCATTCGGGAACAACATGAACCATTCTTGGGTATTGCTCCATAATCGATCGAGGAATTACCCCGTCTGATATATGTTCCGCGGCGAGAAACACCGCGTCTGCAATTTCCCTTTTCGGGTTCTTTGCAAGCCTCATTTTTATCAAATACGGAAGAATTAGCAGGGCAGCCAATATGTTTATTACGGCCCTCTTTCCCATCCCTAGATGCGAAACAGAACATAAATACTGGCAATAGGCCCTCTCAATGTCATCTTTAGGCTCGTTATAACGTCTAGCAATTTCAAGAACATCCTGATAACCAGGCTTTGTTGTGTAGTTAACATTTTTCGACATGTCTAAAGAAAAATAGTCTGCGTAGACCCGCTGAAGCGTGACTATCAAGCTCATATTTATCTCTCCAGGGATTAAAATTTAGGATTGCCAATAGAACGATTTTAGCGACCTAGAAAATACAGTGAAACTAAATTCGTGTAAGCTCGAGCACTCCGAATAATGCTTCCTGTCATTGGTAGAATCGAGCATCTTCAATCCCTGCAAAGCCCACTCTTCATCGTTTCGGTTCAAACTCATTGGAACCGCCAGATCAGTTGCACGAACCTCCTCTGGAAGAGAATCTGACATCAAAACTGGCAAGCCAGAGCATTGAGCCTCAATTGCAGCAATCCCAAGCCCTTCAAACTTTGACGGGAACAGATAGAGATCAAAACAAGAATAATAACGCTCCGGATTATTAGTTGCAGGTATCCTGACAACGCAGCCGTTAAGCCCATAAGCATTAACTATGGATGACACTTCCTCGGATAAGTCACCATCGCCTATCATCATTAAAATAATGTTTTCATTAATATCGTGCATTGTTTTAAACACAGCCAGGACTTTTTTTGGGTTTTTCTGATCCGTGATTCTTCCGATAACCCCAACAACCTTCTTATCGGGGCTAATATTAAATTCATTTCGCGTTTCAGCTCTCACGTTCTCAGAAAATCGGAACCTCTCGACATCAACACAATTATTTAAAATTGAAAAATTCTTGTTCCCAAATAAGTACCTGCCGGCATCATTAGAACACGCTATTCTCACCGTCGGACAATCTTGATACAAATGTCTGGCAAAGAAATTAAACCAAACTTTTAATAGATTATGCCCCGAACCGAAACTCGTATTGTGCGAATGTAGTATTCGGATGGGAACGCCGGCACGCTTCGCAAGATTAACGTATATGTAGCCTGTTCCGTTCATTGCGTGTACGTGGACAACATCAAACTTTTCCTGTTTCAGCAGTTTTGTAAAGCAACTGACCCCTCTCTTATGCCTCGATAAAAGCGAAGGGTCATATTTATCGCTGCCATAAACAGTCTTGACGCCCATAGAATCTAAAGTTTCATCAGCAAGACTGCTCCATTTAGAATTGGCGTATAGAGTAACGCTAGCCCCAGCATGTAATACGGTTCGAGATGAAGCCAATATTACCTGTTCTATTCCTCCGACGCCCCAAGTGTCAGTAAACATTAAAATATGTTTATTCATGACAGTTATATCCTCTTTAATACAGCGTGGAACAACTGCCAAGATAAGTAATACAACGAAGAAACAACGCTCATATCCTCATTTTTCCGGTATTGATTCCAAGTCCGTTGGACAGCATGCAGTTTATTAGAAGAACGCGACTTCCCATGCTTTCTGTTCTTCGCAAGCACTTCGTCTAGCCCGTTTGAGACAACATCGTGTTTCAGAACAGAACACCAGGCATCCATGTCTTCGGGAAAGTCGTAATCTCTTCCCCCGGTAGTCACTTTCAACCAATCAATCCTCACTTTGTCTAAGTTGAACATGATCGTATGGCTACACGTCACTGTGTTCTTTAAAAATTCTTTATAACCTAGACAAACTGGAACATGGACATAGTTTCTGTGCTCTCCGTTGCTTTCAATCGTTTCATAAGATGTGAAACACATATAAGACGGAAGGCTCCTCATAAAGGCGATCTGTTGTTCAAGTTTCGTTGGAAGCCACACGTCATCGGCATCGAAAAAAGCAAGAAACTGACCAGTAACGTAGTCAAGCCCAACGTTCCTTGCATTTGCCGCTCCACCATTAGCTGCACAGCTTACTAGACGTATATTTTCAAACTTACACTCGTACTCTTTTACAATCTCCGCAGAACGATCCGTTGAACAATCGTCGACAATGATTAAATCCCAATTGGTATACGTCTGCGCAATAACAGAGTCAATCGCTTCAGCGACATATAATTCGCAGTTGTATAAAGGCATTACAATAGTTACATGAGGAGAGCTGTTCATTTCCCGCTCCTCTTGATAAACATAGCTGAAAAAGTGCCTAGAAAAATGGCGCAATCGACACCTAATGATGCGCGACGTACATAGTCAAGCTCAATCGCTTGACGCGTTCCGTTTTCATAGGTAGCCATATTCCGGTCGCCAATCTGCCACAAACCAGTGATTCCTGGTGGAACACTCAAAAGCAAATCCTTCTGCGACCCATAGTTCTCCAGCTCTGGCTCCGTAATAGCCCTCGGCCCAATGACACTGATTTCACCTAGAATCACATTGATAAACTGCGGAAATTCGTCAAGGCTTAGTTTTCGTAAAAGTTTCCCCAATTTAGTAATACGGGGGTCATTATCAACTTTGTGTTCGCGATTCCATATTTCAAGTTGATCGGGAGTAAAGTATTTTTCCACGTCATCGCTATCCGAAACCATGGTCCTAAACTTCAAGATACGAAAAGGTTTTCCGTTCTTTCCGATTCGGGTTTGCCCATATAAAGGAGTGCCTTTTGTATCAACAGCTACGACAACGCCAAGGATAATCCCTGGAATCAATCCAATAATGATCACCGCCAAGCTGAAGAGGATATCAAACAACCTTTTAATAAAACGATACATAGAAATTTTTTTAACGGGTTTCCAAGCACACCCAGTGTTGGCGCATGCAGGAAACTGGCGTGCTTCCGAATCAGCTGCGTCCCCAAAGTTGTATTGCTCGCACGTTTCGTGACGTTTACCACCTGTTATTACGCGGACGGTCGCCCCATTGCCCTGGGGAGATGAAAGCTCTTCATTTCCACACCTGGCACCAAGCCCACTATAATTACTCATTAAATACCTCCTCCAGTCCATAAACGGGCGATTGACTCGACATCTCGTTCTCTGAAATGTGATTTATTACAAATAGTTAAAATCTCAGGCAAAGCAGCGATGGAATCATTGAAATGAACCTTCATGCGGAAAGTTAATCTCAAGATTTATCAAACCTCTTCTAAACGGGGGCCAGCCAAAGCAGTGCCCCTTAATCACGAACATATCGCCGACAATCTCATTCATTTCCTGGGCAACCAGCGCGGCCCCCACCGGCGCTTCTGCTGAATATTCAGTTTTATCTGACACTATTTCCTTCAAACCTACGTCCCCGCCCCCGGGGATCCTCCCTGTCCCGATAAACAGTCGCCTGCAGTTAGGCGATCGCCTTTTTAAGGTTTCGCATTACGCGCTGCTCGGCTGAAAGCACGGCAAGGCCAACGCGCGTAGCTACGCGTCGGCCGCACAGGTCGAGCTCCAGATAAGCAGTGCTCTTGCGTCTGTTAATAGTTTTGATAAGGCCTTCGTGGCCCAGCAGCGGACCTGCCGTCACTACGACCTGATCACCGTCTTTTAGGGCCTCGCTCATGGGCACCACGCGGTCTCCCGCATGAGTAAAGCTGCCAATAAGCTGAACCTCTTCTTTTGCCAGCGGCACAAACTGACCATCCTGGGATAACACCCGGGCAAAGTCGTCCATGCGCAGCAGATACTGTTGCACGGTACGGGGATCTGCCGTATCGCAGATGAGATATCCGGGAAAGAGTGGCTTGGTCGTATCGACCCATTCGCCGTGTACCTTAATCTCGGTTTGAAATTGGGGGTAAAAGAGCTCCTGCATGGCGCCAGCCGGCACCACGCGCTCGATGCGCTCGCGCATTACGTCTTCGCGACCGTTAATAACCTGGATCACATACCACACGAGCACCACCCCCTTGCTGTCTTACGTGTGGCTCACGGGGTTTGGGTATGGCTTCGCCAGGGCGCTTGTGCGCGAAGGCGCTCCATATTCAAACCCTGAGCCCAGTTAGACAAGCACGTGGCTCTGCCCCACCGTGAACGGTATGTATGAGTGCAGCTGCTAGAGATGCGGAAGAGTATCGCAAAATGACCGCGACTCCAGCTGGCTGCGTGCGGCCCAGTCAAGCGGGTACAAAACTGGAACGCACGCAAACAGCTGCAGGACTGCTGCGAATTGTCATGAAATATCGATTCGAAAGTACAGCTTGCACACAGACAAAAACAAAGTCATTCAAAGCGATACGCATGACGACGCTATTGGAGCTCGTGGTTTTTCTGGCACCGCCGTTACGGCCGGATGCTGATCGACCCTGTGCATTGCGGCTTGCTGGAGCCGTGAGCACAGTTGAACCCATGTAACGTTAGGTATCCTAGCACAGCAGGTGGCCCATGCGTTTTGGGGTGTGTTGAGCAACATATTGTTTATTTGCCGTGGTTATAGGGGATATTGTGCCGCCTTGCACACATTGCCGCAGGTTTATGGGCGTGTGTGGGTTGGTAAGCACCGCCTGAGTTGTATTGCTGAGGGCGTGAATTGCTCAAACTATTAAGTATGGCTAACAAACTTTGTACAAAACCGGGAAGGTAATTGCGCAACTTTTTGCAGGATGGGCGCGGGTGCACGCTTCACTTTGGTTTGTGGGGTTGATGGATATGAAAAAAGGCCACCGGATATCCGGTGGCCTTTTGGGTTCACGATGGTGGAGACGAGGGGGATCGAACCCCTGACCTC
>CALHWR010000049.1 GCA_938036665.1 uncultured Collinsella sp. | reverse complement strand
TAACCCCCGCCCCCAGCCCCGGAGACCCTCCCGGAGGGACCGAAAAATTTTTTCAAAAAAGTTGTTGCGCGCCGGACAGACTTCTGTGTATACTAATCCCCGCAGCGCACGCGAGCGGAAACAAACGCGAACGTCTGCCTGGGGAGTTAGCTCAGTTTGGTTAGAGCGCCGGCCTGTCACGGCGGAGGTCGCGGGTTCGAGCCCCGTACTTCCCGCCAACGCAATTAAAGCCACGTCTTCGGACGTGGCTTTTTGCGTTTGATGCACTTTGTTTCGATAGAACGATCGCCCTGGTGCATCTTCGCCCAGAATCCCCGCCCCTTCGGGAACGCAAGTAAAATCTAATAAGCATATCTGTCTAAACAACAGCTTTGTTGCGCAACACCTGTTCAACGAGACAGGGGGTTAGGTTATACTAAATTGCACTGTAGGCCGCATCTGATGCATTTCGCTCCAAGCGCGGCACTCAGTGGATATCCGATTTACCATTTGGATGTCCTGCGGTCATTTAGCGTCTCGACACAAGCTCGGCCCCGGAGCTCGTTCGAGCTGTTCGTATTCCTTGAAAGGGGAAAATGGACATATCGAGGAAGACTGATTACGCCCTTCGTATGCTGGCGATGCTTGCCGAGGATCCGGAGCGTTTGCTTTCTGTTCGCACCGCTGCCGAAGAGGTCAATGTTCCGTATTCGTTTGCCCGCTCGATTCAGCACGGTTTGGTCCAGGCCGGTATTGTGGAGAGCCTGCGTGGCGTCCACGGTGGCATGCGTCTCAAGGTCAGTCCGGACGACGTCACCGTTCGTCAGGTCGTCGAGGCCGTTCAGGGCCCTATGGTTATGAATGATTGCACCGCACCCGATGGCGACTGTGCACGCATGGGCACGTGCTGCTATCATCCCCTGTGGGCCGGAGCTCAAGCGTTGATGCGCGACTACCTCGATTCCGTTTCGCTCGGCGACATCGTCGCTCACCGCCAGTTCCCGGCCGTCGATTCCAAATTCGCCGACCGCGACGCGTTTCCCGAGTACGCCACCTGCGCGTTCGCTTGCCGGGAGGAATAGCGCCGCATAAGGAGCATAGATATGATTCAGGACCCCTTTCGTGCGATGATTCGTTCGGAAGGGGTCCTGCGTTATCGCGACCTTCCGTGGCGCCGCACGCGCGATCCGTACATCATTTGGCTTTCTGAGGTCATGCTGCAGCAAACACAGGTGCCGCGCGTGGAGACGCGTATGCCGGCGTGGCTCGATCGCTTTCCGACCGTGCAGGCGCTTGCCCAAGCCGCGCCTTCCGATGTTTTGGACGCTTGGCAGGGCATGGGCTACAACCGACGCGCTCTGGCGCTCCACAAGGCCGCTCAGCGCGTTGTGGAGGACTGGGACGGTGAGTTTCCGCGTGAGACGCGTGACTTGGTCGCTCTGCCTGGTATTGGCCCGGCAACGGCGCAAGGTATCCGGTCGTTTGCGTTTGACCTTCCAGGCGTGTATCTGGAGACCAACGTGCGCACGGTCTTTCTGCATCACTTCTTTCCCGATGTACCGGCTGTTCCCGACCGCGAGCTGGTGCCGCTGATTCAGGCGGCCTGTCCGGCGGTCCCCGGTGCGGCGACCGACGAGATCGCTCCCTTTGCCGTGCCGCTCGATGATGCCGACACGCCACGCGCGTGGTATTACGCGTTGCTGGATTACGGCGCATATCTAAAAAAGACGTTGCCCAATCCGTCCAGGCGCTCGGCGGGCTATAGCCGTCAATCAAAGTTTGAGGGCTCACGTCGCCAAAAGCGCGCGCATATCGTGCGCATGTTGCTGGCAGCGCGCGATGGCCAACCGGCGGGGATTATGCTTGCTGATGCCGTGGTGGGCGTTAACGATATGGAAGCGGCGGCTGGGCGCGGGCCGGTCGAGCGCGAGCTTGTCGCGGGCATTCTGGCCGACCTGGAGCGTGAGGGCCTTTGCCGAGCCGAGGGCGATCGCTGGCTGAGCATCTAGCCCGTGCAAATCTGAAGAACAGGATTGTAAGGTTTAGATTTCCGACATGAGGGCATCCTAAAGACGAGGCCGCTCGGAGCCTACGGGCGGCATGCGTTGAAGGGAAGTACACCTATGGATTTTGAGAACTCCCAAACCAAGAAGAACCTCGAGACCGCTTTTGCCGGTGAGTCCCAGGCACACACCAAGTATCGCTAC
>CALHWR010000048.1 GCA_938036665.1 uncultured Collinsella sp. | reverse complement strand
CGTCAATCTTGTTGATGGCTTCGGTGACTGCGTTCACACAGTGCTCACAGTGCATGCCGGAGATCTTGACGATTTTCTTTCCGATAACCGGATTCTCCAGCTTTTTTTCTTCCGGCGGAAGGCTTCCACCGCCGCCACCGCAGCAGGCTCCCTCACCTTTAAAATGCTTGATGGTGGATTTTACACCAAGAAGAACGAATACTGCAATGACCAAAATTACAATGATATCTGTCATGACTGATTGCTCCCTTCTTTTTTCTGTCTTTCCTTCAGTCTCTATTTTTCATCCGGCTTTTCTTTGGCTGTTTCTGCCATCGGATTTACCTGATGTTCTTTCTGGAATCTGCGGTCTCTCGCCTCATCGAGTTTCTTTCTTACAAATTTCACAAAAAGATAAATGGATACGCCTACTATGTACAGGATAATGCAAAGAGCTACCATATAGCCCATGGAATTCTGAGAATGTGACATTTATTTCTCCTTCATACGTTCGCGGCACACCTGTCGGTGCGCCGCTCGTGTTTACTGTACTGATACGACCTTGTAATCCTGTGCCTCAACAGCCTCTTTCAGAACGCTGTCTGCAACTTCCTTCTCCAGGGTTACGACTGCGGTTCCCTTCTCATGGCTTACCACTGCCTCGGTTACGCCTTCGATGCCCTCCAGGGTCTTTTTCACTCTGGCCTCACAGTGTCCGCACATCATTCCTTCGATTTTCATAGTCTTTGTCATAGCACTCTTCTCCTTTTTCTCTTTATGATCAACATGACTTTCATCATGTGGCCTGCTTTGTTTTTTCTTCTTATCTTTGGACGCGTCATACATCTGAAACAGATTCAGGCGCAGGGCATTGGTTACGACACAGAAGATGGCTGCCGCACCGAACATCGGATTCAGCTTCAGTCCGAACAGCGGATACCAGATTCCGGCTGCCAGCGGAATGCCGATAACGTTGTAGAAAAATGCCCAGAACAGGTTCTCGTGGATGTTACGCAGCGTTGCGCGGCTTAACCGGATGGCTGCCGGAACATCGCTTAAGCGGCTCTTCATCAGAACCACATCGGCTGCATCGATGGCAATATCGGTTCCTGCTCCGATGGCAATGCCGATATCCGCACGGGTCAGCGCCGGAGCATCGTTGATTCCGTCACCGACCATGGCTACCTTTCCCTGCTCCTTCAGAGAACGGATCACGCTCTCTTTTCCTTCCGGAAGCACGCCTGCGATGACCTCATCCACACCGGCCTGGGCACCGATGGCTTTCGCAGTGCGCTCGTTATCACCGGTCAGCATCACAACGCGGATGCCCATGTTCTGCAGCTCTTTAACCGCCCGCGGGCTGTCTTCCTTGATGACATCAGCCACCGCAATAATACCAAGAAGCTTTCCGTCACGGCTGAAATACAACGGGGTCTTACCCTGCTCCGCGAGTTTTTCTGCTTTTGCGCGAATCTCATCGGATACCGCTGCAACACTGCCAATAAAGTTTGCGTTTCCTCCGCAGAGCTCACTGCCCTCATAAATGCCGGAAAGTCCATTGCCCGGAAGCGCCACAAAATCATCCACCTCACCGGCGGTAATGCCGTCTGCCCGGGCGCGCTCGTTGATCGCGCGGGCCAGCGGATGCTCACTCTTTTTCTCCAGGCTGCATGCCAGCGCCAGAAGCTCCTGCTCACTCTTTGCTTCTGCCAGGATGATATCAGTCACCTTCGGCTCGCCGCTGGTGATAGTACCGGTCTTATCCAGTGCCACAATATCCATCTTGCCCGCTTCCTCCAGGGAAACCGCAGTCTTAAACATAATACCGTGCTTTGCGCCCATGCCGTTGCCCACCATAATGGCAACCGGGGTCGCAAGGCCCAGTGCGCACGGACAGCTGATCACCAGCACGGCCACGGCGGAGGTGAGCGCCTCGTTTATGCTGCCGGTCAGTGCCATCCACACCGCAAAGGTCACGGCCGAGATCACGAACACCACGGGCACGAACACGCCGGCGACCTTGTCGGCCATGCGGGCGATGGGCGCCTTGGTGGCGTTGGCGTCCTCGACGAGCTGGATGATCTTGGCGAGCGATGTCTCGGCACCCACCCGCGTGGCGCGGAAGGTAAACGAACCGGTGCGGTTGACGGTGGCGGCGTTGACGGTGTCGCCGGCGGTCTTTTCCACGGGGATGGACTCGCCGGTGAGCGCACTCTCGTCCACGGCCGAGCTGCCTTCGAGCACCACGCCATCGACGGGGATGGACTCTCCGGGGCGCACGCGCAGGACCTGGCCGGGAAGGATGCTGTCGACGTCGACGGTGGTTTCGGTACCGTCGTCGGCAACGACGGTCGCGGTCTTGGGCGCCAGGTCGATCAGCGCCTCGATGGCGCCGCCGGTTTTGGACTTGCTGCGCGTCTCGAGGTATTTGCCCACGGTGACGAGCGACAGGATCGTGCCCGCACTCTCAAAATACAGGTTGTCCATGCCCGTCATCATGGCCTCGTGCACCTGACCTGTGGCCAGCTGGTCGGCCATGATAAACATGGCATAGAGCGACCAAGCGATGGAGGCGGTGCCGCCGACGGCGATGAGAGCGTCCATGGTGGGCGCGCCGTGCACGAGTGATTTGAAGCCGTTGATAAAGTATGCGTCGTTGACGTAGACGATGGGGATGAGCAGGACAAGCTCGGTGAGGGCGAGCGTCATGCTGTGGATGTGGTCCGTGCAGATGCCGGGCAGTGGCCAACCGAGCATGTGCCCCATGCCTATGTAGAACAGCGGGATGAGGAAGGCGATCGAGACGATGAGGCGGGCGCGCATGGCAGAGGCGGCGGCCTCCAATTTTTTGGTGGGCGACTCCATGTGGGCGGCGCCGGACCTGACCTGCGTGTTGCCGCTTGAGCCGGCGGCACCGGTGCCCGCATCGACGGGTGAGGCCGAGTAGCCCGCACGGTCGACGGCGGTGCAGATATCGTCGGAGGTGACCTGCGCGGGGTCATAGTCGACCATCATGGAACCAGCGAGTAGGTTGACCGCGACGCTTTGGACGCCGTCGAGTTTGCTTACGGCGCGGTCCACGTGCGCCTGGCAGGCGGCGCATGTCATGCCGCCCACGTCGAACTTATCTTGAGCCATGGCTTCTCCTTTCCGTGGTTCGGTGTTGGAATTGTTAACCTGCCGATACTATACACCCATACCCCCAGGGGGTGTCCAGTGGAGGTGAGAATGTATGACATTTCGCTACAGATGCGGGTGGCTGCTCAATCGTTGGCAGCTCATGTCAAACATCTCGATCTGTAACATCTAGCGGGGAAAATGACCTCTAACTGTTTCAGATCGAGATTATGTTTTGCGATGTTTGAGTTCGTCTCAATCTGTAATGTGTAGACCCGGTTTTGTCTCGTAACTGTTACAGATTGAGACAATCGGCCCCGACCGCCCCGTCATCTGTGGTTTACGTGGGGGCATGCGAAGCACGGGTATACTAACCCGCGGCGAATCTGCTCCATCGCTTAGTGCTGCTGCGTCTGGACGGCGCGTGATAGGGCTGCCAAAGCGATCGCCAGCGTGCTGAGCAACGTCCTCTCTGTGCGCACCCGTTTTTGTATGTATTAGCGCACTACCAAGCACGCCCGCGCGGCCGCATGCCGTGCCCATTGCGCGTGCAGATAAGGAACAACAACATATGCGTAATTCTGTATCCGACGTCACCGACGCCGAGATTCTGGACGAGACCCGCGAGGCCATGACCCAGGCTGCCTTCGATGCTGCCGATGAGGCCAATGCCGCCCAAGCCGTCGAGTCCGCTACCGAGAGCCTGCCCGCCTTTGACGAGCTGGGGCTTTCGGACGAGATGCTCCGTGCTATCGAGAATCTGGGCTACACGGCGCCCACGCCCGTTCAGGCCGGCTCCATCCCCGTGGTGCTCGAGGGTCGCGACCTGCTTGCCGCCGCCCAGACCGGCACCGGCAAGACGGCCGCCTTCTTGCTGCCGACCATGAACAACCTGGAGCACATTGCTCCGCCCAAACCCGTGCGTGAGCGCGGCGGCCGCAACCGCCGTCGCGGTGCCAAGAAGCCCGAGGGCAACGGCCGTGGCCCCGTGATGCTCGTCATCACCCCTACGCGCGAGCTTGCCCAGCAGATCGACGAGGTCGCGAGCAAAATCGCCGACGTCACCGGCCATGTTGCCGTGACCGTCGTGGGCGGCGTGAGCTACAAGCCCCAGACCGCTGCCCTCAAGTACGGTTGCGACATCCTGGTCGCCACGCCGGGCCGTCTGGTCGATCTGATCGAGCAGGGTGCCTGCCACCTGGACGAGGTCAAGGTGCTGGTGCTCGACGAGGCCGATCGCATGCTCGACATGGGCTTTTTGCCCGCCGTCCGCCGCATTGTGCGCGAGACGCCGGCCGAGCGCCAGACGCTGCTGTTCTCGGCGACGCTCGACGAGGAGGCCGTGGGCGAGACCACCGACCTGGTGAGCGACCCGGCCCGCGTGGAGATCGCGCCGGCCACGTCGACCGCCGACACCGTCGATCAGTTTGTGTTCCCGGTGTCCATCGAGGCAAAGAACAACCTGCTGCCTGAGTTCCTCAAAAAGGAGGGCCCGGAGCGCACCATCGTCTTTATGCGCACCAAGCACCGCGCCGACAGCTGCTGCCGTCGCCTTGAGCGCAAGGGTATCAAGGCCGCCGCGATTCACGGCAACCGCAGCCAGGCCCAGCGCGAGCGCGCGCTTTCTGCCTTCCGCGACGGCACCGTCGACGTGCTGGTGGCAACCGATGTTCTCGCCCGCGGCATCGACATTAGCGACGTACGCTACGTCGTGAACTTCGACGTGCCGGCCGAGCCGACCGACTATATCCACCGCATTGGCCGTACGGGCCGCGCCGGCGAGCTGGGCTGGGCCATTACGTTTGTGACCGAGCAGGACGTCGACGAGTTCTACGAGATTGAGAAGCTCATGGACAAGACGGCCGATATTTACGAAGCGGGCGACCTGCACGTGGGTCCCAACCCGCCCGCCGTTGACCCCGAGCGCGATCCTGCCGCCTTTAAGGTGAAGAAGAAGACCAAGCGCGGCAAGTCCAAGAGCAAGAAGAAACTCGAGCAAGCGCGTCGCGACGGCAAGCGCAACGGCGACGATTACGGCGACGTGGCTGGTCGTTCCAACCGCGGTCGCGACGAGCGCCGCGGCGACGGCGAGCGTCCGAGCCGTCCCAAGCGCGGCGGCA
>CALHWR010000047.1 GCA_938036665.1 uncultured Collinsella sp. | reverse complement strand
GAGGTTCTTTCGTCCTGCGGAGTGCGCCGGAAAGGAAGGTTGCCCTCGGGCCTGCGTTACCTCGGCGCTGCCGTTACGGGCAATATAGATCTGAATGAAAGATGGCGCGCGGCCTTTTAGGCCGCGCTTTTGTTTTGCGTCGCGCCATGTGGGGGTGGTGGCGACGTGCATTTTTGCGAGTATTCTGCAATCGAAGGCCCTTGCATACCGACCTCGGGCGAAAAATCGGGATTTATCGATGTTTTCTACGAATGATGGGCGGGGTTATGGGCTGACAGCATTTGATTTGCAGGGATATTCGCGGTCTTTGGCATTTATCGTGGCGCTCGAAGCTGTCGGGCATGCTGAATACTCCCAAAAATGCACGGCGCCTTGAGGGGGACCTTCGCGACAAAGGAAACCGCCCCGTCGAAGTATGCATTCGACGGGGCGGTTTATGCATATAGCGGATTAAGGATGCGCTGGCAACCTGTTAGAACTTGACGGTCGGTGCCTGGCGGGCTGCTTCGGCGGCCTCGAAGCCCTGGCGCTCCTTAAACTGGAAGATGCCGGCAAAGATGACGGCAGGGAACGTCTGGATGGCGTTGTTGTAGCTGAGCACGCAGTCGTTGTAGCTCTGGCGCGCGTAGCTCACCTTGTTCTCGGTGTCTTCGAGCGTGGCTTGGAGCTGCGTAAAGTTGGTGTTCGCCTTAAGATCGGGGTAAGCCTCGGCCACGGCGAAGAGCTGGCGCAGAGCGCCGGTCAGCACGTTGTCGGCTTCCATCTTGGCTTCGGGCGTGGTGGCGCTTACGGCGGCGTTGCGCGCGTTGACCACGGCGGCAAGCGTGTCCTGCTCGTGTTTGGCATAGCCCTTGACGGTCTCGACTAGGTTAGGGATCAGGTCGTTGCGGCGCTGCAGCTGCGTGTCGATATTCTGCCAGGCGTTATCAATGCGATTGCGCTTGGTGACCATGTTGTTGTAGATGCCGGCGATGGCGCAGACAATCACAACGACAACAACGATACCGATGATGACGGGAATCATGGTGTCTCCGTTTCGAATGGCCGCGGCGTCTTCCGCCGGCTGCCGTTGGTGTAACGCTACTAGTATACCCGCAACCCTTGGCGATACCGAACTTTCCGGTAAGCGTTATGTTTCCACCAAGGTGAGGCCGTTCGCCAGGGGGTGGGCGATACAGGTGTAAGATATGCGACAGATTAGTGAGCGATGTCTTTTCCTTGAGGAGGGCGATACGTATGGACCTTCGCATCAAGAAAACCTATCGGGCCCTGTTCGAGGCCTTTACTGAGCTGCTCGAAGAGCATCGGTTTGAGGACGTGACGGTTGCCATGCTGTGCGACCGCGCTATGATTCGTCGGACGACGTTCTACAAGCACTTCCGCGACAAAAACGATTACTTTGCCTTCTATATCGATGAACTCATGTCGGGTCTGCCGCAAAAGCGGGCCGATGCGGATGGCGCGGAGGGCGCCGAGGACGTGCGCGCGCTTCGCCACGAAGTGTTCGCCGATGCCATGGATCTGATTCTGGCGCATGAGCAGCTCATGGATAACATTTTGGCGAGCAGTATGTCGGGCATGCTGACCAGCATGATTTGCGACCGCATCGCGCGCTCCATACGCGGGCGCGTGATGAGCGCGCTTGACGAGGATGCGCTTGCGCCCGTATCGCTCGAGACGACGTCTGAGTTTGTCGCCGGCGGCATTATTCGGCTCTTCACCATGTGGTGGGAATCGGGCCACGTACTGGAGCGCCGATCCGAAATCGCCGACGTGGTCGATGCGCTGTTCGAGCGGACCATGACGCCGGTGAGTCACTAAGAGTGGCGGAGAGAGGGGGATTCGAACCCCCGGAACGCTCTCGCGCTGAACGGTTTTCAAGACCGCCGCATTCAACCGCTCTGCCATCTCTCCGTGAGTCGTAATGATAGCATCGTTTTGGATTTGCAACAGGGGAGGCGAACGATGACGAGCACCGGAATCGATGAGAAGTTCATGCGTGAGGCGCTGTCGGAGGCGCGTGCCGCCGCGGCGGTGGGCGAGGTGCCGATCGGTGCCGTAGTGGTGCGCGCGGGTGAGATTGTCGCGCGGGCGCATAATCGCCGCGAGCTCGACCAGGATCCTTCGGCGCATGCCGAGTTTGCGGCCCTATGCGCCGCCGCTCAGTCGCTCGGTCGTTGGCGCCTTTCCGATTGTACGGTCTACGTGACGCTCGAGCCCTGCTGCATGTGCGCGGGGCTTATGGTTAATGCGCGCGTGGGGCGCTGCGTGTACGGCGCGGCCGATGCTAAGGCGGGCGCCCTGGGGTCGCTATACGACCTCAATGCCGATTCGCGCCTGAATCATCGGTTTAATGTGACGGCTGGGGTCTTGGCGGATGAATGCCGCGAGCTGCTGAGTAGCTATTTTGGCGGTCTGCGCGGAGCGGGCGGCGCTGATTGCGGTTGTGGGGCCGATCTTGAAGCACACGCCGCTCACGCCGCAGCGCTTGCAGGTGCCGGTGAGGATGCTGGCGCGGCAGTTGACTTTGGTCCTGCGTGCCGCCGGCCCCGCCGTGTGCTGCTGGCGATTGACTCCTTTAAGGGCAGCGTGTCGAGCGCGCAGGCGGAGGCGGCAGTTGCCGGGGGCGTGCGCCGCGTGTGGCCCGATGCCCAAGTAAGCGCGCTGCCGCTGGCGGATGGCGGTGAGGGAACGCTCGATGCCGTTGCCGCGTGCGGCGGTGAGATTGTGACCTGCGAGGTGGCGGGTCCCTTGGGCAAGCGCGTGGCTGCCCGGATGCTGGTGGACGGCGAGCACGAGTCGGCTGTCATTGAGATGGCCGAAGCCGCGGGCATCGGGTACTCGCCGTGCACGGAGTCGGCGGCGTTGGCCGCGACGACCTATGGCGTGGGCGAGCTGATGCTTCGTGCGGTTCGCGCGGGGGCGAGGACCCTATATATGGGACTGGGCGGCAGCGCCACCAACGACGGTGGCGCCGGCATGCTGCAAGCGCTGGGCGCGCGTCTTGTCGATGACCGTGGCTGCAATATCGCTCCCGGTCTTGCGGGCCTTGAGCAGGTGGCGAGCGTTGATTTGGCGCCAGCGCTGCAGGCTTTGGATGGCGCGCGTGTCGTGGTGCTTTCCGATGTCGAAAACCCGCTCGTGGGGCGTCGCGGGGCACTTGCGGTGTTTGGCGGGCAAAAGGGCCTGCCGACAGACGATGTCGAAGCGCTGGGCGGGTGCGACGGCTGGATGGTCGGCTACGGCCGCCTGCTCGATACGGCGATTGCCGAGGTACGGGCTCAGGGATTGCTGCGCGTGTCCGAGGGTGCGCGGACGTTTGGCTCGGTGCTCGGCGTGCCCGGCGCTCCAGCCAGTCGATTTTCGGTCCAACCCAG
>CALHWR010000046.1 GCA_938036665.1 uncultured Collinsella sp. | reverse complement strand
GCCTTTGTGCTCACGCTGCGCCCGGGTGTCATTACGCGCGTGCTCGGCCGCATTACGGGCCCCGCGCTCATCGCCCTTATCGTATTGGTCGTGGGCGCTGCCGTGGTCTCGCCGCTGGGTTCCGCTGCCGCGCCGCAGGCTCCTTACGATGCCGGTGCCGCCGTGCAGGGCTTTTTGACCGGTTATCAGACCATGGACCTGCTCGCGTCGCTCGCCTTTGGCATCATCATCGCCGAGACCATCCACGAGCTGGGCGTTACCGACGACAAGCGCGTGGCCTTCGAGATTTCGCGCTCCGGCGTGATCGCTGGTGTGCTCATGGCCATCATCTACTGCGGTCTGGCGCTTGCCGGCACGCAGCTGAGCACCGTGATGCCCGATGCCACCAACGGAGCCGCCATCCTCGCCCGCTCGGCCTCCATGCACTTTGGCCTTGCCGGCACGGTCGTGGTCTTTGCGATCTTCTTCCTCGCCTGCATGAACGTATGCATCGGTCTCATCAGCTGCTGCTCGCGTTACTTCTGCGAGACGTATGTGGTCGAAGGGGGAGCAGAGGCTTCCGAGGAGGCCATGCGCCGTCCCTTTGCGATACTCGCCTTTGTGTTCGCGGCGTTTTCGTGCGTGCTCTCAAACGTGGGTCTCGACGTGATCCTCATGTTCTCGGTGCCCATGCTCAACGCCCTGTACCCTGTTGCAATTGTTCTGGTGCTTATGGGCCTAGTGCACGGTTTTTGCGACGCGCATCCGCAGGTGTGGGTCTGGGTCGGCGGCGTTGTCGCGGTGCAGAGCGTGATCACCTCGATCCGCGACGCGTTCTTTGCAGGCGTGTGGCTGCCGTTCGATGCGCTGCCGCTGGCCGACATTGGAGCCGCATGGGCGCCGGTTGCCGTGGTGGCGTTTGTGATTGGCCTGCTCCACAGCCGGTTTGTCGCACATTCGAGGAGCTAGGGTATCGTCGCTTGCACAGGCGGGGAGTCTCCCCTATAATTTCCTTCGCTTTGGGACACGCAAGGTTTAGACCTTAGCTGCTCAACACCTTCGGGACGTGGCGCAGTTTGGTAGCGCGCCTGCTTTGGGAGCAGGATGTCGCAGGTTCAAATCCTGTCGTCCCGACCATATCTTGCGGGCGTAGTTCAATGGTAGAACCCCAGCCTTCCAAGCTGATGACGCGGGTTCGATTCCCGTCGCCCGCTCCAAGTAATTTGCAGGTCAGAGGTACGTTTACTTCTGACCTGTTTTGTTTTGACCGTCCGACGCGGGGCCTTTGCATTGGCAATGCTCGTCCCTGCTGATTAGGAAAGAAGTGACTGACATGGCAGATTTCAAGGCAGAATACCCCATCCCCGACTGCCTGGCGCCTGCCGCAATCGAGACCAAGACCGAGGCCGCCGGCGTTACCAAGGCCAGTCTGCCTGCCTCGAAGGCATTTTTGCTCGCCATGTTCGCCGGCGCGTTCATCGCCTTCGGCGGTCTGTTCTTCACGGTCTTTCTGAGCGATGCGTCCCTTGGCTGGGGCGCTCAGCGCTTTGTGGGCGGCCTGTGCTTTTGCCTGGGACTGGTGCTCGTGCTCATTTGCGGCGCGGAACTGTTTACCGGCAACTCGCTTATGGTCTGCGCGCTCAAGAGCAAAAAGATCACGCTCGTCCAGATGCTCAAGGCTTGGGTCGTTGTGTGGATCGGCAACTTTGCCGGCGCGCTGTTCGTTGTCTTTTTGGTTTACATGGCAGCTATTTATAAGCTCAACGGCGAGGCCGTTGCCAACACCATGGTGAGTGTCGCCGCCGGTAAGGTTTCGATTGACGCCGTCACCATCTTCTTCCGCGGCATTCTGTGCAACATCTTTGTGTGCCTGGCTGTATGGATCGGTACCGCCGGCAAGACCGTGGTCGATAAAGTCGTGGGTATTCTGCTGCCTATCGCCGCCTTTGTGTCATGCGGTTTTGAGCACTGCGTTGCCAACATGTACTTTTTGCCCATGGGTGCCGTGATGCACGCGTGCGGCTATGGAGCCGATGTCGCCGGCGCCGATGCCCTCAACGCCGCCGGGTTGGCGCTCAACCTTTCGGTCGCCACGCTGGGCAATATCGTAGGTGGCGCCCTGATCGTGGCGCTGGGCTACTGGTTTATCTACGCCAACAAAGAGTCCTAAAGGACCCAACCCATAACCGACCAAAAAGGGACAGGTTTATTTTGGCAGGTTTTGGACGAGGCGCTTCGCCGTCTTGTCGCGAGCTGCCATAATGGACCTGTCCCTTTTGTATTCGCGTCGTCACATTTTGGCCGATGACGACCAAGAGGGGCCTGCTTTTTATTGATTATGTCGAAGGGCTTTCCATGAGCGACTGCGAATCCATGCCTGCCGAGGTGCGCGACCGCCTGCGCTCCATTCCCGCCGTGCACGAGCTGCTGGCCGAGTGGCCGGTCATGAAGGCTGCCGGCGATGCGGGCGACACGTTGGTGCGCGAGGCGATTGACGCCGAGCTCGATGCCGAGCGCGCGGCGATTCGCTCTGGCGCCCCCGCTAGGAATAAGCGCGAGCTCGCCTTGGCTATCGAGCGGCGGTGCCACCGCCTGTCGCTGCCGACCCTGCGCCCTGCCGTTAACGCGACGGGCGTTGTGATTCACACCAACCTGGGCCGCGCTCCGCTCGCGCCCGCGGCGGTGCGGGCGGTGACCGATGTCGCTCGCGGCTACAGCACGCTTGAGTATGACGTCTCAACCTGCGCTCGCGGGGGCCGCAAAGAGCATGCCGCGCGTCTGCTGCGCACGCTCACGGGGGCGCAGGACGCCCTGGTCGTCAACAATAACGCCGCGGCGGTGCTGCTGGTGCTTGCCGCGCATGCGTGCGGCAAAGAGGTCATCGTGAGTCGCGGCGAGCTGGTCGAGGTGGGCGGTAGCTTCCGCATTCCCGACATCATGGCGGCCTCGGGCGCCAAGCTTGTCGAGGTGGGCTCGACCAACCGCACGCATCTGGATGATTATCGAAGCGCCATCACGCCCAACACGGCGATGATCCTGAAGGTTCATCCTTCCAACTACCGCATCGAGGGCTTCCACGAGGAGGTTTCCGTGGCGGAGCTTTCTGCGCTGGCGCATGAGCACGGGCTTTTGCTTTACGAGGACCAAGGCTCGGGTGCTTTGCTTGCAGACGGGGTGCTCGCCGATGCGGGGGAGAAGTCCACGTCCGCCTCGCTTTGCGCCGGCGCTGACCTTGTCTCGTGCTCGGGCGACAAGCTACTCGGTGCTTCGCAGGCGGGCATTATTCTCGGCAGCGACCAGGCGATTGCCACTTGTGCCTCGCATCCGCTGATGCGCGCGCTTCGCCCCGGCAAGCTCACGCTCGCGGCCCTCGAGGCCACCCTGCGCCTGTATGTGGCCGGTTCCGATACGGCACATCGGGAGATTCCGGTGCTCAACATGCTATCCGGCGCGCCGGCTCCGCTCGAGCGTCAGGCCAAGCGCCTGCGCGACCGCATGCTGCGTAAACTTCGCGAGGCTCAGTGCGAGGAGGCGGTGGAATTGCAGGTTGTCGAGGGCGCCTCTGCCCCCGGCGGCGGCTCGCTGCCGACCGTCGAGCTCCCAACATTTTGCGTTGCCGTCTGTCCCGCCGATGGGCGCCTGTCCGCCGATGGCCTAAAGCGCGCCATGGTTCAAGAACCCGATACGCCGGTTGTGACGCGCGTGCAGCGCGACCAGGTGCTGTTTGACGTCCGCACGCTTTTGCACGATACCGACCTTGACCTGTGTGCGTCTGCGTTGACGGATGCCGTGCGGGCGGGTTTGCGTCGATGACGGCGCGTGAGCTTGTCGAATGTCCCGTTGTCGTTGGAACGGCGGGACACGTTGACCATGGAAAGTCGGCCCTCATCGAGGCGCTGACCGGAAAAAATCCCGACCGTCTGGAGGTCGAGAAGCGCCGCGGTATGACCACGGAGCTCGGTTTTGGAGAGTTGGCGCTGCCGAGCGGCAAGATTGTCGGCCTGGTCGATGTGCCCGGTCATGCGCACTACCTGCGCGCGATGGTGCAGGGCGCCACGGGCATCGACGTGGCAGTGCTGGTGGTTTCTGCCGTTGAGGGCGTGATGCTGCAGACGCGCGAGCACGTGCACGTTCTCGAGTTGTTGGGCGTGACGCGCATGGTCGTCGCGCTCACCATGCGCGACCTGGCCGACGACGAGACGGCGGAGCTCGCCGAGCTCGATGTGATGGATTTCCTTTCGGGCACCGTGTTCTCCGATGCCCCCGTGGTCCCCGTGTCGTCGCGCACGGGCGAGGGCGTCGAGGACGTGCGCGGGGCGATCGATGCCGCGATCGACGCGTTTCTGGCTGAATCCGCCGAGCGCTCCGAGCGCCCCGGCTTGGCCCCGCGTCTGCCCATC
>CALHWR010000045.1 GCA_938036665.1 uncultured Collinsella sp. | reverse complement strand
CAGATAGCTCGTCTTCTTTGAAACACTGCCCGAGACCTTGGCGCCGAGCACCTTGAGCGCCGCGCCCGCCTCGTCGCGCGTGCGGTTGACGAGCGTGCCCGTGAGCACAAAGGTCAGACCCGCGAGCGGTTGAGCGTCGGCGAGCTCGCCGGCCACGCCTGCATCGGCCGCGGCTTGCGCGTGTGCGGCGCCCAAGTCAACCTCGAGCGACAGGCCCGCCTGGCGTAGGCGCTCCAGCACGGCAAGGTTCTCGGGCACAGCCAGGAACTGCTTGACGCTCGCCGCAATCTTGGGGCCGATGCCCTCGCACTCGGCGATGTCCTCTTCGCTCGCCAAGATGAGCTTGTCAATCGACAGGAATCGCTCGGCGATGACCTCGCCCACGCTCTTGCCCACGTGGCGGATGCCCAGGGCAAACAGCACGCGACCGAGTGGCTGGCTCTTGGACTTGTTGAGCTCGGCGATGATTTTCTCGGCCGTCTTGAGGCCCACCGGGATGGGATCGCCCTTCTTGACGCCCTTTTTGCTGTTGGAGCTGGCATAGGTGCGGCCCGTGTCCAGGCCTGCGATGTCGTCGACCGTGAGCTGGTAGAAGTCCGCGACATCGTGGATCAGGCCGGCAGCGATCATCTTGTCGACGATCTCGTCGCCCAGGCCATCGACGTCCATGCAGCCGCGGCTCACCCAGTGGAGCAAACGCTCCTTGAGCTGTGCGGGGCAGTCGATGGACACGCAGCGGTAGGCAACCTCGCCATCCTCGTGAACCACGGGGCTACCGCACACGGGGCAGACCTCGGGCATGTGCCAGTCGACCGAATCGGCCGGGCGCTTGTCGAGCACCGGGCCCACGACCTCGGGAATCACGTCGCCCGCCTTGTGCACGATGATGGTATCGCCCTCGCGCACGTTTTTGCGGCGGATCTCGTCGATGTTGTGCAGCGTGGCGCGCGCGATGGTGGAGCCGGCGACCGTCACCGGGTCGAACTCGGCGACCGGCGTGAGCACACCAGTGCGGCCCACCTGGATGCGAATCTCGCGCAGGATGGTCTGCTTTTCCTCGGGCGGGAACTTAAAGGCAATGGCCCAGCGCGGTGCGCGGGCGGTAAAGCCCAGGTCGAGCTGCTGCTGGAAGCTGTCGACCTTTACGACCACGCCGTCGATGTCGTAGTCCAAGTCGCCGCGATGCTCGAGGGCCTGGGCGCAGAACTCGTGGACCTCGGCCGGCGTGGCGCAGCGGGCCACGTTGGGGTTGACGCTAAAGCCGGCGCTACGCAGCCAGTCCAGAAACTCGCGCTGGCTGTGGACGTGCAGTGGGTCGGTATCGGCAATGGCATAGATAAAGGTGGCCAAGTCGCGACGCGCCGTGACCTTGGGGTCCTTTTGGCGCAGGCTGCCGGCGGCGGCGTTGCGCGGGTTGGCAAAGGGGTCGCGGCCCTCGGCATCGGACTCTTCATTCAGACGAACAAAGCTGCCCTTGGGCATGTACACCTCGCCGCGTACCTCAATGGTACGCTCGCGGTCGGCGCCCATGTGGGCGAGCGCCGGCTCGGACAGGTGCATGGGCACATCCTTGATGGTACGCACGTTGAGCGACACGTCCTCGCCCGTTGTGCCATCGCCACGTGTGGCGGCGCGCACGAAGGTTCCGTTTTGGTAGGTAAGCGCCACGCCCAGGCCGTCGATCTTAAGCTCGCAGGTATAGGTGACGCTACCGGCACCGAGCGCATCCTCGGTACGCTGGAGCCACGCGTCGAGTTCGTCCAGATCCATGGCATCGTCCATGGAATACATGCGTGCCATATGCGTGACCGGCGTAAACTGCTCGCTCACGTAGCCGCCCACGCGCTGGGTATAGCTGTCGGGCGTCACCAGATCGGGGTAGGCCGCCTCGATTTCCTGCAGCTCAACGAGCATTTTGTCAAAGGCAGCGTCCGTGATCTCGGGCGCGTCGAGCATGTAGTAGCGGTACGCGTGGTAATCGAGCTCGTGGCGCAGCT
>CALHWR010000044.1 GCA_938036665.1 uncultured Collinsella sp. | reverse complement strand
GTATCGCCGCCGAGGAGCCGGTTCTGGTAGCAGCGGCTGAGCTCAAAGAGCAGCGAATACAGCGAGGCGGTATAGTCCCGCAGCGCCTCGGGGGCGGATTGGACGGTTTTTTGCAGCTTCTCCCGCTCCCGGACTGGGTCCAGCACCGGCAGGCCGTGCTCCTTTTTATAGGCTGCGATACCGGCGGCAACGTCCATCCGTTTGGCGAACAGCTCTACTAACTTGTGGTCGATCTCGTCGATCTGTGCGCGATAGTCACCAAGTTCCATGGGAATTTCCTCCAAAATCAGTGTTCGCCCAACAGGGCGTCATATACGGCGACAGCTGCCGCGGCCTCTACGCAGGGAACGGCTCTGGGGACGATGCAGGGATCGTGGCGGCCGTGGACCGAGAGCTCGGCATTTTCCATAGCGTCCATGTCCACCGTCTGCTGCTCGCGGCCAATGGAGGGCGTCGGCTTTACGGCCATGCGCCACATGACGGGCGCGCCGGTCGAAATACCGCCCAGGATGCCGCCGGCGTTGTTGGACTCGACCTCGATCTCGCCGGTCTCGGCATCGATGCGATACGGATCATTGTTCTCGCTGCCGCGCATGGCGGCCACGGCAAAGCCCATGCCAAACTCCACGCCCTTTACGGCGGGAATGCCAAACGCGATCTGCGCGATGCGGTTCTCGATGCCGTCGAACATGGGGTCGCCGATGCCTGCGGGAAGCCCGTAAATGCCGCACTCCACGATGCCGCCGATGCTGTCGAGTTCGTCGCGCGCGGCTAGGATTTCCTCGCGCATGCGGCCGGCTGCGGCGGCGTCAATGCACGGCAGATCGTTCGTAAGGATCGCCTTGCGGTCGGCCTCGCGATAGACTATGTCGTCCATCGGCAGGTCGGAGATGCCGCCGATCTGCGCTACATGCGCCATGACCTTAATGCCGCGGGCCTCAAGTGCCTGCAGCGCGATACCGCCGGCGATGCACAAGGGTGCCGTTAGGCGGCCGGAGAAATGCCCGCCACCAGCGACGTCGTGCATGTTGTGGTACTTCACGCGTGCCGGGAAATCCGCATGGCCCGGGCGGGGCTTGCGGCGCAGCTCGGAGTAATCCTTGGAGCGCGTGTTGGTGTTCTCGATAATCGCGGCGATGGGCGCGCCGGTGGTATGTCCATCGACCACACCGGCGATGATGCGGGCGGCGTCGGCCTCGCGGCGTTTGGTCGCGGTCTCGTCGCGACCGGGGGCACGACGGTCAAGGAAGGCCTGCAGCCGCTCCTGGTCAACAGCGATGCCCGCCGGAATGCCATCGAGGGAGCAGCCGATGGCGGAGGAGTGCGACTGGCCGAAGATGCTTAAGTGTAAGACGTTGCCAAAGGTCGAGGACATGCTATTCCTCCTCGAGTGTGACCTTGCCGCCCAGCAGGCGGTAGTGGTCGAAGAAATCGGGATAGGACTTGTTGACGGCCTCGGCGCCGTGGATCACGACCTCGCCGGTGGCGCGGCTCGCGGCGATAGCGGCCATCATGGCGATGCGATGGTCGTTGTGCGAATCGACTTCGCCGCCGGTGAAGGCATCGACACCCTTGATGATGAGGTCATCGCCGGCAATGCGCACCTGCGCGCCCAGCGCGGTGAGCTCGCGGGTGGTCGTGACCAGGCGGTCGGATTCCTTGATGCGCAGACGGGCGCAATCGCGGATAAAGGTGCGGCCCTGCGCCAGCGAGGCTACGGCCGAGATGACGGGCACCAGGTCAGGAATGTCGTGGGCGCTCATCTCAAAGCCGGCGAGCTTGTCGGACTGCACGGTGGCGGCGTTGGTGGAGCGCACGATGCGGGCGCCAAAGCGCGAAAGCGCGGCGAGCACGTTTCGGTCGCCCTGCGCGGAGCTCAGGGATACGCCCTCCACGGTGATGGGGTCGGCGCCGATAGCGCCGGCGCACAGCCAAAAGGCGGCGTTGGACCAGTCGCCCTCGACAGCAACGCTGCCGGGCGTGCGGTACGAGCCGCTGCTCACGCGGAAGTTCGTGACCTCGGGCTGGCCGTCCTTGGCCGGAATACGCTCGACGTTGACCTCGACGCCAAAGGCCTTCATGGCCTGGATCGTCAGGTTGATGTAGGGGCGGCTCTCGATGAGGCCGGTTACCTGCACGCAGGAGGGCTGGGCCAGCAGCGGGGCTGCCAGCAGCAGGCCCGAGATGTACTGCGAGCTCACGTTGCCCGGAAGCACAAAGGTGCCCGGGCGCATGCGGCCGCTCGTCTTGAGCGGAAAACCGCCCAGACCCTGTAGGTCGCAGCCGGCGGCGATGATCTCGTCCGAGAGCGGGGAGAGCGGGCGGGCGCCCAAGCGCCCCTGACCCACAAAAGTTGCTTCTGCACCCAGCGCGCAGGCGACAGGCAGCATAAAGCGCAGCGTGGAGCCACTTTCACCGCAGTCAAGCGTGCCGCCGGCAAGGGCCTTGAGCAGGCCAAACTCAACACTCTTCATGGTGGGGTGGACCTGGAAGCCGTCCTCGACGGTCTCGATGCGAGCACCCAGTGCCGTAAGGCAGCGCACCGTGGCCTCGATGTCGGCGCAGGTGGTGTTGCAGGTGACGTGCGTCTCGCCGTTGGCAAGCGCGGCGCAGATGATGAGGCGATGCGCCATCGACTTGGACGCGATGGCGGGAACGGTGCCCTTAAGCGGGGACGGGGTGATGCGGGCTAGCATGCGGATGCGTCTCCCTTCTGGCCGAGGCCCTCGGCAATGAGTTCGTGGAAAGTGGAAAGCGGCGTGCGGTCGATGCTGCAGCGGCCAATGCCGTGCGGAATCACCAGATCGATAGTGTCGCCCGCGCGCTTCTTGTCGTGGAGCGCCTCGGCAAAGACGGTATCGGCATCTAGGTCGCAGCGGGTCTTGAGGCCATGGCGGGCGCAGAGTTCCTCAATACGATCGGGCAGTGCAGCATCGCAGACGCCGTGCAGGGCCGCGGCGCGCGTGATGATGCCCATGCCGATCGACACGCAGTTGCCGTGTCCGAGCTCAAAGTGCTCGCAGGCCTCGACGGCGTGTCCGGCGCTGTGTCCAAAGTTGAGGAGCTTGCGCTGGTTGGTTTCGCGCTCGTCGGCGACGACCACGGCGCGCTTGATGTCGATATTGCGGGCGATGATGAGCGCTACGCGGGCCACATCGCGGTTGAGCAGCTCCAGCGTGAGCGGGGTCTTCTCCAGCTCGGCGAAAAGCTCCGGGTCGGCGATCACGGCGTGCTTGACGACCTCGCCGCAGCCGTCGGCGAACTGCTCGGGCGTGAGGGTGGCCAGACACCCCACGTCGGCGATAACCACGCTCGGCTGCCAAAAGGCGCCGGCCAAGTTCTTGCCGGCAGCCAGGTCTATGGCGGTCTTGCCTCCCACCGACGAATCCACCATGGCGAGCAGGCTCGTGGGGATCTGCACAAACTTGCAGCCGCGCATGTAGGTGGCGGCTACAAAGCCCGCCACGTCGCCCACGACGCCGCCGCCGAGTGCCACGATCACGTCGGAGCGCGAAAGCTCGTGCTCGGCCACAAACTCCAAAATGGCAACGTAGGTCTCGGCGCGCTTATGGGCCTCGCCGGCCTCGAAGGTGCAGATGCTCACCTCGTAGCCTGACGCCTCCAGGCTCTGCTTAACGGGCATCTGGTAGAGCGGGCCCACGTTGGTGTCCGTCACGATGACGGCCTTGGTGCCGCCGGCGGTGGCGCGCACGAGCGGCCCCGCCTGCTCCAGCAAAAACGTGCCAACATGCACCTGGTAGGGGCGTGCAGTGTCGATATCGATGGTAATCGCCATAAGCTTCGGTCCTTTCGACCTGGCGTGATGGGTTGTCTAGTGGGAGGCCTCGTCGTCGAGTGCGCGCTTAATGCGGTCGCCCTCGGCAAGGAGATTCTCCAGATAGCGCTGGTCGCGGTCCTTGAGCGCGCGGCTGTAGGCGCCAAGCGATTCGATCAGATGGTCGATCTCGAAGGCGAGCGCGTCGGCGTCGTCGATCATGAGCTCGGACCACATCTGGGGGTTGAGGTGCGCCACGCGGGTGAGATCGCGGTAGCTGCCGGCCGAAAAGCCGTGGTGGACCTGGGCAGTGGGGCTTTTGACGTAGGCGTTGGATACCACGTGCGCAAGCTGGCTCGTGAAGGCGATGACACGGTCGTGCTCGGCGGCGCTGGTCACGCTGAACTTGCCAAAGCCCAAGGGGCGCACCATCTCGCGCACCTGGCCCAAAAGCTCCAGCTTGAGCGCATCGTCCACCGCGGGCGGTACGAGCACCAGCGGGGCGCCCTGGAACAGGTCGGCGCGGGAGTGTGCATAGCCCGAGTACTGCGTGCCCGCCATGGGGTGCGCGCCCACAAAGTAAAAGCCGTGCTCGCGGGCAAGCTCAAAGGCGCGCTCGCACACGATACCCTTGACGCCCACCGTGTCAATTACCACGGGGCCCATGATGGCCTCGGTATCGGTGGCGTCGGCGAGTGCCTGGGCGTGTGCCTCGAGCCATTCGATGCAGGCTTCGGGGTAGCAAGCCAGGACGATGATGTCGCATTCGCCGAGTGTCTTGTCGTTGAGCTCTCCGGCGACGGTGCCCATGCTGGCGGCGGTCATGACATCGTCATCGGGATCCCAGGCCAGCACGCGAACGCCCGCCTGCGCATAGCCGCGGGCAAAGCTGCCGCCGATGAGGCCAAGGCCGACGATGCCGGCGCACTTGGGGCCGCCCTGGTTAACGCGCGCGTTTCTCACTGTACCCATGGGCTACTCCATGGTCTCTTGGCAGACAACCTCGCGGATGGCTCGGATGCGACGCATGGTGTCGTCGAACTGATCGGGGGTGAGGGCCTGAGCGCCGTCGGACCATGCGCGGCTGGGCTCGTCGTGGACCTCGATCTCCAGGCCGTTGGCACCGCAGGCGGTCGCGGCGAGCGCCATGGGCTCAACGTAGCGGGTGTAGCCGGTGGCGTGGCTGGGGTCGGCGACGACGGGCAGGTGCGACAGGTGGTGCAGCACCGGCACGGCGTTGAGGTCGAATGTGTTGCGAGTACGGGTCTCGAAGGTGCGGATGCCGCGCTCGCACAGGATGACGTTGTCGTTGCCCTCGCTCATGATGTACTCGGCGGCCATGAGCAGCTCATCGATCGTGCCGGACATGCCGCGCTTAAGCAAGATCGGAGTCTTGGTCTTGCCGACCTCTTTGAGCAGGGGGAAGTTCTGGGCGTTGCGGGCGCCGATCTGCATGACGTCGATCTTCTTGTCCAGGAAGACCTGCACGTCGCGTGGGTCCATGATCTCGGTGACGATCGGCATGTCGAGCTCAGCAGACGCCTCGCACAGCAGGTCCAGACCGGCGGGGCCCATGCCCTGGTAGGCGTACGGGGAAGTGCGGGGCTTGTAGGCACCGCCGCGCAGCATCGTGGCACCGGCGGCCTTCACGCGGCGGGCGATGCGGATGAGGTTCTCGCCCTCGACGGAGCACGGGCCGGCAATGACTTGGAACTGATCGCCGCCGATCTTGACGCCGTGGCCGCAGTCGATGACGGAGTCCTCGGGGTGGAACTTGCGATTGGCGCGCTTGAACGGCTCGGAGACGCGCTGCACGCGCTCGACGACGTCCATGGACTCGAGCAGGAACGGGTCGATCTTGGTCGTATCGCCCACCAGGCCGATGATCGTCTCATTCTCGCCGCGCGAGACGTCGGTCTTCAGGCCCTTTTTCTCAATCCAGCTGACGATATGGCTGACGGCCTCGTCGCTGGCGCTCTGCTTTAAAATTGCAATCATGGTGTGCCTCTCACCTCGATGGATAACCCTTGCAAAAACGGCCCGCATCGCGAGCCGTGTATATATGGTGCATGAGAGTTTATACTATCTGATTCGCTTTTGCCTTCTAAAGTGAGCCGTTGTGCCGCGTCTTCCTCGGAATTGCAAAGCTTTTTCTTTTATTTTGATAGCCCGTGGTGCACTTGGGTATAATGCCAAACGTTGGCCCTATTAGCTCAGGGGATTAGAGCGTCTGCCTCCGGAGCAGAAGGCCGTTGGTTCGAATCCAACATGGGGCACCATCGAACGTAAGGCCGTCCGAACCTCGCATGGTCCGGGCGGTTTTTCTTATACCGACGCGACGTGATGGGATGTGGTATGGCAGCAACGGATATCGAGCGCGGACTCTCGACCGCCGAGGTCGAGGAGCGCATCGCCGCCGGTAAGATCAACCGCAACATGGAGCTCAAGACCAAGTCGGTCAAAGAGCTCATCATCGAGAACCTCTGCACGCTGTTCAATTTGATCAACGTGATCTTGGCGTTCCTGGTCATTTTGACCGGTTCGTTTAAGAATCTGACGTTCCTGTTCGTGGTGTTCCTCAATACTGCTATTGGCGTCATTCAATCCATGCGTTCCAAGAAGATGGTCGATAAGCTCACACTGCTGACCTCCAAGAAGGCCATCGCGGTGCGCGACGGCGCCGAGGTGGAGCTCGACCTGGACCAGATCGTGCTCGATGACATCATCCGCTTGGGGCGCGGCGACCAGATCCCCGCTGACGCCGTGGTGGTTTCGGGCGAGGCGCTCGTGAATGAGAGCCTGCTGACGGGCGAGAGCGATCTTATTAAGAAACAGCCCGGTTCCGAGCTCATGAGCGGCAGCTTTATCGACTCGGGCCTGCTGCGCGCCCGCGTGATCCATGTCGGCGCCGACAACTACGTAGCCAAAATTAATAACGAGGCCAAGTACGTCAAAAAGGTCAATTCCGAGATCATGAACGCGCTTAACGCCATCGTGCGGTTTGCGAGCATCATCATGATCCCGCTCGGTTTGGCGTTGTTTTCCTCGAGTGTGAGCGAGCTGTGGGATGCCGCGGGAACCCCGGGCGATAGCGCGCTTTCGTGGTGCTTCTCCGAGCTGCTGGCCGGCCGCGTGCCCTCGTCGGCGCTGCTGTCCACGGTGGGCGCCCTGCTGGGCATGATCCCGCAAGGCCTGGTGCTGCTGACCTCGTCGGTGCTCGCCATCGCCACGGTGCGCCTGGCCCGCCGCAAGGTGCTGGCGCAGCAGCTCTACTGCATCGAGACGCTCGCGCGCGTCGACGTGCTGTGCCTGGACAAGACGGGCACCATGACGTCGGGTCGCATGGAGGTCGAGGGCACGTATCCGCTGCCGGTCGAGGGTATGGGTGCGGGGGAGAGCGACGCCGCCGTCCCCGTCGATACCACGGTGCTCGATTTTGCGCTGGCTAACGTGGCGCGTGCGACTTCGGCCGATGCCAACGAGACCTGCCAGGCGCTGCTCAACTATTACGCCGATCGCCCGGTCGAGGTGTCTGAGCCGCTGTCGGTCATTCCGTTCTCGTCCTCCAAAAAGTGGAGTGGCGCTTCGTTTGCGCAGGGCTCCTATGTGATGGGCGCTGCGCAGTTTGTGCTTTCGGAGCGTGCGTTTTCGCAGGTCGAGAACCGTGTCGCCGAGCTTGCCGATACCTGCCGCGTGCTCGTGGTGGCGCGCGTGGACGGCTTTACGCCCGATGGCGATATGGTGGGCGAGGCCGAGCCCGTGGGCTTTGTGACCATACGCGACGAGATCCGTACCTCGGCGGCCGAGACCATCGGCTACTTTAACGAGCAGGGCGTGACCCTCAACGTGATCAGTGGCGACGACCCGCGTACGGTGTCGTCGATCGCGCGCGTGGTGGGCGTGCCGGGGGCGGACGCTTATGTGGACGCCACGACGCTCGATACGCCGGCCAAGCTCGATGCCGCAGTGGACCGCTACCATGTCTTTGGTCGTGTGACCCCGCAGCAGAAGCGCGAGCTCGTGCAGGCGCTCAAGCGCCGCGAGCACACCGTGGCCATGACGGGCGACGGCGTCAACGACGTGCTGGCGCTCAAGGAGGCCGACTGCTCCGTGGCCATGGCGGCCGGCTCCGATGCCGCGCGTAACGTGGCCGAGATCGTGCTCGTCGACAACGACTTTGCCTCGATGCCCGCCGTGGTGGCCGAGGGCCGTCGCTCCATCAACAACCTGCAACGTTCGGCCTCGCTGTTCCTGACTAAGACGCTGTTCTCGATGGGCCTGGCGGCGTTGTGCATCGCGCTGCCGCCGTACCCTTTCGAGCCGATTCAGATGACGCTCATCAACTTCTTCTGCATCGGCGCGCCGGGCTTTGTGTTGGGCCTGGAGCCCAACAATGCTCGCGTGAAGGGGTCGTTCCTGACGAACGTGCTCAAGCGGGCACTGCCGGCGTCGATTGCGGTCATTATGGCTGCGGCGCTCGATATCTTTGTGGCACGCGTGTTTGGCTTTAGCCAGCTCACGCTGTCTACGATGTGCCTGCTTACGTCGTGCGCGGCGAGCGTCAGCCTGATCTGGCGCATCTCGCAGCCTCTCACGCCCCTACGTGTGGTGCTCTTTGTGTTTGTAGTTGCCGGCATCCTGGTGGGCGTTATCGGATTCCCGAAGCTGCTGTCTATTGCCAACCTGTCGATGGGCCAGATGGTTATCTTGGCTGTCATCGTGGTCATTACCTGCTCGGTGTTCTTTAAGCTCGCCACGATGATGGATTCGCTCAAGCCGCGTCGTCGTCATGCCGCAACTGGTTTTGGCCGCGGTGTGCGCGTCCGCCTGGGTCGCGGTGGCGGCAAGGTGAGCTCGACGGGTTCGACGGCGGAGCGTTTTGCCAAGCGCGTCGCCGCCGACATGGCGCAGCGCCGCGAATCTCGCACCGTTCGTGAGGCCGAGGCCCGCGCACTCGAGGGCGTGGCCCAGGCCCAGCCCAAGAAAAAGAAGGGCAGCGGAGCCAAGCGCTCTCGCGTAACCAAGTCCGCCCAAGGCATCAAAGTCTCGATGCCGAGCAAAAAGAAGAAGTAACTACGCGCCCTGGCGATGTTGAATTGGTGCCTTGCTCCTGTGGGGCCGTGGCGATGTTATGCTCTAACCTCGATTGTTTGAATTGCTTCGAAAAGAGGATGCCGTGATCTGCCCGCATTGCCTTAAGACTATCGAGGACGGCGCCTCGTTCTGCCCCTACTGCAACGCCTATGTGGGTCCGGGCGATGGTCCCGAGCACACCGAGTTCGTGTTCTGTGAGGGCTGCGGTGCCCGTCTTTCTCCGCATGATCGTACGTGCCCCAAATGCGGACGCCCTGCTCCGGGTATCCTCTCCGAGGACGCGGCCGCATCCGACCTGGCAGCGGGCCGCACGGCGGGCTTTCCGCGCCTAACGCAAGAGCAGATCGACACCGAGGTGCCGCATGCGCCGGCCTCTGCCGCTGCGGTGCTTTCGGACGCCGCCGACCCCAATGAGACCTGCGTGCTGCCGGCTTTCGATAAGGATTTCGGTATTCCCAAGGTCGATATTCCCATGCCCGTTTCCCTGCATGACGATGCTCAAAAACCCAAGCGCAAGGTGCCCCCCGACGAGGACGCCTATCACAAGCACAAGCGTCATATTCCCAAGCCGCTCATTATCATCGCGGTCCTTGCCGTCGTTTGCGGCGGTGCCTATTGGTTCGTGACGACCGATCCCATGGGTGTTATGCCCGGCTTCTACGACCAGTTTGGCCAAGCTGCACAGACCACCTTCCCCACGCGCCAAAAGGGCGAGGCCACTGAGGACGATGCCAAGCAGGACGATTCTGCGGAGGTGGTCCAGGAAGAAACCGTGCTCACCGATGATCAGCTCTATACCAGGCTGGACGGTCTGTATCAGACCATCGTGTCCTATGCTGACGAGGACCAGATTGGCGAGGTCATCGATTCCTTTAACAACGGCTATCTCCGAACGCCGCTGTCCACCCGTCAGGAGCTGTCGCAGAGTGCCTACGCCCTGCGTGACCAGATTAAAAAGACGCAAGATGAGCTCAACAATCTTAAGTATCAGGACGATACGGTCTATGCGGACGACATCGCCCACTTAAAGCAGCTTGCCGAGTGGATGTATGAGCGCGTTGACGTGATCTGCCAGAGCTGGGATATCTCGCTGGCCATTCCCGATGGCGAGTCGATGAGTTCCCACCAAAGCGAGATCCTGGCGCCCATCGCGCAGGGTGGCAACAGCGCGCTGAACCAGTACGACGCCAATGTGGGTTCCTGGAAGCCGCAGCAGCGTTCCTAAAAATAGTTCGCCATAGTCGGCATAACCTACGTGCGCAATTGATGTAAGCCCGTGCTTATTGCTACAATTCGTACAAATATGCTTTAAACGCACGAGGAAGGAACCACATGTTTGGTTTTAAGAAAGAGCTCTACACGCCCGGGTATCAGCTTGTCGGCGACGAGTGCGCCGTAATCGAGACGTCGAAGGGTACCATCAAGGTCAAGTTTGACGGCGAGGGCGCTCCCATTCATGTCGCGAACTTCTGCGAGCTTTCCACGATGGGCTTCTATGATGGCCTTAAGTTCCATCGCTATGTGCCCGGTTTTGTTATCCAGGGCGGGGACCCC
>CALHWR010000043.1 GCA_938036665.1 uncultured Collinsella sp. | reverse complement strand
GTCTACTTTGCCCGCCCCGACTCCATCATGAACGGCAAGAGCGTCTATGCCTGCCGTTACGACATGGGTCGCCAGCTGGCACACGAGGAGCCCGTCGAGGCCGACCTGGTCATCGGCGTGCCCGACTCTGGCCTGCCGCCCGCGGAGGGGTATTCGCACGAGAGCGGTATTCCCTTTGGCGAGGGCCTTATCAAGAACCGCTACGTGGGCCGTACGTTTATCGAGCCTACGCAGGAGTTGCGCGCCATGGGCGTGCGTATGAAACTCAACCCGCTGCGCGACAATATCGAGGGCAAGCGCCTGGTCGTCATCGACGACTCCATCGTGCGCGGCACCACCATGGTGCAGCTCGTCAAGATGCTGCGCAACGCCGGCGCCAAGGAGATTCACATCCGCATCAACTCGCCCGAGGTCATTTGGCCGTGCTTCTACGGTATCGATACCGACGTGCAGTCGCAGCTTATCAGCGCCAACAAGACGGTCGACGAGATTTGCGAGTATATCGGCGCCGATTCGCTGGCCTTCCTTTCGGTCGAGGGCCTGCTTAAGGTCATGCCCAAGGGCGGCTACTGCGACGCGTGCTTTACCGGCCGCTATCCCGTGGCGATTCCCGAGAGCTTTGGCCGCGACAAGTTTATGGAGGGCTTTAAGCCCCGCAACCTGGACAAGCCGCTGTACTTTGACGACGACGCCGTGGTCGAGAAATACGACGACCGCAGCTGGGAAGAGGAGCACGGCGAGGCCTAAAACCTGCCATATGGGGACAGGTATATTTTGGTAGGTTTTACCTGCTGTTTTGTTGATATGACGGCGGGTGCTGTTATGGCACACGCCGAAATGAACGCAATTATGAGCACCGTTTGGCGCCCGCGCGGCGCGACGGTAGTGGGAGAGGAAGGCTCAGATGAGCGACAGCAAGCATGTGACGTACGAGGACGCCGGCGTCGATACCGCCGAGGGCGGCCGCGCCGTCGACGCGATTAAGCAAATGGTCAAGGACACCAATCGCCCCGAGGTTATCGGCGGCATCGGTGGCTTTGGTGGCCTGTTCTCGGCCGCCGCGCTTAAGGATATGGAAGACCCGATCCTGATCAGCGGTACCGACGGCGTGGGCACCAAGCTCGTGCTCGCCCAGATCATGGACCGTCACGAGACGGTGGGCCAGGACCTGGTCGCTATGTGCGTCAACGATATTCTGGCTTCGGGCGCCGAGCCGCTGTTCTTCCTGGACTACGTTGCCATCGGTCACATCGAGGCCGAGCACATGGCAAAGATCATCAAGGGCGTGGCCGACGGCTGCAAGCTCGCGGGCTGCGCGCTCGTGGGCGGCGAGATGGCCGAGCACCCGGGCGTTATGGCTCCGGCCGACTACGACCTCGCCGGCTTTACCGTGGGCGTCGTCGATCGTCCCAAGATGCTCGACCCCGCGAACGTTCGCCCGGGCGATGTGATCCTGGGCCTGCCTTCCACCGGCGTGCACTCCAACGGCTACTCGCTCGTGCGCAAGGTCATCGGCGTCGACGGCATCAAGCCGGGCACGCCCGAGGCCGCCGCTAAGGCCGAGGAGCTGAGCCGTCCGCTCGAGGAGCTCGGCGGCGCTTCGCTGGCTGACGCCCTGCTGGCTCCCACGCGCATTTATGTGAAGCCGATTCTTGAGCTGCTGCGCGGCGGCGCCAACGTGCATGCTATCGCCCACATCACCGGCGGCGGTATTACCGAGAACCTCAACCGCGCGCTCGCCGACGACGTTGACGCCGTGGTCACCCGCAACGGCGCCGAGATGGGTTGGGACGTTCCGCCCGTTATTACTTACGTGTCGCGTCAGGCCGAGCTCGCGCCCAACGAGGCATGCAAGACCTTCAACATGGGCGTTGGTCTGTGCCTGATCGTCGCCCCCGAGGACGAGGCCGCGGTAACCGAGGCCCTGGTCGCGCTGGGCGAGAAGCCGTCCCGCGTGGGCGAGTGCGTCGAGGGCTCCGGTAAGGTCGTGTACTCCGATGAGCGCTAACGAGCAGATGGCTGCTAGTGAGGGCCTGGGCTTTGTGCCCTACACCCGTCCGACCGGCACCGATACGGCCGAGCCGCTCAAGATCGGTGTGCTCATCAGCGGTTCGGGTACCAACCTGCAGGCGCTGATCGATCTGATCGCCGCCGGTAAGCTCAACGCCTCGATTGAGCTTGTGGTGTCGAGCCGTCCTTCGGCTAAGGGTTTGCAGCGCGCTGAGCGCGCGGGCATCCAGACGCTCACGCTGTCCAAGGATGTCTATGCCGACCCTATTGCCGCCGACGAGATCATCGCGCACGAGCTGCTCGAGCGCGGCTGCGAGTATGTGGTCATGGCCGGCTACATGCGCATGGTGCACACGCCTCTGTTGGCGGCGTTTCCCAACCGCGTGGTCAACTTGCATCCGGCGCTGCTGCCGAGCTTTACCGGTGCGCATGCGATTGACGATGCCTTTGCGCGCGGCGTCAAGGTAACTGGCGTGACCGTGCACTTTGCCAACGAGGTCTACGACAACGGCCCCATCATCGCCCAGCGCGCGCTGGCTGTCGAGGAGGGCTGGGATGTCGACACGCTCGAGGAACACATCCACGCGATTGAGCACGTACTGTATCCCGAGGTCGTGCAGATGCTCGCCGACGGCCGCGTCCACGTGCTGGAGAGCGGCAAAGTGGCAATTGATGCGGCACGCTAGTCGCGTGTAAGAGAGTTCGCTGAGCGCTCTTTGGGACGCAAGCGATCGAAAAAAGTTGATAGGGCTCCGTCCGTACGCGGGCGGGGCTCTTTTTGTGTGGCCTCTCAAGTTTGCTATACTGCTAGCAAGCAGAGAGGAGTCGCCATGGCAACAGCAACAGTGCAGCTCAACACGCGAATCGACCCTATGCTCAAGGCTGGCGGCGATGCGGTCCTGACTCGCAATGGGCTGGGGCCGAGTGACGCTATTCGTGCGCTTTGGACCTACCTTGTCGAGCATCAGACGTTGCCAGGATTTATGGTGGAGGATAGGTGCGAGGCACCCCGTGCGGAGAGTCTGGCCGAGCAGGGATGCGGGCTGGCTTTTTTCTCATTGGGGTTGAGCGCGGCGGATTTTGCGCCAGCTGAATCATCGGCAGACAACTGGGGTGCCGTACGCGACGACATGTACGATGCGATGATCGCTGGCATAGAGGCGAATTGCCGATGATTGCGGCAAAACGACTCTTGGTAGACACAAACGTTTGGCTCGATTATTACCTGCAAGAGGGGGCGTTCGACGAGGCGAAAAGATTGATTGAGTTGGCCGAGGCGGGAAAGATTGACCTTCTGTACGCGCCAACGACGGCAAAGGACCTGTTCTACATTGTGCCGCGGTGTCTAGCTCAGCGGAATGTGAATGGGGTTAACGCTCCGTTCGGTCCGGCTGCATGGGCCTGTATCGAGCATATGATGCAGGTGGCAACGGCTTCTCCGCTTTCGTTGGCGGAATGCGAGATGGCGCGTATGCTTGGCAAGCGTATGCCGGACCTTGAGGACAATCTCATCATTGCATCGGGCGATACGGCGGATGTCGACTACGTAATCACGAGCGACCGACGCATGTTGGAGGCGATGCCCGAGGTATGCTTGACGCCCGCGCGCGCACTCGAGCTCATCGGGATCCTCGGCTAACCTTGCATACTCCGTTTCGCTATCATATTGAGCATTGTGGCCCTCATGCAACTTTGGAGGACGATATGGCGGATAACGAAGCGCTGTTTACGCCTGAGCTGGTGTTTTTTGATTGGGAGTGTGCGACGCCTGATGAGGTGTTTGCGCGACTCGAAGGCGAACTTGCTCCACGCGGCTACATTGGCACCGGTTGGCTCGACGCCGTCCGCACGCGCGAGGATGCCTATCCCACAGGGCTTGCCATGCCGGCGGCCAACATTGCCATCCCGCATACCGATCCGGGGTTTGTGGCTAAGCCCTACATCGCGGTGGTGAAGCCGGCCACGCCCGTGACATTCAATGCTATGGCGGGCATGGGTGCCCCTGTGCCGGCGCAGATCGTCATCAACTTGGGCATTGCCGAGCCGGGCGGCCAGGTCGAGGCTCTGCAAGCGCTTATGAATATCTTTATGGACGCGGACACCGCGGCCGATGTGCTCGGCCAGACCACGCCCCAAGGCATGGTCGAAGCCATCCGCCGCCACTTTTAAATCCGGCCCCTGGGGACGTTCCTTTTGTCGCGGGGGCCGCGTTGTGACACAATGGCGTTTGTTCGATTCGTTATGCGAAAGGCCAACTATGGCAAATAAGAAAAAGAACTCCGAGGCCGCGCCGACGCCCGAGCAGCAGACTCGCGCTGCCTCCAGCTCTCGTAAGAAGCAGCGCAAGACGTACGTGTCTAAGACCGTCAAGATTGTTCTGGTGGTTATCGGCGTGCTGGCAATGTTGCTTTCCGTCTCGGCCATGGCGTGCTCCGGTCTTATGTCGCAGACCGAGGACACCTCGGGCTACAAGCTCACCGGCGGCGTTGCCGCCACCATCAACGGCACCAACCTCACCGAGGATACCGTGACCAAGCAGATCATGAGCATGCGCACGTCCTATGGTTATACCAAGGACAAGGATTGGGCGCAGTACCTGGTCAACAACGACCTTACGCCCAAGAAGTATCGCAAGCAGCTCATCGATTCCTACACGCAGCAGATTCTGCTTCAGCAGGCGCAGAAGGAAAACGGCGTGACGGTGTCGGATGAGGAGGTCGAGAAGGCTTGGAAGGACGCGTGCAAGAGCGCGGGCGGCGCCAAGACCTTTAAGAAGACCCTTAAGACCTACGGCTACACCGAGGACACCTATAAGAGCTCGCTCAAGGAGAGCCTGGCGCAGCAAAAGCTCAAGGAAGCCGTGGCGCCTACCAGCAAGCCCGAGGACAGCGAGATCGTCGATTACATCAACGAGAACCTGTCGAAGTACAACGATGCCCGCCGCTCGTCGAACATCCTGATCAAGGTCGATTCCGAGGCATCCGACGAGGACAAGGCTGCCGCCAAGGCCAAGGCGCAGGAGTGCCTGGACAAGATTAACTCCGGCGAGCTGAGCTTCGAAGACGCTGTGAAGCAGTATTCCGACGACACCGGTTCCAAGGAGAAGAAGGGCGACGTGGGCTGGGACAAGCTCACCACCTTCGTCGACAGCTACCAGACGGCACTCGAGGGGCTCAACAAGGGCGATGTGAGCGGCGTGGTCGAGTCGACGTACGGCTATCACATTATCAAGTGCACTGACTACTTCCATGTCGATAGCCAGGTCGATGATATCAAGCAGGTACCCAAGGCCATCAAGAAGTACGTCTCCAACGTGGTGAAGACGCAGGCGGCCAGCACTGCATATAGCGAGTGGCGGGAGCAGTACAAAAAGGACGCCGACATCACCGTCAACCCCATGCCCAAGGACGTACCCTACAACGTGAGCCTGAAGGGTGTCACCAAGAGCTCGACCGACAATTCGTCGACGACTGAGTAATCATGGGGCGGTGCTCGCGCGAGTGCCGCCCGCACTATTGAGGAGGATTTGCAGATGACCAACGAAGAGCTGCAGCAGGAAATGATCGCGGCCATGAAGGCCAAGGACAAGGTTCGCCTGTCCATCATTCGCCAGGTTAAGGCTGAGGTGAAGAATATCGAGGTCAATGAGCGCCGCGATGTGACTGAGGAAGACGTCAACAACATGATCAAGCGTCTGATCAAGCAGACGAGCGAGACGCTGGAGATGTCCATCAAGGCCGGCACCGACCAGGAGCGTACCGACAACCTGACCGAGCAGGTCAAGATTCTGGAGAGCCTTCTGCCCGCGCAGGTTTCGGGCGAGGAGCTCGAGGCCCTGATCGAGCAGGTCATCGCCGAGCTGGGCGCCACGTCCAAGAAGCAGATGGGCCAGGTCATGGGAGCACTCGGCAAGGCTACCGGCGGCAACTTCGACAAGCCGGCAGCGGCAAAGATCGTCGGCGCAAAATTGGCGTAATTTGTTACGCGGTTTTACCAAACCGCGTAACGGCTCGACGCTGCAAACCCGTACACACGGCAATCTGACGTTCAATTTCAAGGGCGCGACCATAAGGTCTGCGCCCTTTCATTTCACGTCACCTTGCTCGCGTGTACGGGTTTTCGCTGACTTATGCTCAACAAGGGCGGTTGCACTCATTGGGGACGGACTTAAATGAGTAGCCACGGGGGTACTCATTTAAGTCCGTCCCCAATGAGTGGGTGGAAGATTGCGGGTTCTTTACGGGAATGTAGTGTGGGCTGCGGAAACGTGGTTCTTTCCGTACAATAGTTCAACTCGTGTAAACGCAGGGAAGGGACATTCATGGCAGACATGATCGAGATCAAGCATCTCAACAAGTACTTTGGCGACCTGCATGTGCTCAAAGATATCAACCTCACCGTCAAGCGCGGCGAGAAGCTCGTAATGATCGGGCCTTCCGGCTCGGGCAAGTCGACGCTCATCCGTTGCGTCGATTATCTGGAGGAGCCCACGTCGGGCGAGGTCATCATCGACGGTACGCCGCTTACCAAAAAGAATCACCTGGAGATGGCTCGCAAGTATAGCTCCATGGTGTTTCAGCAGTTCAACCTGTATCCCAACATGACGGTGCTCGGCAACCTGACGCTCGCGCCCATCAAGCTGCAAAAGAAGAGCAAGGAGGAGGCGACCGAGGTCGCCATCGCCGCGCTCAAGCGCGTCGGCATGGCGCATAAGGCCGGCGAGTATCCGCAGAACCTCTCGGGTGGTCAGCAGCAGCGCATCGCCATCGCCCGCGCCCTGTGCACCAAGCAGCCCATCATCCTGTTTGACGAGCCGACCTCGGCGCTCGACCCCGAGATGGTCCAGGAAGTCCTGGACGTTATGATTGAGCTCGCGCAGGAGGACATCACCATGATCTGCGTGACGCACGAGATGGGCTTTGCGCGCCAGGTGGCCGACCGCGTCATCTTTATGGAGGACGGCCGCATCCTGGAGGAGGGTACGCCCGAGCACTTCTTCGATAACCCCGAGAACCCGCGCTGCCGCGAGTTCCTGTCCAAGATTCTGCACTAGGCGCGGTGATGGACATGACGGATATGACGAGGGCGGCCGTGTCGCGCCGTCACTTTTTGCAGCTGGCGGGCGCCGGCATGCTTGCGCTGACGGGGACCGCGCTTACCGGTTGCGGTAACTCTACCAGCGGCGAGGGCTCCGACAAGGGGTCCAAGCTTGCGGCCATTAAGTCGTGTGGTCATCTGAATGCCGGCGTCAAGAAGGACGTTCCCGGCTATGGCTATTACGACACCGCCAAGGGCCGCTTTGAGGGCATGGAAGTCGATTTGTGCTACCAGATCGCCGCTGCCGTCTTTGGCGTGAGCTACAAGGAGGCCCGTGCCCAGGAGCTTGTCGAGTTTACCGACGTAACGCCCAAGACGCGCGGCCCGCTGATCGATAACGGCCAGCTTGACGTGGTCGCGGCGACCTACACCATCACCGACGAGCGCAAGAAGAGCTGGGATTTCTCGACGCCGTACCGCACCGACTACGTGGGACTCATGGTCAAGAAGCGTTCGGGCTTTACCTCGATTGAGGATCTGGACGGCAAGGTCATTGGCGTGAGCCAGGGCGCCACCACGCAGGGCCTGATCGAGCAGATGATCAAGGACAACGGCTTTAGCTGCAAGCCCGAGTTTAGGGCCTTTAGCGGCTACCCCATCATCAAGAGTTCGCTCGACGCCGGCAATATCGACGTCTTTGCCATGGACCGCTCCACGCTGGCCGGCTACATGAACGAGACCGTTGAGCTGCTGCAGCCCGAGGTCAAGTTTGGCGAGCAGGGCTACGGCGTGGCGACCAAGAAGGGCTGCGACCTTTCGGCCGTGGTCGATCAGGTGATTTGCGATCGCCTGGCCGACGGCTGGCTCGACCAAGAGGTCAAGACCTGGGGTCTTGTATAGGCGCATCGTCCAAGGAAGGAATCAAATGCTCGAAGGATTATTTGACGCCGACCGTTGGTCGACGACATTTCAAAACATGGGGCCCTTCTGGGAGGGCTTTGGCGTGACGCTGCAGGTGGTCGTTGCCGGTCTGCTGCTGTCGCTGGTGCTGGGCACGCTGCTGGGCGTGTTCTCCACCACCCGTTCGCGCGTGCTGCGCGCCATAAGCCGCGTATACGTGGAGTTTTACCAGAACACCCCGTTGCCCGTGCAGGTGCTCTTTATGTACATGGCCGGTCCGCAGTTTTTGCAGGCCGTAACCGGTGCCGACCAGCCGGTGCGCATCGCGCCGTTCGTGCTGGGCTTCTTGGGCGTGGGCCTGTATCACGCGGCCTACATCTCGGAGGTCATCCGCACCGGTATCGAGGCGGTTCCGCGCGGTCAGATGGAGGCGGCGCAGAGCCAGGGCTTCACCCGTGCGCAGGCGTACTGGTACATCGTGCTGCCCCAGACATTCAAGATCATTCTGCCGCCGCTGTGTAACCAGGCACTCAACCTAGTCAAGAACACGTCGGTGCTGGCGCTTGTGGCCGGCGGCGACCTTATGTACCGTTCCGACAACTTTGTGAGTCTGTACGGTTACCTGCAGGGATACATCGTCTGCTGCCTTATGTACTTCATCATCTGCTTTCCGCTCGCCATGCTGGTGCAGTGGCTCGAGCGCCGCTCCAAGGAGCGTCCGCGCGGCGTGAGCCTCGCCGAGCTGGGGCTCGACAACGTAGAGGAGGCCTAGCGCATGGAAATCTTCAACGCGACCAACCTGCTCTACATTTGGGGCGGCTTTGTTAAAACCATCGAGATCTCGGCGCTGTCGATCTTTTTCTCGCTCATCTTTGGCACGGTGCTGGCGCTTGTTAAAAGCTATGCGCCCCGCCCGTTCCGTATTTTGGTGAGCGCCTATATCGAGCTGTTCCGCTGCACGCCGAACCTGCTGTGGATCCTGTTTATCTACTTTACGGTGCAGGGTTTGGACATTGTGATTTCGACCATCGCCTTTACGCTGTTTACCAGCGCTGTTATGGCCGAGATTGTGCGCGGCGGCCTCAACTCGATTCCGCGCGGCCAGTTTGAGGCGGCGCAGAGCCAGGGTTTCGGCTTCTTTGCCACCATGCGCTACATCATTCTGCCGCAGACGTTTAAGACGATCATTCCGGCGCTGTTTAGCCAGTGCACGACCGTCATTAAGGACAGCTCGTATCTTTCGGGCATTAACGTGGCCGAGCTCATGTACACGGCAAACGTCGTGATGGCCCACGCGATTGATCTGTCGCAGGTACTTATGCTCTACGGCCTGGTGTTTGCGATGTACTTTATGCTCAACTTTGGTATCTCGTTGTTGGTGAGGGCATATCAGAGGCGAATGGTGGCAGCGTAGCCTGGCTTTCCCTGGTACGCTATCGTGGGAAAAGGCGATAGACAGCCTTTTTCTCATTTGTTAGAAAGGAATCGCGATGAGCGATCTGGAGAACAAGAAGAGTCCTGTGGTCATTACCATCGCGCGCGACTTTGGCGCCGAGGGCCACGAGATTGGTCGCATGCTTGCCGACGAGTTGGGGATTCCGCTGTATGACAACGAGCTGCTGGTACGTGCGTCGCTGCGTGCGGGCGAGTCGCTCGACAAGATGGCTGCCTACGACGAGCGCCTGGCCGTGGAGAACATGGCGTTTCTGCCCGACCGCTACGACGCCCGCTCGTACTCGGACAAGTTGTTCCAAAAGATGAGCCAGGTGATTTTGGATCTGGGCGAGACCGAGAGCTGCATTATCGAAGGCCGCCTGTCCGATTACCTGCTGCGCAACAATCCCAACCACATTGCCGTGTTGGTGACCGCACCCTTTGAGGACCGCGTCGAGATCGTGCGCAAGAAGCGCGGCCTTAACAAAAAGAAGGGCGCCAAGCTGGTCAAGCAGCAGCAGAAGGCGCGCGAGGCGTTCTATAAGCGCTACAGTGCCGGAAAGTGGAAGATGACGAGCGGCAAGGACATCGTCGTCAACCGCGCCAAGCTGGGCCGCGAGGGTTGCAAGGACGTCATCGCCGCAGCCTACCGCTACAAAGTCGCCCAGCTCGAAGGCTAACCGACCAAAACCACCACAAAGGGCAGGCACCTTTGTGGTGGTTTTTGTTTTAGGCGGAGGGGAAGGCCTTGGCGGCAGTGCCTATCCTCGGCTTTTGCAAATCTCGATCTGTAACACCAAGCCAGCGAAAATGGCTCTAACTGTTACAGATTTAGATGAACCGTTCGGCCGTCAGCCCAACGTCTTGATCTGTAACACCAGGCGGCATATTTGGTCTCTAACTGTTACAGATTGAGATGCAGCGTGGGCGGCCGGCACAATATCTCGATCTGTAACAACTACAAGGCTCAACAGGGTCTAACTGTTACAGATTGAGATAAAACGACCAGGCAAGTCCCCAACCACCACAAAGGTGCCTGTCCCCTTTGTGGTGGTTGGGGCGGTCGGCATAGAAAAAGTCCCCGCCGGGCGTGTGCTCGACGGGGACTTTGCCGTTTGATGGCGAGCGCTGTAGGTGATTACTCGCCCAGCAGGCTCTTGGTGATGGAAGCGGCGGCCTTCTTGCCGGCGCCCATCGCCAGAATGACCGTAGCGGCACCGGTGACGATGTCGCCGCCGGCCCAGATGCGGGGATCGGTGGTCTGGCCGGTCTCCTCGTCAGCGACGATGTAGCCCCACTTGTTGAGCTCCATCTTGCCGCCGATCTTGGCAGCGAAGGGGTTGGCGTTGGTGCCGATAGCCGAGATCGCGACGTCGCAGGGGATCTCCTCGATGGCGCCCTCGATGGGCACCGGGCGACGACGGCCGGACTCGTCGGGCTCGCCGAGCTCCATCTTCTGGACCTTGACGGCGCACACGGCGCCGTCCTCGCCAGCGACAAACTCGAGCGGGGAGACGAGCGGCAGAACTTCGACGCCCTCGGCCTTAGCATGGTGCAGCTCGGCGCGACGGCAGGGCATCTCGTCCTCGGTACGACGGTAGGCGATGATGGCGTGCTCGGCGCCCAGGCGCTTGGCGGTACGGACGGCGTCCATAGCCACGTTGCCGCCACCAAAGACGACGACGTTCTTGCCGTGCTTGGTGGGGGTGTCGTACTCGGGGAACTTGTTGGCCTTCATCAGGTTCACGCGGGTGAGGTACTCGTTAGCGAAGAAGACGTTGGGCAGGTTCTCGCCGGGGACGTTGAGGAACTTGGGCAGGCCGGCGCCGGTCGCCACGTAGATGGCGTCGAAGCCCTGCTCGAACAGCTCCTCGGCCGTGGCCATGTTGCCCACGACGGAGTTGTACTCAAACTTGACGCCCATGTCCTCCAGGCCGTCAATCTCGCGCTTGACGACTGCCTTGGGCAGACGGAACTCGGGGATGCCGTAGACCAGCACGCCGCCGCCGGTAAAGAAGGCCTCAAAGACGGTGACGTCAAAGCCGTTGCGGGCGAGCTCGCCGGCGCAGGTGATGCCGGACGGGCCGGAGCCGACGACGGCGACCTTCTTACCGTTCTTGGGAGCCATCTTGGGCGTGGAAGCGAGCTCGGGGCGGTCACCCAGGAAGCGCTCGAGCTGGCCGATGGCCACGGGCTCGGATTTCTTACCACGGATGCACTTGCCCTCGCACTGGTTCTCCTGCGGGCAGACGCGACCGCAGATAGCGGGAAGCATGGAGTCCTCGCGGATGGTATCGAGGGCGCCGCCAAAGTCCTTCTCGCGGATCTGCTCGATAAAGCGGGGAATGTTGATGTTGACGGGGCAGCCCTCGACACAGAACGGCTTCTTGCAGTTGAGGCAGCGCTCGGCCTCGGCCAGCGCCATCTCCTCGGTGAAGCCCTTGTCGACGGGGCGGAAGTCGCAGGCGCGCTCGGCAGCCGGCTCCTCGTTATCGGGGGTGCGGGGCGACTTCATATCGGCAACGAAACGACCGTTAACTAGTGGCATGCGCAGCTCTTTTCCTCATAGGCCTTGAGGGACGCGCCCTCTTCGGAACGATAAGCGGCCTGGCGGGCACGAAGGTCATCCCAGTCGACTAGGGTGGCATCGAAGTCGGGGCCGTCGACGCAAGCGAACTTGGTCACGCCGCCCACCTCGACGCGGCAACAGCCGCACATACCGGTGCCGTCAACCATGATGGGGTTGAGCGACGCGGTGATGGGGGTGTCGTACTTCTGGGCGGTGAGGGTCGAGAACTTCATCATCGGAACGGGGCCGACGCAGAAGACCTGGCTCACGGCCTTGTCCTGCAGCAGGCGCTCCAGCGGAGCGGTGACAACGCCCTGCTCGCCGTAGGAGCCGTCGTCAGTGGTGATGTGGATGTGGTCCTCGTCGAGGAGCTCGCGGAACTGGTCCTCCATGAGCAGGAGGTCCTTGGTGCGGGCGCCCATGATGGCGTGGACCTCGTGACCGGTCTCGACCAGGTGCTTGGCGACCGGGAAGGCAATTGCCAGGCCGACGCCGCCGCCAATGACGGCACAGGGGCCCTCGGCCATCTCGGTGGGAACGCCCAGCGGGCCCACGACGTCGCGCAGCGACTCGCCGGCCTCGTAGGTGGACAGCATCTCGGTGGTCTTGCCGATCACCATGAAGATGAACTCGACCCAGCCCTCGTCACCGTTCCAGCCAGCTAGGGTAAACGGGACGCGCTCGCCCGTCTCGTTGGCGCGAACCATGAGGAACTGTCCAGCGTGCGCATGCTTGGCGATTGCGGGCGCCTCGATGCGGAACTTGAACACCTTCTCCGAGAACTGCGTCTTCTCCAGGATCTTATACATAGAACCCCTCTCTTGTTAGGGCGGCCGAACCGTGCCTCCACGGAAATGGACGGTAGCCCGAATAAAACCGTACGCGCACAGGCGTTGTGCAGACATACGGTGCAAATTATACCCTCATGGACATGCCGTTTACGTGTATCTTCGGCGGTTGGGAAAAGGGTTTATCCACTTCGACCTACCAAATAGGGATAGGTTTATTTTGGTCGGTTTTATCAGGCAAAACGGCAAAGGGGGCCGGCCTCGGGTTGTGATGAGGCCGGCCCCCTTTGGGGTGTTATGCGTGTATGGCAGCGCGGGGTTTATTGCGATGCGGCCACCGGGGCGTTTCTGTAGATAAAACCTGCCAAAATAAACATCCCTAAATGGTAGGTTTTAGTGCTTGCCGTTGGAGGAAGCGGCGCCGTTGACGTGGTCGCGGGCATAGATCACGCCGTGCACGATGGCGAGGCCCGCGGCGTCGGCCGCGCGGGCGCAGGTGTCCTGGAAATCCTCGGCCTCGCGGGCACGCAGCTGCTTGAGCACGTAGTCGGCCACGGCCATCTTGCCGGGAGGGTTGCCGATGCCGGTGCGGATACGGCTAAAGTCGCGGCTGCCCATCTTGTCGATGATGGAGCGCAGGCCGTTGTGACCGGCATGGCCTCCGCCCACCTTGACGCGCACGTCACCGGCGGGAATGTCGAGCTCGTCGTGGATGACGAGCAGCTCCTCGGCCTTGATCTTGTACTCGCGGCAGAGCTTGGAGATGGGTCCGCCCGAGGTGTTCATGTACGACTGAGGCTTGACCAGTACAATCTGGCGCTTGCCGCCCTCTTCCTCGGGATCGTTGATGTTGATGAGCGCGACCTCGGCGCCGGCCTGGTTTTTCCAGTACGTGACACCGGCCTGACGGGCCAGCTCATCGATCGCCTTAAAGCCGGCGTTGTGGCGGGTTTCGGCATATTCCTCGCCCGGGTTGCCAAGCCCGGCAACCATGCGAATCTTAAGCGGCTGTGCAGCTGCCATGTTCATCCTTTCGTTGATTTGTCGCCTGCTATGGTGAGCGACCCTGTTGCCGCTGTCAAATGGAGGGTAATTGAGGGCGTTTGGGGGCGTTTGGACGGACGTCGAAATCCGAGGTGGACAGTTAGTTCAGATACGTATAAGTTCTGAGGACTCGAATTACTCAATTCAATGCCGATACGTTGTTTTGGAGCTTTAGTTAGTCCATATGGCGTTGTTTTGAAGTCTACCCTGCCTTCAAATAGGGCGAATGGTATAGAGATAGCTGCAAAACAGTCTAATTCAATGCGTCCATTTATACGTATTTGAACTAACTGCCCAGCCCTGCTCGACGGCGCACGGGTGATTCGCCGTTTAGACCGGCGCGAGGCCGGTTCCGGCCCGCAGAGCGTTGAGCCAAGCGGCCTGACGCTTGCGATAGCCCTTGATACGGTACCGGAATCGGACTCCTGCGAGTCGATGCATCGTTTGGGCGAAGGCTTCGAGTGCAACAAGGTCTTTCATTTGGTCGCGATTGATAACCAGGACGTGGATGCCCATGGCCTTGAGGCCATTATTTCGATTGCCATCGTGGATGCGAGCGTTTTGAAGCTCATGCCCAATTCCGTTGTATTCGTTGTCGACTCCGGCTGCCGGGCAATATAGGTCGCAGATGGCATAGGGGATGCCCGAGGACATGTTGACCGCAAGAGTATCGAAGTCGATTCGATGGTTGAGTAGCAGGCCTCCCATGGGCAGGCTGCAACATCCGAATCCGCCAAAGCGCATGGGCGCTCCGAGAACGGCAAACATTAGGGATTCGGCTGGGGATGCGGATCCAGCCCGGGCGAGTTTGACTGCCGTGCGAAACGAGGCGTATGAGCTACTTTTGGCGAACCGTGCGACCGCCTCGAGCTCTTCGATGGTCGTGGCGGGCTCGCATTTGTAGTGCGCCTGTTCATAGCGGGTTTCGTTCTGTTGTTCGGCCGCTGACTGGTTGCCCAGGCAATCAAGATCGCCCGTCGCTTCGTAGCCATCGCCCTTGGGCCAGATGTCGTCATGGGCAATGGGGTATGTTGCCCCGGGAGGAAGGGAGTAAGTTCCGACCAGTTCCATGAGAAGCATCAAGGTTTTGGCGACTGATTCATTTTTAGAACAAAGCATGGCTGTCATGGCAGGAGACGTTGCGTAGATGTCGGCCTCGACGTGCATAATTGCACCTTCAGGAAGCGGAGCGGAGAGAATATGCTGAAGAAGTCGCTTGTCGGGGCGTCGGTTGCCTTCGTTTGAAACGAGAAGATCGAGCAGCTCGGAATCATCTTCATTCCAGGCGTCGAGTATCGAAAGTGCGCCAAAGTCTATCGCGTCATTATTGGGAATGCAGCTAGCCAAGGCCTGTGCTTGCTGTTCACTATCAATGGAGCTCCAGGGTAGGGCAGAGTACGCCCGTCGTGCGCGACGAATTGCGCGGAGGGCGGAGAAATGTGAAATCACGGTCGTCATAGCTATAACGTACTAAGTTGGCGGCAGAATGCGACCGCCATACCGTTCTTTTCGCTCAGCGGGGTGCTGGGCGCCATGAACGGCCGGGTGTTAGGAAATCGGTGGAATCGGTTGAGGGGATTGCAGGAAATTGAGCTCTGCCGAGAAGGTTGACGATGGCTACTGGACAGTTAGTTCAGATACGTATAAGGCGGCGGGCGTTCGAGGTGTTTCTAAGGGCCTTCGAGGGCGATTTGAAGATAATATATGCGGCGGTTGTACTCGAAAACGATGAGCTTCGGGCGGCATGGCATCCGCCGGGGAGCTCAGAAGGCTCCGAACGGACCTTTGGAGCTTTAAAAAATACGTATCTGAACTAACTGTCCAGGGCGGATTGGCGAGGAATAGAAAAAGGGTCGGAAGCGAGCTTCCGACCCTTTAAAAACATCAAAGATGATGCGATACGCGTTGGACTACAGCGCGAAGTCGCCGCCGACGAGCGTGGAGACGGGCTCCTCGTGGTAAACGGCGGAGATGGCCTGAGCGAACTCCTCGGCGACCGAGATAGTCTTGATCTTGCCGCCGACCTCGACGGGGATGGCGTCGGTGACGACGCACTCGACGATGGGGGCGTCGTTCAGACGCTCGATGGCCGGACCGGAGAAGATGCCGTGGGTGGCGCAGACGTAGATGTCGCCGGCGCCCATAGCCTTGAGCTCCTTGACGTTGGCGCACAGGGTGCCAGCGGTGTCGATCATGTCGTCGTTGATGATGCAGGTCTTGCCCTTGATGTCACCGATGATGCCCATGACCTCGGCGGCGTTGTGGCGCGGACGGCCCTTGTGGGCGATGGCCAGGTCGCAGCCGAGCATGTCGGACAGCTTCTTGGCGGCCTTGGCACGACCCACGTCAGGGGAGACGACAACCAGGTTGTCGGTGTCGAAGTGCATGTCGTTGTAGTACTGGCCAAACAGCGGCAGTGCGGACAGGTGGTTAACCGGGATATCGAAGAAGCCCTGGATCTGGCCCTGGTGCAGGTCGAGGGTGATGATGCGGTTGACGCCGGCACGCTCGAGCAGGTTGGCGACGAGGCGGGCGGTGATGGGCTCGCGCGGGCCGGCCTTGCGGTCCTGGCGGGCATAGCCGTAGTGGGTGATAACGGCGGTGATGGAGCGGGCGGATGCGCGCTTGGCAGCGTCGGTGGCGATGAGCAGCTCCATGAGCATGTCGTTGACGTTGCCGCCGGCCACGGACTGAATCAGGAAGACGTCGGCGCCGCGGACGGTCTCGTCGTAGCGGGCGTAAATCTCACCATTGGCGAACTGCTTTAGCGTAAGGCCCGAAAGCTCGACCCCAAGGTACTCAGCAATCTTCTGAGCGAGGGGACGGTTGGAGGAACCGGAATACACGCGGATGGACTTGCGCATATTCTCCGACTTCTCGGGATCATTAATCGGCATTACCCTTCTCCTTTATACATCGAATGCCATATAGATGCCTTGTTGCATTGTAACCGCGCGGCGGGGTTTATCGGGTCCTGATAACGTCTTTACCGCCAACGGACACGAACCGACCACTCATCCGGTTGCGCAGGTCACGATAGAAAAAGGAGCCGCCCCCATGGAGCAGCTCCTTTTGTGCTTGGTAAAACGTTATACCTCGTCGTCCTCGTGCAGACGACGGCGATAATCGGCGGCCCAGCCCTCAATATTTACCTGACGGGCACGACCCAGGCCGAGCGCGTCTGCCGGGACCGGCTCGGTGATGACGGAGCCGGCGGCAACGAGTGCGCCGTCGCCGATCTGAGCGGGTGCGACCATCATGGTGTCGGAACCGATGAAGGCATCCTTGCCGATGACGGTCTTGTGCTTGTGTACGCCGTCGTAGTTGCAGGTGATGGAGCCCGCGCCCACGTTGACGCCGGAGCCCATGGTGGTATCGCCGATGTAGGACAGGTGCGGCACCTTGGAGCCCTCGCCGATCGTGGACTTCTTGATCTCCACGTGCGTGCCGGCCTTGGATCCGTCGAGCATGTGGGTGCCCGGGCGCAGGTAGGCGCGCGGGCCGCAGTCGACGCCATTCTCGATGACGGCCTCGATGGCGATGGTCTCATCGATGGTGCAGCCGCTGCCGACGGTGGTGTCGGTGAGGCGGCTGTTGGGGCCGAGCTGGCACTCCTCGCCCACGGTGACGTGGCCGATCAGGTGCGTCTGCGGCCACACGACGGTGTCGCGGCCGATGGTGGCGTCGGGGCCGATCCAAGCCTGCGTGGGGTCGATGAACGTGACGCCCTCGGCCATCCAGTGCTCGTTGATGCGGTCGCGCGCGATGGCGGTAAGCTGTGCGAGCTGGATACGGCTGTTGACGCCCAGGCCGTCGCGGTAGTCGTCGCAGTGGAAGATGGAGACTGCCTGGTCGTGGCCCTTGAGGATCTCGAGCATGTCGGGCAGATAGTACTCGGACTGCGCGTTGTCGTTGCCGATCTCGTTAATGTGGGCGGCGAGCTGCGCGCCGTCGAAGGCGTAGCAGCCGGCGTTGCACTCCAGCAGTGTGGCGGCCTGCTCGGGCGTGCAGTCCTTCTGCTCGATGATGCGCTCGATCTGACCATCGGCGCCCAGCTTGATGCGGCCGTAGCCGAAAGGATCGGGCGGGGTCATGGTCATGACGGTGCAGGCGAGCTCGCCGGTGGCGACGGTTTGCGCGAACTTGGCGACGGTGTCGGCGGTGATGAGCGGCAGGTCGCCGTTGAGCACGACGACGGGGCCTTGCGTGATGCCACAGGCCTCGAGCGCGACCTTCACGGCATGACCGGTGCCCAGGCGCTCGGTCTGCTCAACGCACTCGACCTTGGTGGCACTGGTGGCGTAGGCGCCGTCGATGAGGGCGCGCATCTCGTCGGCGTGGCTGCCGATGACGACCACGACGCGGCTGCAGCCGGCCTTGATGGTAGCGTCGACGATCCACTGGACCATGGGCTTGCCCAGGATCTTGTGCGAAACCTTGCAGTGGTTCGACTTCATGCGGGTGCCCTCGCCGGCGGCGAGGATAATTGCGGTTGCGTCCATGTGATCTCCTGTTACGTTATAGAGACGTGTGTTTGGAAACGATACACGGCGCAATATGATACCGCAGGCATATGTTGAGCGCGTAGCGATTGGTTTGCGGCGGTTGAGGTTTGCGCCGCCGGCGTGGCGTTTGCGCTGCTTGCGTGCGGCGTTGGCGGTGCTGCGGAGCTGTCGTTTGAGCGAGGGGACGGGGGTGCCCGTGGACAACATACAAGAGGAGTTTGGCGGCGAGCCCGTCGCGGCATTCTCGATGTCGCATCCGGCTGTGCCGGCCCTCTACATGGTGCTGACGCTGGGGCTCACCATGTTCTCGATGCAACCGGTGCTGATCGCGCTGTCGCTTGCGGGCGGGCTGGCGTATGGATTTGCGACGCGTGGGGCTGCCCGCACGCTGGGCGCACTCCGCTGGCAGCTGCCGGTGATTTTGATCGTTGCGGTGCTCAATCCGCTGTTTAGCGCCTCGGGCTCGACGGAGCTGTTCCGTATTGGCATGCGCGCGGTGTATCTGGAGAGCATGGTATACGGCCTGTGCATGGGAGGGCTGTTTGTGGCGAGCGTGTTGTGGTTTGAGGCGGCGGCGTCGATGCTCGAATACGACAAGGTGCTCGCGCTGCTGGGCAATGCCGCACCGGTGATTGCGCTCATGATCTCGATGTGCATGCGGCTTGTCCCGCAGTTTTTGCGCCGCGGTCGTACGGTGTTGGCGGTGCAGGATGCGATTGATGTGCCGGGGCGTGCGCCGGCCGACCCCGTGCGTTCGCGCCTACGGGCATCGAGCGTGTTGATGGGCTGGGGCATGGAAGATTCGCTGGAGCGTGCGGACGCGATGCGCTCGCGCGGGTGGGGTGCCGCGACGCGTCGTACGACGTATGCGAGGTATCGACTGGGGCGCAGCGACGTTGTCGCGCTGGTTGGGCTTGCGCTGTTTGGTGCCGCCGCGGTGGCGGTGGCATGGACCGCGACAACGCAGTATTCGTTTTATCCGCAGCTCTCGGTGCCGGCGCCGTGGCTGGGCTATGTCGTGTACGCTGCCTGGATGATGCTGCCTTGCGCGTCGCACGCGATTGATGAGAAGAGGTTTGGCTGATGGCTCGGTTGGATAGGGGCCCGGTGTCGGGCGCGGCGTGCGGCCCGGATATTCCGGCGATTGAGGTGCAGGGCCTTAGTTTTGCCTATCCCGGGGCCGAGGCACCGGTGCTCGAGGGACTTGATTGGCGTGTTCTCCAAGGTGCATTTGCGCTGCTTGTTGGCGGTACCGGTTCGGGCAAGTCGACGCTGCTGTCGCTGCTCAAGCCCGAGATCGCGCCGGCGGGTACGCGCTCCGGCGAGCTGCTCGTGCTGGGCGAGCCCGTCGCCGACATGGACGTGCGGGCATCGGCGGAGCGCGTGGGTTATGTGTTCCAGGATCCCGAGAACCAGATCGTGTGCGAAACCGTGTGGCACGAGATGGCGTTTGGCCTAGAGAATCTGGGTGTGTCGCGCGACGAGATGCGGCGTCGCGTAGCTGAGACCAGCTATTTCTTTGGTCTGGAGGACTGGCTTCATCGCGATACCGATACGCTTTCGGGCGGCCGCAAGCAGCTGCTGTCGCTTGCCGCCGTCCTGGCGCTGCGTCCGCGTGTGCTGCTACTCGACGAGCCCACGTCTCAGCTCGATCCCGTTGCCGAGAAGAATTTTCTGCACGCGCTGTTTCGTGTGAACCGTGAGTTGGGCTGCACGGTTGTTGTGGCTACGCATCAACCGCGCCCAATGCTCGAGTATGCGACGTGTGCGTACCGGATTGAGGACGGTCGCGTGCGCGAGGTGGCGGATATGGCTTCTTTGGGACGCCGAGAATCGTTGTTTTCCGACGACATGTTGGGGTGGGGTGCCGTCCGATGTGCAAAAAACGGAGTATTCAGCAGGCGTGAGGACAATTTGGGCTCTCTGGAGCCGCCCGGGGACGTATCGAGCGCGAAAAAAAGTTCGGAATTGGACAAATCGTCCGAATTTGTGGCGCAAACGTCGCTCGAGAACGGCTCGGAAGCCTTCCCGCGCACGAATGGAAGCAGAATACTCCAAAAAATGCACGCTGGGTCGGCTACCACCCTGTCGGAAGGCTGGTTTCGCTACGATCGCGCGGGCGGTTGGGTGCTGCGCGGGCTCGATGCGTCGTTTTCGGCTGGCGCGGTGCATGCAGTCGTGGGCGGAAACGGCTGCGGCAAGTCGACGATGCTTTCGGTGCTGGCCAAGACCGCCAAGCTGCAGCGCGGCCGCATGGTGCGCGGAGCGGCCTCGGCGGCGCTGTTGCCTCAGAATCCCAAAGCATTGCTGGTTGCCGAGACGGTTCGCGATGAGCTGATGGAATGGGCCTCGACCTGCGGATATGACGAGAACTTGGCGCGGGAGCGTGCGGCGCAACTGGGATTGGACGGCCTGGAGACGCGTCACCCCTACGACCTCTCGGGCGGACAGCGCCAGCTGCTCGCGCTGGCAAAGCTGCTGCTGATTGGCCCCGAGCTGCTGCTGCTTGACGAGCCCACGAAGGGCTTGGACCTGGAGAGCCGCCGCATCATCGCTCGAGCCCTGCGTGACCATGCGAAGGCTGGCGGCACCGTCATCATGGCTACGCACGATTTGGACTTTGCCGAGCAGGTCGCCGACGACATCGCCATGATGTTCGATGGCGAGATTGCCTGCATGGAGCCCCCGGCCGACTTCTTTGCCGACAACGTGTTTTATAGGGCGTGATGGGATGACGGATTATCGCATCGTGCGCCTACTCGCAAAACTGGAGATACCGCTGCTGCTGGCGGTGCCAGCCGTGATGGCTGCGGCGTTGCTGGCGGGCGTTGAGCAGGCGGCGCTCGCCATGCTTGTCGTGGTGGCGCTGGTGCTTGCGCTGTTCTTTGCAGGCTACGAGGCGTCGCGACCGGGCCTGCGCCAGATTATGCCAACGCTGGTTCTGGCGGCGTTGGCCGCGGCGGGGCGCATCTTGTTTGGTCCCATTCCCGACTTTAAACCCGTGAGTGCCATCGCCATTATCGCGGGGGCGACGCTTGGCCGCCGCAATGGTTTTATGGTTGGCGCGCTGGCGGCGCTGACCAGCAATTTCTCTTTTGGACAGGGCATGTGGACGCCGTGGCAGATGTATGCTTGGGGGCTCGTGGGATACGTTGGCGGTGCGCTGGCGCATGCCGGCGCTTTTGATCGCGCCGATGGCACCGTGCGTATGCCGGCGCTGCTGACCTACGGCTTTGCTTCGGGTTTGCTGTACGGCGTTGTGATCAACGCCTACGACATTATCGGTTTTGTTCAACCGCTCACGTGGGCGGGTGCCATGGCGCGTCTTGCCACCGCCGTACCGTTCGATATCACGCACGGCCTTGCGACCTGCGTGTTTTTGGTCGCCCTGTACAAGCCTTGGTGTCGCCGCATCAACCGAGTCGTCGTGAAGTACGGACTGTAGGGCTGGTTGCGCCGGGGCGGGAATCAATACTGCCGAAGTGCCATTTTAAAACTATGCCGGTTTACGGGGCCAGATTGGCACAAGCAGACCATGCCGGCTATTTTTGAAATAGAGCAAGCCGTTTACCTGCGGTTTTATTATTTCGGAATTGCGTATGGTTGGGGGTTCGCGATTTAGCCCCGTAAACTGGCATAGTTTTGGAATGGCCGGCTGATATGACGGGCGTCGTGACCCTCAAGAGCCAAATTGATCCGTTTTCTTCCGTCTCCAGACGTCCCCGGGGAATCAGCTGAACTCGCCCGCCACGAAATCAGCCTATCTACTACGTTTGACCCGACACCCCCAAACACAAACGCGATTTATGAAAAACCGCAGGCTTTCTACCTGCGGTTTTCTTTTTGCGTTGTTCGCTGTGGTTGAGGGTGGTGGCTTAAACGTAGTAGATGGGCGTGTTTCGTGGCGGATGGGTCACGTGGATACCACCACGAGGCCCAAAATGATTCGTTTTCCTCCGTCCCCAGGGGATCAGCTGGGGCTAGAGCTCTAGCGTGAGGGTGACGGGGCAGTGGTCGCTGCCGAAGATGTCGCCGCGGATGCCGGTGTCGCGTACGTTGTCGGCGATTGCGTCGCTTACCAGGAAGTAGTCGATGCGCCAGCCGGCGTTGTTCTTGCGGGCATTAAAGCGATAGCTCCACCAGCTGTAGACGCCCTCGACGTCGGGGTTTGCCGCGCGCCAGGTATCGGTAAACCCGGCGTTGAGCAGCTCGGTGAACTTGCCGCGCTCCTCGTCCGAAAAGCCGGCGTTGCCGCGGTTGGACTTGGGGTTCTTAAGGTCGATCTCCTCATGCGCCACGTTAAAGTCGCCGCAAGTTACGACGGGCTTGCCGGTCTCGCGCTCGAGCGCGTTCAAAAAGCCGCGGTAAGCATCGTCCCAGGCCATGCGCACGTCGATGCGGGCGAGTTCGTTTTGCGCGTTGGGAGTGTAGACATCCACAAACCAGAACTTGTCGAACTCCAGCGCGCAGACGCGGCCCTCGGTTGCGGCTTGGGCGACGAGTACGGCCGCCTCGTTCTCGCCGGCGTAGGGTAGCAGTGCGTCGGCGTGCAGCACGCGCAGCGGTTCCTGGCGGCTAAAGACCGCAGTGCCCGAATAGCCTTTACGCTCGGCGTAGCTCCAGGTTTGGTGATAGCCGGGCAGGCTAATATCGACCTGGCCTTCTTGCAACTTGGTCTCTTGCAGCGCCAGGATATCGACGTCGAGTTCTTGCGCGATCTGGATAAAGCTCGGGTCCTTTTTGAGCACGGCGCGCAGGCCGTTGACGTTCCACGAGGCGAAAGTGTAAGTCTGAGGCATGGTGTCCTTTCGACGGGGTTGGCAGGCTTAAGATTAGCGCAACAGGGGCGGGGTGGGCTCCGCGCATGCTGACTTAAAGGTCGCATGCTGGGACATCGCCCGACGCCGCCCGATCAACAAGGACGGAGGGCTCATATGACGCAGGCAATATCGGACCCCAGGCAGGCGTCCGCCGCGCTGGCGGATCTGTTTGACACCCACAAGCGCGTGGTCTTCTTTGGCGGCGCTGGTGTTTCCACGGCAAGTGGCATCCCCGATTTCCGCAGCGTGGACGGCCTGTATCACCAGCAGTTTGCCTACCCGCCCGAGACTATGCTCTCGCATAGCTTTTATGAGACACATCCGGCCGAGTTCTTCGACTTTTACCGCACCAAGATGATCGCGCTTAACGCTAAGCCCAACCGCTGTCACACCAAGCTGGCCGAGCTGGAGCGCGCCGGCAAGCTTGATGCCGTGGTGACGCAAAACATCGACGGCTTGCATCAGATGGCGGGCTCGCAGCGCGTGTTCGAGCTGCACGGATCGGTCCATCGCAGCATTTGCCAGTCGTGCGGCGCGGTCTATAGCGCCGAGTGGATTTGCTCGCGCGAGCACGAGGACGCCGCGGGCGTGCCCGTGTGCCCTGCGTGCGGTGGTCGCATCAAGCCCGATGTGGTGCTCTACGAAGAGCCGCTCGACGAGCATGTGTTGACCGGTGCCGTTGCCGCCATCGCCGCGGCCGATGCCCTCATTGTGGGTGGGACCTCGCTCGTGGTGTATCCGGCGGCGGGCCTTACGCGTTACTTTACCGGCGATACGCTGGCCATTTGCAATTTGGCGCCTACCGATCAGGATGCAAATGCCGACCTGCTGATTTCTTGCGACATCGCGGCCGCGTTTGCGTTCTAGCCCGTGTACGCGGATACAATAGAAAGACTGAGTGCAAAGCGACCCCGCCGCCAGCTCCCCAAGCTCGGCGGCGTGGGCATTTTAGGAGGATGTTCATGGCGAACGACAGCAAGACATGGCGGTGCGGAAAGTACGAGCTCAGCTTTGACCGTCCGCGCATCATGGGCGTCCTCAACGTGACGCCCGATTCGTTTAGCGATGGCGGGGAGCATTTCGACCCGGACGCCGCGATCGAGTATGGCCTGACGATGCTCGACGCCGGCGCCGACATCATCGACGTAGGCGGCGAGTCCACGCGCCCCGGCTTTACCCCGGTCAATCCCGACGAGGAGGCTCGCCGCGTGCTGCCCGTGGTGCGCGCGCTGGCCAAGGAGGGCGCCATCGTCTCGATCGACACGCGTCACGTGGCGGTTGCCAAGGC
>CALHWR010000042.1 GCA_938036665.1 uncultured Collinsella sp. | reverse complement strand
ATCTACCTCAACCCCATTTTTGAAGCCGCGAGCAACCACCGCTACGACACGGCCGACTACACCAAGATCGACCCGATCCTGGGCACCGAGCAGGACTTTACCGAGCTGTGCCAGGCGGCCGAGAAGCTGGGCATCTCCATCATTCTGGACGGCGTCTTTAACCATACGGGTGACGACTCGATCTATTTCAACCGCTACGGCAACTACCCCGGCGTGGGCGCGTGGCAGAGCGAGGATTCGCCATGGCGCGATGCGTTTTATTTCCACGAGGACGGCTCATACGACTGCTGGTGGGGCGTGGGCAATATGCCCGCCATCAATGAGAGCTCTGAGCTGGTACGCGAGCGGCTCCTGGGCAAGGACGGCGTGATCCGTAAATGGCTACGTGCCGGCGCTCATGGCTGGCGCCTAGACGTGGCCGACGAGCTTTCCGATGACTTCCTGGCCGAGATCAAAAAGGCCGTGCTCGCCGAGAAGCCTGATGCACTGTTGCTCGGCGAAGTCTGGGAAGACGCCTCCAACAAGATCAGCTACGGCCATCTGCGCCGCTATCTGCAAGGCTCCGAGCTGGACTCTGCTATGGATTACCCCTTCCGCGACATGGTCATCGGCTTTTTGATGGGCTACAAGAACGCCTACCAGGCAGCCGAGGATATCGAAACCCTGCGCGAGAACTATCCCCGTGAGGCCCTGTCCTGCGCACTTAATCTGCTTTCGAGCCACGACCGTCCGCGCATTATCTCGGTGCTCGGCGGCGGCCCCGATGAGTCGCAGCTGCCCGAGTGCGAGCGCAGCAAATGGCGTCTGGACGAGAACTCGATGGGCCTGGCCAAGAGCCGTTTTTGGCTCGCAACGCTCATGCAGATGACGTTCCCGGGCGTGCCTTCGATTTACTATGGCGATGAGTACGGCCTGGAGGGTCTAACCGATCCGGGCAACCGCCGCACCCTGCCGACCAAGGACCAACTGCACGACTTCGACACGCTGGCTATTGTCAAAAACGCCTCCGCCGTACGCCGCGCACTACCGTTTATGATCGACGGCGAGATCAAGGCCTTCGCGCTCAACGACGAGGTGCTGGCATACAACCGCACGGGCAAGGATGGCGAGTCCGCGACGGTTATCATTAATCGTAGTCTGCGCAATTCGCACCGCGTGACGATTCCGGCGCTCGATGAATGCGCGAGTGACGTGATCAGCGGTCACGAGTGCGAGATCCACAACGGCACGGTCACGCTCGATTTGTATCCGCTGGGCTCGTCGATCATCTATCACCATGCCGAGCAGCGCTTGCAGGAGCCGCTCGATCACGGCGCGGGCGTTGTGTGCCATATCACCTCGGTACCGACCGATGACGGCAAGCCCGGCACGATCGGCGCACCCACGCGTCGCTTTATCGACCATCTGTCCGCTATGGGCATGCGCTACTGGCAGGTCCTGCCTGTCAACCCAACGGACTTCTTCCGCTCCCCTTACGCCGGGCCTTCGGCCTTTGCGGGCAATATTGACCTGCTGCCCGAGAGCCAAGAGGAGCTGGCGGCCGACTTTGAGACTTGGAAGGCCCGTGGCGGCGAAGATGCCGATCCGCTCTACACCGCGTTTAAACATCGCAACGCCGATTGGCTCGAGAAATACTGCGTCTACATGGCCGTTAAGAAGTACTTTGAGGGCGAGTCGCGCCACGATTGGCCGACGGATGTCGCGCGCTACAACGAGCACCTGATTGACGACAAGCGTTTCCACGACGAGGCAGAGCTGCAGGCGTACATGCAGTACCGCTTTGACCTAGCCTGGTGCGAGCTCATGAACTACGCGCACAAGAAGGGCATCGAGGTCATCGGCGATATCCCGATGTATGTCTCGGACGATTCGGCCGATGCATGGAGCGAGCCCGAGAACTTCTGGTTGTCCGATACCGGTAAGGCAATTGAGATTTCGGGCGCGCCGCCCGACAACTTTGCGCCCGAGGGTCAGGTGTGGGGCAACCCGACGTTCCGCTGGGACCATATGAAGCAGAACGGCTATAGCTGGTGGATGGATCGCCTGCGCCGCGCGTTTTCGCTCTACGACCGCGTGCGCCTGGATCACTTCCTGGGATTCCACAGCTACTTTAGTATCCCCACGGGCAAGGCTTGCGCCGACGGTCGCTGGCTGGCGGGCCCGGGCAAGGACCTGTTCCAGACCGCCTACGACGAGCTGGGTCCGCTCAACTTTATCGCCGAGGACCTGGGCTATTTGACGCCCGGTGTTCGCGCCATGGCTTCGACCTGCGGTTTCCCCGGCATGGACGTGCTGGAGTTTAGCGACTACGACGTTCGTTGCGGTGTGCATCCCACGCCCGGCAAGATTCTGTACACCTCGACGCACGATACGTCGACGCTGGCCGGTTGGTGCACGCGTTCCTTTGCGGGTGGCGACGTGCCGAGCGGTGTTGAGGTGGCGTCCAAGCTGATGAGCGACGCGCTGGCAAGCGACGCTCCCCTGGTGATGATGCCGCTGCAAGATGTCTTGGGGCTGGGCGACGACGCGCGCATGAACGTTCCGGGCGTGGCCACGGGCAACTGGACCTGGCAGGCTGACGAGACCGATGTTGCGGCCACCGAGGGCAAAACTGCGCAGCTCCTGCGCAACACCCATAGATTCTGGGGCGAAGCGTGATAAAACCCCCGATATAGGGTACAGTTACAGCTGTTTGAATTTTTGCGGGCAGAGCGATCTGCCCGCTTTGTGCTGAAAAGGAAGTATTATGGCGCGCTACGATTACAAGTGCTCGAGCTGCGGCAACGTGTTCGAGGTTGAGCATCCCATGTCCGAGACCCCCGAGGTCCTATGCCCGAGCTGCGGTGCCCCGGCGGCCAAGACGTTCTCGGCCAGCGGTATTAAGTTCGATGGCAGCGGTTTCTACAACACCGACCAGCGCAGCGGCGGCTCCAGCACCAGCGCCACAAGCGGCTGCTGCGCCAACTGCCCGCATAACCACTAGAAACCAATCAGCCCCGCGACCGACACCAATCGCGGGGCTATTTCTTTGAGCTATGAGTAGCTAATTATCAGGCCAGGTTTCCTTATGAATTGCGGTGAAATAAGGACAGTTTGGCAGGTAGAAGCCGCTATTCAATCCCTATTTCACCGCAAATTAGTAGTTAGTTGTGGATCAGGCGGGCGCAGAAGTGGCCGTCGTAGGAGTCGGCGTTTACCGGCACGCTTTGGAAGAGGCCTCGGTCGTTTTGGCGTACGGAGACGAGCTTCTTGGCCTGGGCGAACTCGGGGAGTTGCAGAATCTGCGCCTCGGAAAGCGGTGCCACGCTAAAGCCGGCACCCTCGGGAGAGCTCAAGAACGCTTCCACGACCTGCATGTTCTCCTCGTCGAAGACCGAGCACGTCGCATAGATGAGCTCGCCGTCGGCAGCCACGCGCACAGCAGCCTCTTTGAGTATCGTCAGCTGCAGCTTGGGCAGCTCAACCGTCACATCCTTTTCGGTCAGGCGCCACGGGATCTCGGGATGACGGCGCATGGTGCCGGTGCCAGAGCACGGCGCATCGATAAAGACCGTGTCGAACTTAACCGGCTCGCCAAGCATGGCATCAAACGATGTGAGCACCTCATCAAGCTCGCAGGCATCACCCGAAACCGTACGAACGCCCTGAATACCAGCCTTATGCAGGCGAGCGAGATTCAGATCGCACTTGCGATCATGCAGATCGAGCGCCGTATGCTGACGCTCATAGCCCGCACGCTTGGCCTGGCACATCATCACATAGGTCTTGGTGCCACGGCCGGCACCAATCTCAAGGCAGCTACCAGGGCGCGTGGCAGCTGTGGCGATAAGCTGGGCGTTAAGGTCCGAGGCCACGGCAGCAGCACGCTCAAATACGCCCGACGCAACCGTAACCTGAGCATCGACCGGAGCATGACAGCCAGGGAACACAGGCGCCACAAGCTGCGATAGGTACGGATCAGGTTTGGTTGCAAAGGCGTTCTCGTGCAAAGCGAGCGGCGCGGGCGCCAGATTGCCGGCGAAGCCGAGCGCACCCTCTGGAGTGTCAAACGACGCCATAATGCGAGCGCATAGCCAGCGCGGAAGACCCATCAGGCGCGACAGACGAACCAAGCGTCGCTCGGACTCATCCACGTCGGATGCCGTGGCAAAGTCCTCAACGTTGTCCGCAACCTTGTGCAGCACCGCGTTTGCCAAGCCCGCAGCAGACTTAGCACCACTGCGCACCAGCTCAACACCCTGGCTCACGGCAACGCGGCCCGGCGTATGCAGGTAGAGCATCTCGAAGGCCGAGATACGAAGCGCCATGCGAACGCGCGGCGCAACCTTTTTGGGTTTATCGAGAAACTGATCGAGCAGCTCGTCCAAAATACCCTGCGTGGCGGCCACGCCCAGCGCCAAGCGGGCGGCAAAAGCGGAATCGCGCTGGTCAATAGCCTTGGCCGATGCGCGAGAGGACAGCACGTCGCGCGCATACATGCCGCGGCGATCGGCCTCCATCAGTACATCGAGCGCAAGTTTGCGCGCGGGGGACAGCTTGCTCATGACAAAACACTCCACGAAAGATCGGCACCCTGCAGGCCAGCAGCCCAAGCAGAAGCAGTCATAGCACGCTTGCCATCAGGCTTAACCTCAAGCAACTCAACCGAGCCATCGGAAAGGCCAAGGTAAACACGCTTGGCCTTAACGAGAACCTGACCCTCGCCAAGCAACACATCAGCCGCCGCAGCATCGAGCACACGCACGGTCTTGCCGGCAATCACGCAACGAGCAGGCGCGGTATCGGACGAAGCGAGCACATGACGCACGCAATCGAGCGCCGCCATTTGCGGATCCAAGCGCATCTCCTGCTTAGAAATCTTGGCAGCATGGGTAACGAGCGCCTCATCCTGTTCAGTCCACACGGCAGTGCCATCGGCAAGAGAGGGAAGCGTATCGGCAAGCAGTTTGCCGCCGAGCTCAGCGAGCTCCATAGTCAGCGCCTCGGCATGCTTACCGGCAACCGACGTGGAAGCCTGAGCACAATAAGCACCAGTATCCACGCCATGCCCAATGCGCATGATAGAAACGCCAGCAATCTCATCACCAGCAAGAATGGCACGCTGAATAGGAGCGGCGCCACGCCAACGAGGCAGCAAGGAAGCATGAACATTCACAATGCCGAGCGGTGCCATATGCAGCACGTCATCAGGCAAAATGCAGCCATAAGCAGCCACACAGAAAATGTCAGCCTGGGCAGCCTGGAGCACCTCAACAACCTCAGGCGTCATACGATTAGCCTCAACAACAGGCAGACCAAGCTCGAGCGCCTTAGCCTTAACAGGAGACGGCTCCAGCTTCTTACCACGCCCACGAACAGCATCAGGACGAGTAACAACAAGCGCAATCTCGTTTCCAGCCTCGACAAGCGAAGTCAAAGAAGGCACAGCAAAATCGGGCGTACCCATAAACACAATACGCATAAAGATCGTCTCCCCTCAACCAAAGCCGAGACGGCTACAAAGACCAGCGGAAAGCCAAGTCACCAGTCCATCCGCAATAACATTTCAACAAGAACAAATATACCCAAAACCAAAGAAAGAGCCGCAATAAAAGCAGCTCTTCCAACAAAGCACCTATCAGCGAAGACGCCCCTCCCTGGCCCAACGGCACCCGGGCGAACCGAGCCAGAACAACGCAGTCCCCGGTGCTGAGCGCGCACATATCGTCCCGCGCGGAGTTTCGCAGCAAAGCGAGAATGTTTGAGCACGGGATGATATGTGTGCGCTCAGCACCGGGGACGGTGGGACCTACTCCGTCTCGCCCGGTCGAGCGCCGCGGGCCAGGGCGTCCTGGTACTCCTTGACTGCCTTGATCCTCTGCATCGGCTTCAGTCGCTCGAACATGGTGTTGCCGTGCAGGTGATCGATCTCGTGCTGCAGGCACACGCAGAACAGGTCGCCCGAAGCTTCGTAGCGAATCAGGTTGGCGTCCAAGTCGTACGCCTCGACGACGACATGGTCGGGACGCTCGATCTCGCAGCTAATGCCAGGGATGGACAGGCAGCCCTCGCTAAACGGCACCAGATGGTCGCTCTGCTCAACAATGACAGGGTTGATGAGCACGTACGGGTCGTAGTCGTTCTTGTCGCTGTAGTCGCAGTCGATGGTGACGAGCTGAATAAGCTCGCCGATCTGCGGAGCAGCCAGGCCGCAACCACCGTTGTCGAACATCATCTTCTTCATCTTCTCGGCAAGCGCCTCGATCGCCGGGGTGATCTCCTCGATCACGGCGCACTCCTGACGCAGGCGAGGGTCGGGCGACAGTACGATTCCGTTGGCTTCCATGGCCATCCTTTCGGGTTGTTACATCAAATCATAGGCATCGACGTCAACGCTCACGCTCACGCCGCGCACAGAGCCCACCTCTTTGAGGCAGGCGTCGATATCATCAGAGACATGGTACCCCACAGGCGACTTCACAAGCAGATGGAAGCGGTAACGGTCCTTGGCTCTCTCGATTACACACGAAGCCGGGCCTAGCACCTGCGGCACGGCACTCCCCGCCCGCAAAAAATCGGGCGCGGCGGCATGCCAGCGGCGCTTAAGAAGCTTTGCGATGCGCCCGATATAATCCTGCGCATCGTCGCGGCTTGCCGACCACACCAAAATGTTAACCAGGCGCACGAACGGCGGATACAGTGCGTCACGGCGCTGGTCCAGGTCATAGTCGGTAAAGATCGAGCGATCGTGCTCGGCGACGGCGCGGATGACCGGATCCTCGGGCAGATACGTCTGGATGATGACCTCGCCAGGGCGATCGCCGCGACCGGCGCGACCGGCGACCTGCTCAAGCAAATCGTAGGCGCGCTCCCCTGCGCGGAAATCCGGCAGCTTGAGGGCGAAATCGGCATTGACCACACCCACGAGCGTGACCTGGGGAAAGTCGAGGCCTTTGGCGATCATCTGGGTGCCCAGCAACACGGCGCAATCGGCCGCATCGAACTGCTCGAGCAGCTTTTTGTGCGCATCCTTGCCGCGCGTGGAATCGGCATCCATGCGGATGATGGCGACGTCCTCGGGCAGCATCTGGTGCAGTGCGTCCTCGATCTGCTGCGTGCCCAGCCCCATTTTTGCCAGGTAGCGACTGCCACATTTGGGGCAACGACTCGTGGGCGCGGGATACGGCTGCACGTGCCAGGAGGATCCGCATGTGTGACATTGCAGCGTGTGCGTGCGCTCGTGATACGTAAGCGCTGTGGAGCAGTGGTTGCAGGTGGGAACGCAGCCGCACTCGCGACACATCAGGAACGGCGCAAAGCCACGGCGGTTATGCAGCAACACGGCCTTCTCGCGGCGCTCGGCCACACGCTCCAATCCCTCCATCAAGGGTTTTGAGAACATGGAGCGGCTACCGTGCGAAAACTCGCGGCGCAGGTCGGCAATGCGGACCTCGGGCAGCACGGCGTGTCCCGGGCGCTCGGGCATCTCGACGCGCGTCCAAGTGGTGCCGTTATACGTTCCATGGCGGCAGTGGTCGAGGGCCTCGGCAGAAGGCGTGGCCGAGCCCAGCACAAGTGGGCAGCGATAGCGGCGCGCCATCTCGGCCGCAACCTCGCGCGCATGGTAGCGCGGGCTGGAGCCCTGCTTGTAACTGGTCTCGTGTTCCTCGTCGATGATGATGAGGCCCAGGTCGTCAAGCGGGCAAAAGAGCGCTGAGCGGGCGCCGACGACCACGCGGGCCGCACCGCTGGCGACCATATCCCACTGGTCCAGGCGCTCGCCAGCAGATAGACGCGAATGGAACACGGCGACCGTCTCGCCAAAGCGCGAGCGGAAGCGGCCGACGGTCTGGGCCGTCAGCGAGATCTCGGGCACGAGCACGCAGGCAGAGCGGCCTGCCGCGAGCACGCGCTCGATAGCGGAGAGGTAAACCTCGGTTTTGCCGGAGCCGGTGACGCCGTCAACCAGCACCACGTCGCCATGAGCGTCAAGGCGGGCGCGCTCAATCTGCGCGAGTGCCTGTTGCTGGCCGTTGGTAAGGGAGACCGGCGCCTTGCCGCTTGCCGAGGACAGCGTAGTCTGCTCGCTGCAACCGCGCCAGGCACGGCGCTCCTCCACCACCACGATGCCGCGTTTTTCGAGCGCCTTGATGGTCGCCGACATACTGTTATAGAGAAGGTTGAGGTCGCGCGTCGTGACAGGACCACACTGGAGCGCCTCGATGAGTTGGCGCTGGCGGACCGCGGTCTTGGGTGGCGTGTAGTCAAAGCCTTCGGGCGTAAGCATCACCCAGCGGTTTTGGATGGGTTTGACGGCTGGACGCTCAACCGTCCACACACCGTCGTCGCCCTTGACCACACGCGGGCTGCCACCCGGAGGCAAGAACAGGCGCAGACACTCGGAAAGCGTCGCGACATACTCGCGGCTCATCCAACGTGCGATGCGGGCGGCTTCGGCGGTAAAGAGCGGTTTGCTGAGGATGGCCTCGATGGGCTTGATGCGCACCGGGTCGAGGGAGTTGTTGCCCGGCAGATCGCCCAGATCAGGCGCAATGTCGACGACATAGCCCGCGGCGGCACGGTTACCAAAGTGGACCAGGACCGTGGATCCGATCTGGACCTCGTTGGCAAGGGACTCGGGGATGCCGTAAGCAAACGGTTCCGACAGCGCACGGGTGGGGATGTCGAGGACCACGCTCGCGTAGGCGGCAGGGGGCTCGGGCGAAGGCTTAGACTGAGCCGAGGCAGCGGCAGGCTTGGGCTTCACCGGAGCTTCCTCCGGTTCCGGCAAACCAAACAGCGACAGTTGTTGAGCCATACACCACCTCTAACGAACGGACCTGAAAGGGGTGGGACAAAACAATCAGTAGAGTTTGTCCCATGGCCGATACGAGTGTCGAGCTCGTTGCGTCACTCGAACATGGGACAAACACTACTGATTATTTTGTCCCAGCAACCCACTCATCGGTACAGAAACAAGAGCCCCGCTCGGGTGAACGGGGCTCGGATACATGCATTTGCGCGTCTACTACAGCGCCATCGTGCGAGCGCGGTCGATACGCGCCAGGCAGTCGTCGCGGCCGACGAGCGCCATGGTCTCGCCCAGCGGAGGGCTCACCATGTTGCCGCAGACGGCGACGCGCACGGCCTGGAACACCACGCGCTTCTTGAGGTCCATCTGCTCGGGCAGCGGCTCAAGCGCGGCGTCGATGGCCTCGGCAGTCCACTTGTCCACGCCCTCGAGCGCGGCCTTGGCGGCATCCAGAATGGCGCCAAGGCCTTCCTTAGCCAGGCCCTTGTTAACGGATTTCTCGTCATACTCGAGCGTCTCGGCCGTAGCAAAGATGGGAGCGGCGACGGTCACGGCGTCGGCCGGCATCTTGGTGCGCGGCTTGACGATGGCGGCAAGCGCATCAATCCAGTCCTCGCCGTACTCGACGTTGCCCTCGATGAGACCTGCCTCGTGCAGTTCGGGGACCATGATTTCATCGGCAAACTGCGCGTCGGACATGCCGTTGATGTACTCGGCATTGACCCAATCGAGCTTCTTGGGATCGAAGGTCGCCGGGTTCTTGGAGATGCGGTCGAGCGAGAACTTGCTGGCTAGGACATCGCGCGGGATGATCGTGGTCTCGCCGTCGAGCGACCAGCCGAGCAGCGCCAGGTAGTTGACGAAGGCGTCGGAAAGGTAACCGGCGTCGCGGTACTCCTCCACCGAAGTTGCGCCGTGGCGCTTGGAGAGCTTCTTACCGTCGGCGCCCAGGATCATGGAGATGTGGGCGAACGTGGGCACGGGCGCGCCGAGGGCCTCGTAGACCATGACCTGGCGCGGGGTGTTGGACAGGTGGTCGTCGCCGCGGATGACATGGGTGATCTTCATCATGGCGTCGTCGACGACGGTCGCGAAGTTGTACGTGGGCGTGCCATCGGAGCGGAAGATGACAAAGTCGTCGAGCTCCTTGGCGTCGAAGGTCACTTCGCCGTGGACGGCGTCGTGGATACGGACGTCGCCGCGGTCCTCGGGCACCTTGATGCGCAGGACGTAGGACTCGCCGGCCTCGATGCGGCGGCGGGCCTCCTCGGGATCAAGATCGCGGCAGCGGCGCTGATAGCCCTGGAAGGGGTCCTTGCGCTCCTGCGCGGCCTTGCGGTCGGCGTCGAGCTGCTCCTTGGTGCAGAAGCAGGGATAGGCCTTGCCCTCATCCCAAAGCTTCTGGGCGGCCTGCTTATACAGGTCCAGGCGCTCGGTCTGGGCGTAGGGGCCATAGTCGCCGCCCACCTCGGGACCCTCGTCCCAGTCCAGGCCAAGCCAACGCATGGCGCGCAGGATGATCTGCGTGTTTTCGTCGGTGGAGCGGGTGGGGTCGGTGTCGTCGATGCGCAGGATGAACGTGCCGCCGTTAGCGCGGGCGAAAGCCCAGTTATAGATAGCGGTGCGGGCGCCGCCGATGTGCAGCTTGCCCGTCGGTGAGGGTGCAAAGCGGACGCGAACGTCTGATGCCATGGAAATCTCCTCGATTACAGGATGGATGTCTAACCGCACCAGTATAAAGCATCAAAGCAACCTCCGCACAAAGGGCACCGACCCACTCATTGGGGACAGACTTAAATGATCAGTCTTTGGGCAACCTGTCGGCACTTAGGTAAGGCTGATCATTTAAGTCTGTCCCCAATGAGTAGGTGCGGAAAGGGTGTGAATGTTTGATTTACGCGCTATGATGTGCCCTTGCATAGAGAGCCCGGCGGAATGGTAACGGTCGCCGGGACACGTTTTTGAAAGGACAATCATGTCAGAAGAACTTCGTTCCATCCCACCCCAACACGGGTCCTTTGTTTTTACGTCGGAGTCGGTGACCGAAGGTCATCCCGATAAGATCGCTGACCAGATCAGCGACGCCGTCCTCGACGCAATCCTCGCCAAAGAAATAGAGCTGCAGGAGCAGGGCTATATTGCGCCCAACGGTGTGCCCGCCAACGTAGAGAACGTCCGCTGCGCCTGCGAGACCCTCGTGACCACCGGCACGGTCATCGTCGCCGGCGAGATTCGCACCCAGGCCTACGTCGACGTACAGGAAATCGCCCGCGGCGTCATCCGCCGCATTGGCTACAACCGCGCCAAGTTCGGTTTTGACTGCGACACCTGCGGCGTTATGAGCCTCATCCACGAGCAGTCGCCCGATATCGCCCAGGGCGTCGACGAGTCCTTCGAGACCCAGACCGGCGCTACCACCGACCCGATCGACCTGATCGGCGCCGGCGACCAGGGCATGATGTTCGGTTATGCCTCCAACGAGACCAAGACCCTCATGCCCATGCCGCACTACCTGGCAAGCCGCCTGGCCGAGCGCCTGGCCGCCGTGCGTCACGACGGCACCCTCGCCTATCTGCGTCCCGACGGCAAGACCCAGGTCACCGTGCGCTACGAGGAAGGCAAGCCCGTCGAGGTCACGACCATCGTCATCTCCACGCAGCACGCCGCCGAGATCGAGGACATGGGCAAGATCAAGGCCGACCTCATCGAGCACGTCATCACCCCGGTCATGGCCGCCGAGAACATGCCGTGGGACAACGCGGACATCTACGTGAACCCCACCGGCCGCTTTGTCGTGGGCGGCCCCATGGGCGAC
>CALHWR010000041.1 GCA_938036665.1 uncultured Collinsella sp. | reverse complement strand
TATCTCCGAAGGATGTGAAAGTAGGCGAGCGGATCGAGGTGAAGCCCGGCGGACGAGTGCCTGTGTGGCACGGCGACACTCATCGAGCAGCTGGCCCAGACCAAGGGCATCCCAGTCACGCGCGTAGACATTCCCGCACAGCTCAAGGGCGCCTTGTTCCTGGTAAGCGACGAGCACGGCGTGGTGCCTGCCACCGACGCCGACGCCGCCGAGTCTGATGCCGCGACGGTCGCCTTCTTTGCCGACGGCTACGAAAAGCTTCGCGCCCGCCGCTAAGTGATTTTTCTGGGACGGGGATTAAAGAATCATTTTGGTTCCCGCCACCGCTGCGAGTGCGAGGCGGACAAAACGCCCCCGCTCGCGAACAGTTCTGTCACCTTGGCGATGTGCGTGGCGCGCACCTGCAGTTTCGCAGCCATAATGGTGGCAAGACAATCAAGAGGGGAGCGGAATCCATGGCGCTAATCTATATCGTTGAGGACGACGAGCCCATTCGTCGTGAGCTTGTCGACATCCTTGCCCGCGCCGGGTTTGAAATCGAGGCCTGCGAATCGTTCGAGCATGTCTCGCGCGATATTCTCGCCGCCGCGCCCGACCTGGTGCTGCTCGACCTCACGCTTCCCGTCAAGGACGGCCAGCATATCTGCCACGAGGTTCGCCGCGAATCCGAGGTCCCCATCATCGTCCTCACCTCGCGCACGACCGAGATCGACGAGGTCATGGCCATGACGCTCGGCGCGGACGACTTTGTTCCCAAGCCCTATAGCGCGCGCGTGCTCGTGGCGCGCATCAACGCACTGCTGCGTCGCACCGCGGCGTCAGGCGAGCGCAGCACGCTCGTCCACAAGGGGCTGGAGCTCGACCTCGCCCGCTCTATGGTCACCAACACGGCGACCGGCGACAGCACCGAGCTCACCAAAAATGAGCTGCGTATCCTCTCGCTGCTCCTGAGCCGCGCGGGCAAGATCGTCTCGCGCTCGGCCATCATGCAGGACCTGTGGGACTCCGACGCCTTCGTGGACGACAATACGCTCACCGTCAACATCAACCGCCTGCGCACCACGCTCGAAAAAATCGGCATCAAGGGGTATTTGACGACGCATCGCGGCCAAGGCTATTCGGTCTAGGGGCCGGCTATGTCGTTTGGCAAGTTCTTTAAAGATGCACTGCTTCCCGTCGCCGTGTGGACGTGCGGCGTGCTGCTGAGCTGCTTTGTGCTGACGGTCGCCGGCGCACCCGTTTCTATCGTGGTCGTGGCGGTTGGCGTGTCCTTTATCTTCGGTATGCTCGGCATCGTGATCGAGTACGCTCGCCGTCGCCGTTTTCTGCGTCAGTTGGAGCGCGCGGCAGAGGAGCTCGAGAGTCCCGCATGGGTGCAGGAGATGGTGCAATGCCCAACCTATGCCGAGGGCGAGCTCGAGTACGAGGTCCTGTGCCGGGTGGGCAAAGCCGCCTGCGACGAGGTTGCCGAGGGCCGGCGTCAGACCGAAGACTATCGCGACTATATCGAGAGCTGGGTCCACGAGGCCAAGCTGCCCCTGGCGGCGGCTCACCTGATTCTGGAAAACCTGGACGGCAGCGAAGGTGACCTCTCGCGCGTGGATGACCTGGGTCGCGAGCTGGCCCGCGTGGAGCGCTATATCGATCAGGCGCTGTACTATGCGCGCTCGGAAGTCGTGGAGCGCGATTACCTGATTCGCCGCTGGGATCTTAAGACCTTGGTGACGGGTGCGATTAAAGCCAACGCGCGCGAGCTCATTGCGGCGCATGTGGCTCCGGTGTGCGAGAACCTTGACTTCGAGGTCTTTACCGACGAAAAATGGCTCGAATTTATCCTGGGCCAGCTCATTCAGAACAGCATTAAATATGCGCGCGAGGACGGCGCGAAGATCGTGTTTTCGGGCGCGTTGTTGGACGAGGGCCTGGCGAGCGAACGCATCGAGCTCACCGTTGCCGACAACGGCTGTGGCGTGAGCGCGGCCGACCTGCCGCGCGTGTTCGAGAAGGGCTTTACCGGCGACAACGGCCGCACCACCAAGCGCGCAACGGGCATCGGCCTCTACCTGGTGGCGCGTCTGTGCTCCAAGATGGGTATCGACGTCACCGCGGCATCCGACTCCGGCGAAGGCTTTGTCGTAACGTTCGCCTTCTCGACGAACAAGTTCCAATACTTTGAGTAGCCGGGCCGTCTTGCGCTGCGGACGGCTATGTTCCCGAACGTGAACTTAGCTAAGGCAACTGGCGTTATGTTCCCGAACGTGAACATAACTATGAGGCTCAAATGGATCTCCCAAAACAAAAACGTGCAGCCCAAACAAAACGTGCCGCCCCA
>CALHWR010000040.1 GCA_938036665.1 uncultured Collinsella sp. | reverse complement strand
GAAGGCGAAGCCTTCCGGGCCCTTTGCAATGCAAGCATGCTTGCAAGTGCGATTTAGCGCACCTGAGCGACGTAAGCGACGTTGGTCGAGGAGACCTTGTCCTCGAGCTGAACACTCATGCGGGGATCGCCGGCGGTAGCGACGGTCAGATCGCCGGCCTCGACGTAGCCGAGCTCCTTAGCGGTCTCGATCGCCTTGACGATCGTGCCGTTGACGGTGCCCTGGGTAATCTCGGCCTGGTGCGGGATAACGCCCCAGTACATGATCATCTGCTGGACGGCCCACTCGTGGCGGGAGAACGCGCAGATCGGCATGTTGGGACGGAAGTGCGAGATCAGGCGTGCGGTACGACCGGTGGTCGTCGGCACGGTGATGCACTTGGCGCCAACGGTGGTGGCCATGTTCACAGCGGACATACCCACAACGTTGTTGACGACGCGGGTGCCGTGAGCGTCGGCCGGAACCTCGAGCGGAGCGTGGGCCGGGAGGTACTTCTCGGTCTCGAGAGCAATGCTGGCCTGCATCTTAACGGCCTCGACCGGGTACTTACCGGCAGCGGACTCGCCAGAGAGCATAACGGCGTCGGTGCCGTCGTAGATGGCGTTAGCAACGTCGGCAACCTCGGCGCGCGTCGGGCGCGGGTTCTGCTGCATGGAGTCGAGCATCTGCGTAGCGGTGATAACGGGCTTGTAGGCCGCGTTGCACTTGGCGATGATCTCCTTCTGGATGTGCGGAACGAGCTCGGGCTTGATCTCGATACCCAGGTCGCCACGGGCGACCATGATGCCGTCGGAAGCCTCGAGGATCTCGTCGAAGTTCTCGACGCCCAGGGCGCACTCGATCTTCGGGAAGATCGTCACGTGCTCGCCACCGTTCTCGCGGCAAAGCTTGCGGATGCCGCGGACGGACTCGCCGTCACGGATGAAGGAAGCGGCGATGTAGTCGATGTTCTCGGTCAGGCCAAAGAGGATGTCCTGACGATCGCGCTCGGTGATGGCGGGCAGCGAGATGTTGACGTTGGGCATGTTGACGCCCTTGCGCTCGCCGATCAGGCCGTCGTTCTTAACGACGCAGGTCATGTCCTGGCCGTCGACGGACTCGACCTCGAGGGCAACCAGGCCGTCATCGATCAGGATGAGGGAGCCCTTCTCGACCTCGGAGGGCAGAGCCAGGTAGTCGAGGGAGATGTGCTCAGCGGTGCCGTGGAAATCCTCGGACGTGGGCTGAGCGGTGACGACGATCTTGTCGCCGGTCTTGACGGCAACCTTCTTGCCGTCGACCAGAAGGCCGGTGCGGACCTCGGGGCCCTTGGTGTCGAGCAGGATGCCGACGGGCAGACCGAGCTCCTTGGAAATACGGCGGACGCGCTCGATGCGACCGTGGTGCTCGTCGTAGGAGCCGTGCGAGAAGTTAAAACGGGCGACGTTCATGCCCGCCTTGATCATCTCGCGGATGGTCTCGTCGCTATCGCAGGCGGGACCCATGGTGCATACAATCTTAGTGCGCTTGTACATTCAGACCTCCATCTGACATCGTCTTGCGCTGATAGATAAACCATAAGAAATAAAACCGTGTTGATTATAACGAAATGCTGACCGAATACCCCATAAAATCGACCGTATGCCGAATTAGAAGTTCATTTTTTGCGGGATAAACGGTACATGAAAAAATTTACCAACCGCTCTAACCGCTGCTATCTGGGCGATATGTCAGTTTGGCGATGTGCCGAAGAAAAAACGTTTTACCAATGTTGAGCATCACACGGTCTGCACCGTTGCGTGCGGACCATATTTCCAAACCGATTGTTTTGGCTAGACGCGTCGCTTTGGGGTACCATAGCTCCACTATCAACTGCCGCTCAGCACGGCAGCCTTGATGAGCCCTTGCCCTTCTCCTGGGAATTATGATCGGGCATCAATCTGCTGAGTGGCCCGAATCCCAGGAGGGGACTCTATATGCAAAAGGAATACCTGTCCGCCGCGGCGGAGGTGCTCAGCGACCAAGGTGTCGATGAGAACCTCGGCCTGAGCAACGACGAGGCGTCATCGCGCCTCGCCAAGACAGGCCCTAACAAGCTCGAGGAAGCCGAGAAGACGCCGCTGTGGAAGCGTTTCTTTGAGCAGATGGCCGACCCCATGGTCATCATGCTGATCGTTGCCGCCGTTATCAGCGCGCTCACGGGCATGGTCAAGGGCGAGCCCGACTTTGCCGACGTCGCCATTATCATGTTCGTCGTTATCATCAACTCGGTGCTGGGCGTGGTCCAGGAAGCCAAGAGCGAGGAGGCCCTCGAGGCCCTGCAGGAGATGAGTGCGGCGCAGTCCAAGGTGCTGCGCGACGGCAAGCTCGTGCACCTGCCGAGCGCCGAGCTCGTGCCCGGCGACGTGATCATGCTCGAGGCGGGCGACTCCGTCCCGGCCGACTGCCGCGTGCTCGAGAGCGCCACGATGAAGATCGAAGAGGCCGCGCTCACCGGCGAGTCCGTGCCCGTAGAGAAGCACGCCAACGTGATCGAGCTTGCCGCGGGCACCGATGACGTGCCGCTCGGCGACCGCAAGAACATGTGCTACATGGGTTCCACCGTGGTATACGGCCGTGGCCGCGCCGTCGTGGTCGGCACCGGCATGAACACCGAGATGGGTAAGATCGCCGGCGCCCTGGCCGAGGCCAAGGAGGAGCTCACGCCGTTGCAGGTGAAGCTCGCCGAGCTCAGCCGCATCCTTACCATTATGGTGATCGTCATCTGCGTCGTGATCTTTGGCGTTGACATCCTCCGCCACGGCGTGGGCAATGTCCTCACCGACCCGACTGCCCTGCTCGACACCTTTATGGTCGCCGTCTCGCTTGCCGTCGCCGCCATTCCCGAGGGCCTGGTCGCCGTCGTGACCATCGTCCTTTCGCTCGGCGTGACCAAGATGGCCAAGCGCCAGGCGATTATCCGCAAGCTCTCTGCCGTCGAGACCCTTGGCTGCACGCAGACCATCTGCTCCGACAAGACCGGTACCCTTACCCAGAACAAGATGACCGTCGTCAAGCACGAGCTCGCTGCGCCCAAGGAGAAGTTCCTGGCCGGCATGGCGCTGTGCTCCGATGCTCAGTGGGACGAGGAGCTGGGCGAGGCCGTGGGCGAGCCGACTGAGTGCGCGCTCGTCAACGACGCCGGCAAGGCGGGCCTCACTGGCCTGACTGCCGAGCATCCGCGCGTGGGCGAGGCCCCGTTTGACTCGGGCCGCAAGATGATGTCCGTGGTCGTCGAGACCCTGGATGGCGAGTACGAGCAGTACACCAAGGGCGCGCCCGACGTGGTGATCGGCCTGTGCACCCATATCTACGAGGGCGATAAGGTCGTCCCCCTGACCGAGGAGCGCCGCGCCGAGCTCGTGGCGGCCAACAAGGCCATGGCCGACGAGGCCCTGCGCGTACTGGCGCTGGCAAGCCGCACCTACACCGAGGTTCCCGACGACTGCAGCCCCGCTGCGCTCGAGCATGACCTGGTCTTCTGTGGCCTGTCCGGCATGATCGACCCGGTCCGTCCCGAGGTGGCCGACGCTATCCACGAGGCGCACGACGCCGGTATCCGCACCGTCATGATCACGGGCGACCACATCGACACCGCCGTGGCCATCGCCAAGCAGCTGGGCATCGTCGCCGATCGCAGCCAGGCCATCACCGGTGCCGACCTCGATCGCATGAGCGACGAGGAGCTCGACGCGCACATCGAGGATTACGGCGTGTACGCCCGCGTCCAGCCCGAGCATAAGACCCGCATCGTCGAGGCTTGGAAGTCGCGCGACCAGATCGTGGCCATGACGGGCGACGGCGTCAACGACGCCCCGTCCATCAAGCGCGCCGACATTGGCGTTGGTATGGGCATCACCGGTACCGACGTCACCAAGAACGTCGCCGACATGGTACTTGCCGATGACAACTTCGCTACCATCATCGGCGCCTGCGAAGAGGGTCGTCGCATCTACGACAACATCCGCAAGGTCATCCAGTTCCTGCTTTCGGCCAACCTTGCCGAGGTGTTCTCGGTGTTTATCGCCACGCTCATCGGCTTTACCATCTTCCAGCCGGTGCAGCTGCTGTGGGTGAACCTGGTCACCGACTGCTTCCCCGCGCTCGCGCTGGGCATGGAGGATGCCGAGGGCGACATCATGAAGCGCAAGCCGCGCAACGCCAAGGACGGTGTCTTTGCCGGACATATGGGTTTGGACTGCGTGGTCCAGGGCCTAATCATCACCGCGCTGGTGCTGGCGAGCTTCTTTGTGGGCGTGTACTTTGACATGGGCTACATCCACATCGCCGATATGATCGCCGGCAATGCCGACGAGGAAGGCGTGATGATGGCGTTCATCACGCTCAACATGGTCGAGATTTTCCACTGCTTCAATATGCGCAGCCGTCGTGCGTCGCTGTTCACCATGAAGAAGCAGAACAAGTGGCTGTGGGCTTCCGCCGCGCTGGCGCTGGTGCTGACGGTGATCGTAACCGTGCAGCCGACGCTTGCCGAGATGTTCTTTGGCCCCGTGACGCTTGAGCTCAAGGGCGTTGTCGCTGCCCTGGGCCTGGCCTTCCTGATCATCCCGCTGATGGAGATCTACAAGGCGATCATGCGCGCGGTCGAGAAGGAGTAGGTCGAAAGGCCATCCTTCCCACCGGCCCGACCGCCTGCGGGGTTTCTTCCTCGCTGGTCCTCGCGCTTCGCGCTGCGGGATCGCTCGGAAGAAACCCCTCCCGGCGGGCGGGCCTTCGGATAACCTCTCGGGACCATTGGCTGAGGGAAAGTTTGTGAGCTGGTCGGGCTTTGCCCGGCCAGCTCTTT
>CALHWR010000039.1 GCA_938036665.1 uncultured Collinsella sp. | reverse complement strand
GGCACCGAGCCGTCATCGAGATTGAAGAAGGGGGAGGCCTCGCGGCCTCCTCCTTTTTTGTATCTCGGGCAATTTGTCTCACATAGTAGCTGTGTTTTATAACCCTCGTTTGTCGCATCTTCTGCGAACGGGCTACAATAACTTAGTCTGTGCGATATGGAGGTGAACATGGCTGAAGCTGGTATCGGCGTTGATATCGTCGAGATTTCCCGCATGAAATCAATTCTTGAAAAGACGCCGTCGTTTGCTCGGCGTGTGTTTACCGAAGAAGAGCGTGCGTATTGCGATGCATCATCGCGTCCCGCTGCTCACTATGCGAGCCGCTTTGCTTCGCGCGAGGCGGTGCTTAAAGCTCTCGGCACGGGTTTTAGTCAAGGCGTGGGTCGCAAGGATGTTTCGGTAACGCGTGATAAACTCGGCAAACCGAAGGCGCTGCTTTCGGGCCGTGCTCTCGAGATCGCTCAAGAACTGGGTGTTGTTGAGGTCGCTCTTTCCATTACGCTTACGGGAGGCTTGGCCGTTGCGAATGCCATCGCGATTACCGAAGATGCTCGGCCTAAGCCAAAAGATGAAAAGGTGAGCACCAAGAAACGCGTTGCGCAGACATTTAAAGAGGCTCGCTCTGTTTTAGATGAGCTTGAGCAGCTGCAGAATTCAGCATTGACGGAGCACTTGGGCGATGCTTCGCAAGATACGCTAGGAGCATAGATGAAACCGGTTTTGAGTACCGAAGAAGTCGTTCGTCTCGAGGATATCATCGAACGCGAAGGGACTTCGAAGGCCGAGCTTATGGAGTTAGCGGGTGAGTTTGCCGCCGACGAGGTCTTGAAGCTCAATCCCGATCGGGTTCTCGTTCTGGTCGGTTTTGGTAATAATGGCGGCGACGGTTGGGTTGCCGCCGATATCCTGAGCCACAAGGGTGTGGACGTGGATATCGTTTCTCCGGTTGAGCCGGATGAGATTCCTGCTGCTTTGGCACGTCATGTTGCTCGTCGAACTGCCGGCCGCGATGTGCACGTTTGCGTCGGTCCCTCGCGTGACGAACTCGAGGTTTTGATCGATAAGGCGGATGTTGTTGTCGATGCCATTTTTGGTACCGGTTTCCACGGGAATCTGCGTGCGCCGTTCTCCATTTGGATTCCTACGGTCAATGAATGCGCCGATTGTGTCGTATCCATTGATGTCCCCTCGGGCCTGAATGCCGAGACGGGCGTTGTTGATGACGACTGCATTCGTGCCGAGCGCACGGTGACGATGATTGCGCCCAAGATTGGTCTGTATAGCGCTGATGGCCCTGAGTATGCTGGCGATTTGATCTGCGGCAATCTTTACGACCGTCTTGACGAAGTCATCGATGATGTCGACCACGCCGCCGAGATTGTCGAGCCCGGTGACTTAGTTGATTACTTTGCTCCGCTACCATCGAATATCGATAAGTATTCCCGTGGCTCCGTGCTTATTGTCGCCGGATCTGCGCAATATCCTGGTGCTGCCATTATGGCGGCCAAGTCTGCAGCTCGCGCGGGTGCTGGTTACGTGGCAGTCGCGGCTCCTGACGCCTGCGCCAATCTTATTCGCATGGCACTTCCTTCGATTCCCGTCTTTGCTATTCCGTCTGATTCCCGCGGCTCCTTTGGCGCCGCTGCGCGCATGACGGTGTGCGAGATCGCAAAGAAGTACAGCTGCGTACTGTGCGGTCCCGGTATGACGACGTCTGCTGGCGCTATGCAGGTGGTTTCGGGCTTGCTCGAGCTTGATGTACCGCTAATTTTGGACGCCGATGCACTCAACTGCCTTGCTAAGATTGCCATTGACGGTATTGATAGTAACCCCGAGATGTATCGTCGTGATCAGCCGTTGGTTATGACGCCGCACTATCGTGAGCTTTCGCGTCTGGTTGCCGGTGACGAGGTGAACGACCTTGGTACCGCGATTGCGGCTGCGCAGAAGGTTGTCTGGGCTGCAGGCTCCGACAATCTGGTGGTCATAGCCAAGGGGCCGACGACGGCTATCTGTGGCGTTGAGCGCGTGCTGCTGCCACTCTCGGGTCCGGCTTCTCTGGCAACTGCCGGTTCTGGTGATGTTCTCGCGGGTATTTTGGCCGGCACGCTTGCCACCATGCGCGACGAGATGGATCGTTGGGAGCTGCTGTATTCGTACGCCGTCGCACTTCACAGCTACGCCGGTTTTGCCGCGGCGACGGAGTATGGTGAGAAGAGCGTTATCGCGACCGATCTTATCGACTTGATCGGTCCTGCCATGGAGCTGGCGGCAAAGGATGCGCTCGAAGATCTGGGAATCATGGACGAAGGGTCGGATGACTAATCATGAATAAAGCCGATTTGACGCGCTGGTCCTGGGTCGAGATCGACCGCGGGGCGCTCCGTCGCAACACGAGAGCCTATAAGAACTTGTTGAATCCGCGTCAGCGCCTGTGCTGCGTGGTCAAGGCCGATGCTTATGGTCATGGAGCTGTTGAGTGCGCTAAGATCATGTATTCGGCTGGTGCCGACATGTTTGCCGTGGCGACGGTCAACGAGGGCGTTGGGCTCCGTCAGGGCGGAATTACTAAGCCCATCCTGATTCTAAGCGAGCCGCCTATCGAGGCTATTCCTGCATTGCTCGAGTTCGATATCATGCCCTCGGTCTATACGTCCGATTTTGCTCTCGCGTATGGCGAATGCGCCGTCGCGGCGGGCAAGGTGGGCAAGTACCATCTTGCCATCGAGACGGGCATGAATCGTATCGGCGTTCACTACACACAGGTGCTCGACTTTGTCCGCGGCATCAGCTTCCATCGCGGTATTCAGTGCGACGGCGTATTTACGCACTTTGCCACGGCCGATGAACCTTCGGGTTGGGACTACAAGCTGCAGTGCCAGCGTTTTACCGAGGCCGTTCAGGCCATTAAGGACGCAGGTTTTGAATGCGGTATCGTGCATTGTGCCAATACGCCATCCTCGATGCTCGATTCTTCAATGCACTTTGACATGATTCGTGCCGGCATCGGTTTGTATGGTCTGCAGCCATGTGAGCTGAGTGGTCGCGTGATGCAGCTTGATCCCGTCATGAGCGTCCACGCGCGTGTGACGCGCGTGGCGCATCCTGCGATGGGCGAGGGCGTGGGCTACGGCTTTACCTACCGCGTACCGCGCACGCGCGTTCAGATCTGCACCCTTCCGATCGGTTATGCCGATGGCCTTTCGCGTACGCTTTCCAATCGTATGGACGTGCTGTATCGCGGCGAGCGTGTGCGTCAGGTGGGCAATATCTGCATGGACCAGTTTATGGTCGCCATTCAGTCCAACCCGGCGCATGAGATTCCCGAGGCCGAGTATGGTGACGAGATGATCATTGTCGGCCGCGATGGAGATGCCGAGATTACCATGGACGAGATGGCGCGCCTACGCGGCACGATTAACTACGAGGTCGCTTGCGGCTTTGGTATGCGTCTCGACAAGGTCTACGTGTAGGAGTCGCTATGGGCGTCATGCACATTCCCGGCCATAGCCATCAGGCGCCGCGTGAGGTCGCACTCGAGGAGATCGAGGCCGTTCTGGGCGATTGTCACCTTTGCCAGCTTTACCAGTCGCGCCACAACATCGTGTTTGGCGTGGGAAACCCCCGCGCTCGCGTGATGTTTATTGGCGAGGCGCCGGGCCGTAATGAGGATTTGCAGGGCGAGCCCTTTGTGGGGGCGGCAGGCGAGGACCTCAACGGCATTTTGTCGCTGGCGGGGCTCAAACGCGAAGACGTCTACATTGCCAACGTGCTTAAGTGCCGCCCGCCGGGAAACCGCAATCCGCGCCCCGAGGAAGTGCTGGCTTGCTCACCGTTTTTGCGCGAGCAGATTCGAAGCATCTGGCCCGATATCATCGTGACGCTCGGCAACCCCGCAACGCACTTTGTGCTCAAGACCGAGATCGGCATTACCAAGCTGCGCGGCAGGTTCCATCAGATGGGGCACTTTGTGGTGATGCCCACTTTCCATCCGGCAGCAGCGCTACGCAATCCAGCGTGGCAGGAGCTGCTGGAGGAAGACTTTAAGATGCTGGGCGACTATCTGGGGCGACATCCCGCACCAGAGGACGCCTCGGAATAATAAGGAGCATATATGTCCCTGGAGCGCCTGGGGGTAGGTACTTACAAAACGACTTGCGCTGCCGATACGGAGTACTTTGGCGAGCTAATTGCACCGTGCCTTGAGGACGGAGATGTGCTCATCCTGACCGGTGGCCTGGGAGTGGGCAAAACTCACTTTACCAAGGGCGTCTCGCGCGGGCTGGGCGATGGGCATATGGTTACGAGTCCTACGTTTGCGCTCATGGCCGTTCATGATCAAGGTCGTATTCCGCTGTTTCACTTTGATCTATACCGCCTGGAGCATGCCTACGAGCTCGAGGATACGGGCATTTTCGATGTGCTGGGCTATGAGGGTGCTTGCCTGCTGGAATGGGGCGAACAATTCCAGGACGAGCTGACGGATGAGTATCTTTCGGTGACGCTCAAGCGTGATGAGGGCGACAGCGATGTGCGAACGATAACGCTTGAGGCGCACGGTGACCGCGCAATGGAGCTTTCCTATTTGATTGATAAGGCTGTACAAGATGAGCTTGCATAACGACAACGCGCTGGTGGTGGCGCTCGATACCTCGACCGACATGCTTGCCTGCGCGGCAAGCTGGATTGATGGGCAGACGGGCGAGACGAAGCTCGTGAGTGGCGACCACATGTGTCGCCGTCACGCCAACGTTGAGCTCGTGAATACCGTTGATGGCGTGCTGGCTCAAGCCGGTCTGGATCGCAGCGATGTTGGTTGCTATGTGGTCGGCCGCGGCCCGGGGTCCTTTACGGGTGTGCGCATCGGCATCTCCACTGCCAAGGGCCTCGCGCGTGGTGCCAATGTTCCGCTGCTGGGCGTGTCGACGCTCGACGCTTGCGCTTGGACGGCGTGGAAGGCTGGCGTGCGCGGCAAGCTTGGTATCTTGGCCGATGCTATGCGCGGTGAGGTATATCCGGCGCTGTATATGCTGGTCGATGAGGGTCCCGAGCGTCAATTTGAGCGCGAACACGTGGTCAAGGCCGCCGTGGCGCTCGATGAGTGGCGCCGAGCAGCGGACTGGGACCAGGTTCAGCTGACCGGTGACGGTCTCGTGCGCTATGGCAAGCTGCTGGGTGAGGACGAGACCGCCCGCTGCGTGGAGCGCGACCTGTGGTGGCCTTCGGGCGAGGGCTTGCTGCTCGCGCACGCTGCGGGTGACGGCGATCCGGCTCGCGTCCTGCCGATTTACACGCGCCTTTCGGATGCCGAGGAAAATGAGCGCAAGCGTCTTGGTCTTGCTGAGAGTGCACAGAGCGAAATTACGGGCGTTGCCGATGAGCTCGCCGGTCGTCATCTGCAGTTCCGTCCCATGGGCGCGGCGGATGCCGAGGGCGCGAGCGCGCTAGAGGCTGCCTGCTTTGAAGGTGCCGGACACAAGGCATGGACGCCGGGCATGTTCCTGTCCGAACTGGGCGAGGACGTCGCTGCGCCGCGTAGTTGGTGGGTGGCACACGACGACGGCAAGCTGCTGGGCCTTGCCGGCGGTATGGTCGTGGACGGTGATGTGCAGATTCTGGATGTCGCCGTCGACCCGGCACATCGCCGTGAGGGCATTGCCCGCAAGCTGCTGTCGCATGTGAGCTATGATGCCCAGATGCTCGGCTGCACCACGGCTTCGCTCGAGGTCGAGGACGGCAACGAGGGAGCGATCGCGCTTTATAACGCTCTGGGCTTTACCGAGGCAGGACGGCGCCGCGGCTACTATGGTGCCGGCAAGGATGCCATCGTCATGACGGCTCCGCTGCCCCTGGTGCTTCCGGTCGACAATGCTTCGCCCGAGCCGACGGCGGCAGAGCAGCGCGTATGGCCGCTGCCTGCGCCTGGGCGCTCTGCCGAGGAACGTGTCGAGATTGAGCGTCGCCGCCTAGTGCTCGCTATCGAGAGCTCCTGCGACGAGACGGCGGTGGCGATTATCGATGCGGATGGCAATATGCTGGCCAACCAGGTGTCGACGCAGATTGATTTTCATGCACGCTTTGGCGGCGTGGTGCCCGAGATCGCCTCGCGCAAGCACGTCGAGGTGATTGTGAGTGTCGTGGATGCGGCACTCGAGGACGCCGCAGCGTCGCTGGGCCTTACGGGCGGAGCCATTACACCAAGTGAGCTTGCCGCCGTGGGCGTGACACAGGGTCCGGGCCTGGTGGGCGCCCTGGTGGTGGGCGTCGCCTTTGCCAAGGGCTTTGCGTATGCTGCCGGCAAGCCGCTCGTGTGCGTCAATCATCTGGAGGGCCACCTGTTTGCCAACCTGTTGGCGCAGCCCGACCTCAAGCCCCCGTTTATCTTTACGCTTGTCTCGGGCGGGCACACCATGCTCGTGCACGTGAAGGCATGGGGCGACTACGAGGTACTTGGTGAGACACTCGACGATGCTGTGGGCGAGGCCTTCGACAAGGTAGCCAAGGCGTTGGGTCTGGGCTATCCCGGTGGCCCCATCATCTCCAAGCTGGCCGAGACGGGCAATCCCCGCGCGATCGATTTTCCTCGCGCGCTTAACAGCAGGGGGGACTATCGCTTCTCGCTTTCGGGCCTCAAGACGGCGGTGACGCTCTACATCGAGCAGGAGACCAAGGCCGGGCGCACGATTCACCTGCCCGATCTGGCGGCTTCGTTTGAGGCAGCCGTCTTTGACGTTCAGTACAAGAAGGCCAAGAACGCGCTGCATGCCACCGGATGCAAGGAATACTGCATCGGCGGCGGCGTCTCGGCTAATCCGCATCTGCGCGAGATGATGATCAAGAAGCTTGGGCGTCAGGGGATCCGCGTAACGGTGCCACCGCTTTCGGCGTGCACCGATAACGCAGCCATGATCGCAGAGGTTGCCCGCCGTAAATTCGACCGAGGAGAAATCTCGCCGTTCGACGTCGACGCCGATCCAAACATGACGCTGTAGCTGGTACGGCGCAGTCCCCGGACGGAGGGGCCGGATATAAGGTTTCCTGCTCTACAGTCCTGCGCAAGACGAAGGCCACATTAAGTGGCCTTCTTTGCGTGCGGAACT
>CALHWR010000038.1 GCA_938036665.1 uncultured Collinsella sp. | reverse complement strand
TGGTATGCTGATGCCCAGCCTCCGGGCTATGAAGGCCCCCCTGGTGGGGCGGATGGAGGGGCGCAAGGGCCGCCACGTGAAAGTGAAGCCCATGAAGCGCCAGACCTGGCGGCGGCTGCGGGCGGGGCCGCTGGCGCGACCGGCGAGGAGGTCTAATATGGCCGAGTTGACGCCCCGTATGAAGGAGCTCGTCCAGCCCTACTTGGCCGGCATTGAGCCCTACAATCCCAACTTTACGCCCACGCGCATCAATCTTTCGGCCAACGAGAACACCTATCCCGTGCCCGTCGGCGTGCGCGAGGCGGTTGATGCGGCCCTGGCTGCCACACCGCTCAACCGCTATCCCGATCCCATGTCGAACGACCTGCGCGACGAGCTGGCCGCTTGGCATGGTGTGGCGCGCGAGAATGTCTGCGTGGGAAACGGCTCTATAACTATCTGCTGGCGTTTGGTGGCGCGGGGAGGACCCTGCTCAACTGCCCGCCGTGCTTTAGCGAGTATGCCTTCTTTGCGTCTCTGTGCCAGACCGAGGTACGCGATGTGTGGCGCGACCCGGCGACCTTTGAGCTCGACCAGGCAGCCGTGCTTGCGGCGGCACCCGAGTGCAACCTGGCCATCGTGACCTCGCCCAATAACCCCACGGGCGACGTGGCTCCGCTCGACTTTGTCGCGGCCCTGTGCGATGCGTGCCCCGGCATGGTCATGGTCGACGAGGCCTACGTTGAGTTTGCGGACGATTCGTTTGGCGCGGCTACCACGGCGCAGGGGCTTATCGCCGAGCATCCCAACCTGGTGATTCTGCATACGCTGTCCAAGGCGTTTGGCGCTGCCGGCACGCGTCTGGGCTATGTGATCGCGGCGTCCGAGGTCATCGATGTGTTTGCGGCGATTCGCCAAATCTACTCGGTTAACGTGCTGAGCCAGGCCGCCGCGCTTGCCTGCGTGCGTGCCCGCGATGCGTACGCGCCCGTAGTGGCACAGGTTGCATCCGAGCGCGAGCGCGAGCTGTGCGCCCTACGCGCAATGGCTGCCGAGGGTCTGACCGTGGAGGCGTGGCCGAGCGCGGCGAACTTTGTGCTCGTGCGCATGCCGCATGCCACGCGCGTGCGCGAGCGTCTGCGCGACGAGTATTCGATTTTGGTGCGCGACTTTAGCTTCGCGCCGGGGCTCGCGGACTGCCTACGCATTACCGTGGGTACCCCGCAGGAAAACGACGAGGTGCTGGCTGCGTTTGCCGCGCTGGTGAAGGAGGAGATGTAGATGGACCGCTATGCCGAGGTGACCCGCAAGACGGGCGAGACCGACATTGTCGTAAAGCTCGACCTGGACGGAAGCGGCGTGTGCGATATCTCGACCGGCGTGCCGTTTTTCGACCACATGCTCAACGCTTTTGGCCGCCATGGTCTGTTCGATCTGACGGTGCACGCAGTGGGCGACGTCGAGGTCGATGCGCATCACACCGTCGAGGACACGGGTATTGTGCTGGGCGAGGCGTTTTGTCAGGCGCTGGGCGACAAGGCGGGCATTACGCGCTTTGCCGACGCGGCGATCGCCATGGACGAGACGCTTGTGATGGCTGCTGTTGATATTTCGGGCCGCGGGCAGGCCTACTGCGAGCTGCCCGTGCCCACCGAGCGCGTGGGCAGCTTTGATACCGAGCTGGCCGTCGAGTTCTTCTACGCCTTCGCGCGCGATGCCAAGCTCACGCTGCACGTTCGCGAACTGGCGGGCGGTAACTCGCATCACATTATCGAGGCCGCCTTTAAGGCCGTGGGCCGCACGATGCGCCACGCCTGCGAGCTCGATCCCCGCGTGCAGGGCATCCCCAGCACCAAGGGCTCGCTGTAACCGCTACAAAGGTAAAACCACTACGAAGGTGCCTGTCCCCTTTGTGGTGGTTTTGGACAAGACGAGGAGGAGGGGTCGCGTGGGCGAACCGAAGATCGTGGTGGTCGACTACCACAAGGGCAACTTGTCGAGCGTCGTGCGCGGGCTTGCGCGCGCCGGTGCCGCCGCCTGTACGTCGGATGATCCGGAGCAGATCCGCGACGCCGACGGCCTGGTCATCCCGGGTGTGGGCGCGTTCTATGACGCGATCGCCTTTATGCGCCAGAGCGGCGAGGCGGACGCGGTGCTCGGTGCCGTTGTCGCCGGAACTCCGCTGCTCGGCATCTGCCTGGGTCTTCAGCTCTTTTTTGAGCGCGGCAACGAGGGCGTGCCTGCGGACGAGGGCGTGGCCGCGGATGGCGGCACCCCCGAGCAGGCCGGTGGTCCCTGGGTCGATGGCCTGGGCATCATGCGTGGCTCGTGCACGCACCTGGAGTCGAGCCGTCTGAAGGTCCCGCACGTGGGCTGGGACCAGGTGCGCATGACGCCCGCCGGTGCGGCCGATCCGTTGCTTGCCGGTTTTGCCGAGGGCGCCAACATGTATTTCACTCACAGCTACGCGGTGGCCGACGACGTCGATGCCGCCGATGTGTTGGCGCGCACGCACTATACACGGAGCTTCCCGTGCATCGTGCGCCACGGCAACGTGTGGGGCTGCCAGTTCCATCCCGAGAAATCCTCTGCGCTGGGTCAGCGCATCCTTAAGAACTTCGTGAGCATCGTCGAGGGGGCCGGCCGATGATTCTGTTTCCCGCAATCGATTTGATCGGCGGCAAGGTCGTGCGCCTGGGGCGCGGCGACCGGAGCCGCTGTAAGGTGTATTCTGACGACCCCGTGGCCGTTGCCCGCTCCTTTGCCGAGCAGGGCGCGAGCTGGGTGCACGTCGTCGACCTGTCCGCTGCCTTTGGCGAGGACGAGGACGCGTGCGCTGCCAACTCGGCAGCGATTAAGGCCATCTGCGGCGTCGACGGTCTGTCCGCGGACGTGGGCGGCGGCGTTCGTTCGCTCGCGCGCATCGA
>CALHWR010000037.1 GCA_938036665.1 uncultured Collinsella sp. | reverse complement strand
CGACCCACACGTCGTTGAAGCTGCCCCAGGCGTCGCCCTTGGCGTTGGCGCGAGCGCGGGCCTTCTGGTCCTCCATGCAGGCGGTAAAGCCGTCCATGTCGACGTCGTGGCCAGCGGTGCCGGCGATCTCGACGGTCAGGTCGATGGGGAAACCAAAGGTGTCGTGCAGCTTAAAGGCAACGTCGCCCGGAAGGACAGCACCCTCGGCAAGCGCGGCCAGGGCCTCGTCCAGGTAGACGCGACCGTTGTCGAGCGTCGTGGAGAAACGCTCCTCCTCGGAAGCGACGATACCCTTGACGAGCGCGACGTTCTTGAGCAGCTCGGGATAGGCCTCGCCCATCTGGGCGTTGACCTCATCAATGAACTTGGTCAGGAAGGCGCCCTCGATGCCCAGCAGGCGACCGTGGAACACGGCACGGCGGAGCAGGCGGCGAAGGACGTACTCGCGACCCTCGTTACCGGGGAGAATGCCGTCCGAGATCATAAAGTCGACGGCACGAGAGTGATCCGCGATGATGCGCAGGGAGCGGCTGGCACGAGAGTAATCGTCGGCGTCATAGGTCTTGCCGCTGATCTTCTCGCCCAGCTTGATGAGGTGCTGCATCAGATCGCCGTCGTAATTAGCGGTCTTGTGCTGCATGATGGCGGCCATGCGCTCCAGACCCATGCCCGTATCGAGGTTGCGGTGCGGCAGCTCCGGCATGGAGCCATCCTCCTGGCGGTCGTACTGGGTAAACACGAGGTTCCAGAACTCAAGGAAGCGATCGCAGTCGCAGCCAGGCTTGCAGTCGGGGCTGCCGCAACCGACCTCCTCGCCCATGTCAAAGTAGATCTCAGAGCACGGACCGCAGGGACCGGTGGGGCCAGCGGCCCAGAAGTTGTCGTCCTCGCCCAAGCGGGAGATGTGGTCCTCGGCAACGCCCAGGGAGCGCCATACGTCATGGGTCTCGTCGTCCTCGGTAAAGACGGTGAAGTACAGGCGATCGAGCGGCAGCTTGAACTCCTTGGTGATGAGCTCAAAGGCCCAAGCGCAGGCCTGCTGCTTGGAGACGCCGCCAAAGGAGAAGTCGCCGAGCATCTCAAAGAAGGACAGGTGACGGCCGTCCTCGCCGATGCAATCGATGTCGTTGGTGCGGACGCACTTCTGGCAGGAGATCGCGCCGATCTCCTTCATGGTCTTCTTGCCCTGGTAGTACTCCTTAAACTGATTCATGCCGGCGTTGGCAAGCAACAGCGAAGGATCGTCGGGGACGAGGGACGAAGAAGGATAGAGCTTAAGACCGCGCTCCTCAAAGAAGTTGAGGAACTTAGAGCGAATCTCGGCCGTAGTCATTGACGGGTAGTCAGCACTCATAGAGGGAATCTCCTCGGTTTCACATCGAAACAGTTCAAACGTAACGATATTACCATCCCACCGCGCCTGTGCAAAAAAGAGGGCCGCCAAACAGCGACCCTCCAGCGAAAGTGCACGTTATTTAGTACTGTGCGATCCTTTGAAAAAGGACTGCTGTAGAATTACATATAAGAGTCACCCGGAAGGAGCGATCGATGAAAAGCAAACGATTTTTCCTCAATGCACTTCTGTTAGCGGCACTTTTAACGCTATTGGCTTTCTCCTGCTGGTACGCAAACCAACCAGCATTTGGCTACGTGTTGTATGCAGTAATGTCCGGCGATAAGGCTTATTACACTTTACGCGCAATTGACATTCTCTTTTTCTATGTTGCCGGTCCCTTATCAATCGCTTTGCTCGCGTTTCTTGTCATTTACAACTTCAAGAAACGTTAATGGGGCCTATTTAGAATCCGAATCGTCCATGGACCCGTCGATGCCGGTTTTGGTATCGTCATCAGAGTTGGAATCGTCATCCTTGGCGAAGGGATTCTTGAAGAAACCCGTGGCATCGGGCTGAAGACCCGAGAGCTTGATCCAGGGATTATCGAGCTCGGGCTTGGGCATAGCCTTGGCCTCGGGCGCGGTCTCGTTGCCGATGAGCTCGGACTCATAGATGAACGTATCGTCCCCGAGCGCGTCATAGGCGGCGACCGGGTTGCCATCGGCATCGCGGTACGGCGTGCCCTTAAACACGGCGCCGTCATAGGCCACAAGCTGGCGGCCGGTCTCGTTCTCAAAGTAGTAGACGAAAATGCCCTTGAGGGCTGCGCACAGCGGAATGGCAATGATCATGCCAATAGGACCCATGAGTGCCGAGCCAATAACGAGCGCCGTGAGGCTCATGATGGGATGCACCTGCACCGAGCTCTGCATGACCTTAGGCGAAATTACGTTATCGGTGACGTTTTGAGCGACCATCGTCACGATGAGCGTCCATAACGCCAACATGGGGCTGAACATGAAACCGAGCACTGTGGCGATTGCTGCGCTCACCCAGGGACCGACGACCGGAACCAAATGCATGATGCCGGTAAAGATGGCCATGAGCGCCGCATACGGATGGCCGATGATCATAAAACCGATAAAGGCGAGGAAACCACCGCAGATGGACGTCACGACCATACCGCGCATGTAGCCGCCGACAGAGCGAGAAAGGATGGCGACCATAAAGCGGTACGAGGTCTCCTTCTCCTGACCGATGATGGTGCAAATCTCGTGGTGCATGCGAGGGTAGTCGCAGGCCATCCAGTACGCAAGCACCAGACCAAGGAAGATCACGAACAACTGCGAGGCTGTATTGGTGATGAGCGGGAACACACCGCGGCCAAGCTCGGCAGCGATCTGAGACACATACTTCGATGCCACGGCAACCAGCGACGAAAGATTATCGTCCAGATACTCCTTGAGCGGCGTGTTGTTGAGCGTCTTGGCATGCGAGATCATCTCGTTGAGGTCGCCACCCGCAACACGAAGCTGCTCGGGCAGGCGGCTCAGGACTTCCATGATCTGACCAAAGAGAATCGGCGACAAGATGCAAACGACACCGACGAGCACAGCAACGACCACAATAAGCGCGATAAGCGAACCGATGCCGCGATTCACGCCATGGTGCTCGAGCCAGTTGGTGATCGGGGACATCACAAAAGCAATGATGGAGCCGACGGCAAGAAACTCAATAACCGGTGCCAGGATGCCCATAAGGTTAAAGATGACGGCGGCGATGACGATGCAACCGACGACAGCCCAAATGCGAAGCGTCAGAATGCGGGTATCGCGCAGCGTGCGGTCGGTTTGTTGGGGGTGCTCACTCATGAACGAACCATTACTCCGTCAGGGTCAATCTTGTCTTGAATCTTCTTGAGGGTGCGGCGCAGTAGGCGCGAGACCTGCACCTGCGAAATGCCCAGCTTCTTGGCGATCTCGATCTGGGTCATGCCCTTCACAAAGCGTAGCTCGATCACCTCACGCTCGCGCGGCGAGAAATCGCGGATGGCTTCCTCGATTACCAGGCGGTCATCGGTAAAGTCGAGCTCGTTGTCGTCGTCGGCATAGCGATCGAGAATCGAGGGAGCATCGTCGGAGTCGGACGCGCCGGGAGCCTCGATGGGCACCGAGGTGTAGGCCGAGGACGATTCCATGGCTTCGAGCACCTCGTCGACGGTCACGCCAAGGTAATCGGCGATTTCCTCAACCTTGGGCGAACGCTGAAGCTCGTTGGTAAGCTTGTCGGTAGCTTGGTTAACCTTGGCAGAGAGCTCCTGCAGACGACGCGGCACGCGCACACTCCAGCCCTTGTCGCGGAAGTGGCGCTTAATCTCGCCCAAGATGGTGGGCGTGGCAAACGTCGTGAACTCGAGTCCGCGCTCGGGATCAAAGCGATCGATAGCCTTGAGCAAGCCCAAGTACCCGACCTGCAAAAGGTCATCGAGCGGCTCGCCGCGGTTCTTGAATTTGTTGGCAAGAAACCTTACCAGGTTCATATGGGACATGACGAGCTGCTCGCGAGCATCCGGATCACCGGTCTCCTTATAACGACGAAACAGCTCGCGGGTTTTCTCCTTGTCCCAAGCGGTCTTGCCGCTCCGGGAGCGTTCGGTCATATTAGATATCCGCCTTGAGGTCGAGGGAAAGCGTTAGGGGCGCTGTAGTCTTTTCGTAAGAGTCACACACGCTCGCCAAAATGAGCTCGGCATACACGGCAGCCTGGTCATCCTCATCGACAGTCGCCTGGTCGCCAAAGGTAAAGGTCATGCCCACATGCGATTCGTCGACATCGAATTTGATCGAGATATCGTCGGAATCAACAGCCGTGCAGCCAAAGATGAAGGCTTCTTCGGCAGCCATACGAATGTCCTCGATGCGATCAACGGACATAGAGCACAGGGCGCCGACGTTGGCGGCCGTCATGCGCACCAAGCGCGCGAGACGCGGATCACCGGCAACGCTCAGCGTAATGGGGCAGGTTGCTTCGCTACTCATCGCAGGACTCCTCGGAGGTCTCGGCAGGCGTATAAGTGTAATACTGAGCAGGCTTAGCAGCGGGCTTCTGAACATCATCGTCGTCAGCAGCGGCATCGTCATCGCCAATCAGAACGCGCTCAGTAGGCTGCTCGGCCTCGGCGGCGGCAGCGGCGAGCTTGCGATCGGCGTCGGCTGCAGGAGCCTTCACCTTATTGAAGAGCTTCTGCACGGCGCCAGCAGCAGAATCAGTCACGCTCGATACGGCATTGCTGGCCTCAGCCACGCTGCCCGTGACCTCGGAGATGTCGCGAACGACCGCCTCAACCTCAACGAGGTTAGACGTCAGAGCATCAACGGCAGTCTTGCTCGACTTGAGGAGCGGCTCAACCTGTGCCAGCGCGGGGGTGAGCTCATCGACAGCGCCGTCGAGCTTTGCCACCACAGGCTGTGCCTCGGCGAGCGTATTGTTAAGGTCACTCACCGTCTTGTCGAGCGAATCAACGACGGTGCGGGTCTTGCGCAGCGTGAGCGCGAGCTCGACAACAGCCCACACGCCGGCAACGGCGAGCAACAGCAGGGCGATTTGAATGGGACTCATACAAGCCTCCCAAAGGAATCGAAATACAGACGCTGTTCATGGTACCCCAAAGGGGACCGAACATGCCAAGCGTGAGATCCTGGGACAAAATAATCAGCAGTTACTTCGGAGCATTACCGCTACGGTCGCGTTCGCTTTGCTCAACACGCCATTCTTCCCAACCGCGGCCGGCAGGCTGCCAAAATGCACCGCGTTCTAAGCCTTCGGGCAAATAGCGCTGGTCGACCCAGCCTTCGGGATAATCGTGCGGATACTTATACACACCGTATTCATCGCTGCCCGGGCGATGGCGATCGCGTAGATAACTCGGCACCTCGCGAAGCCCACTAGAGTGGATATCGGCCAGCGCCGCATCGATCGAAGCCTCGCACGCGTTGGATTTAGGCGCCAAGCACACATAGAGTGCAGCCTGAGCCAGGTTAATGCGGCACTCGGGATAGCCAATGACCTCGGCAGACTTAAACGCGGCATGTGCCACCAAAAGTGCCTGCGGATCGGCATTGCCAACATCCTCAGAAGCCTGAATCATAATGCGACGGGCGATAAACTTAGGATCCTCCCCCGCGTCAATCATGCGCGCGAGCCAATAGATCGTGGCATCGGGGTCGCTGCCGCGCATGGACTTGATGAACGCACTGATAATGTCATAGTGCATGTCGCCGTTTTTGTCATACGAAAAACCGCGGCGCGGGTTGGCAATCTTCACGTCATCGACGGTGATGGGATAACGCTCCCCCGCCGCCGGCGCTGGCGTCCCTTCGGTATCGGGACGCGTGACGGCAATCTCGCTCGCCAGCTCGAGCGTCGTCAGGGCAGAGCGCGCATCACCCGCGGCCAGCGTGCAGATGGTCTTGACCGTATCATCATCGGCAGAAAACTTTCCGTTCAAGCCCTGTGGTGCCTCGAGCGCACGCTCAATAAGCGTGGCGATATCCTCATCCTTCAGATGTTCAAGCTCCACCACGCGTCCGCGCGACAACAGTGCCGAATTGACCTCGAAGTACGGGTTCTCCGTCGTAGCGCCAATCATAATGACGGTACGGTTCTCAACTGCATGCAGCAGGGCATCCTGCTGCGACTTAGAGAAGCGGTGAATCTCATCGATGAATAGAATGGTGCGGCGGTCGTAGGTGTTCAGACGGGTCTTAGCCTCATCGATCACGCGGCGCAAGTCCTTTACGGTGCCCGTCACGGCGCTGACCTCGACAAACTCGCTCTTGGTATGGTTGGCGATAATGTGGGCCAGCGTCGTCTTACCCGTACCGGCCGGCCCGTACAGAATCACGCTCGAAAGCACGTCGTGCTCGATCGCGGCACGCAACCATGAGCCCTTACCGACGGCCTTTTGCTGGCCCACATACTCGTCGAGCGAATTGGGGCGCATGCGCACCGCAAGCGGCGCATTCTGAAAGGAACGCTCGCGCGTCGAAGCAGAAAAAAGGTCGTCCATAGCCATCCCGTGCATCAATCAAAAACGTTTTCCACAAACAGTATACCGAATAAATACGAACTACCGTTCGTTAATATAGGTACGATGCGGAAACTTCAAGCCCGGGAACAGCTTGCTCGTCAGCTCGCAGAAATAACCGTCCGTCATGCTCGCGATGTAATCCACCACGGCTTGATCCTTACCGTCCTGCCAGGCATAGGTGCGATCGTAGTAGGAAAGCTGCTGCTCAATGCGCGAAATATGGTGCTTAAAGATAAAAGAGGACTCGTCGCCACTGTTTAGATCCCGCAGGCAACGGTCGTAGAGCTTTTCGAACGCCTCACGCAGCTCCTCCTCGGAATCGCCTTCGATACCGCCCTTGCTATAGATCTTCTCGTAGTTCTCGCGCTTGGCTCGGCGAATTTCCTCAAACAGGTCCTCGCTCATCTCGATGCGCGGTTTACCGTAACTATGTTCCACGATATCGATGGAGGCGTGTGTGAGGATCCAACTGTTGTAGGCACCGCCCCGGTCATCATCAAAAGCGTCGGGCGAAAGCAGGCCCGCCGCGATCGCATCCTGACGGTCACGACCGACGTAGGCGAGGATGTCCGAAATGCGAACGACGCAGCCCTCAAGCGTCATGGGACGCAGGTGCTCAATAGCGCCATAGCCTGTGGCGATACAGTCCTCAACCGTCTGATCGAACTGGTCAAAGGAGCTCATGTCCGAGAGCTCAAACACACGCTGCTCGTACTCGCCGTTATGGCATAGAACGCCGTCGAGCGTCTGGAGTGACACGTTGCGGCCGTACAGCGCGTCGAGCACGCGGACCGACTGCACGTTATGGAAAAAATAACGCCTCGTACGCTCATGATAGATATCGTTGAGGAAGCGCTCGCCGGCATGGCCGAAAGGCGTGTGTCCCAAGTCATGACCCAGGCCAATCGCCTCGATCAGATCGCAATTGAGCCCCAGGGCGCGACCGATATCGCGCGCAATGCGGGAGACAAGCTGCACGTGCAAACCGCGGCGTGACAGATCGTCATTGCTACGGAAACTAAAGACTTGCGTTTTGCCCGCATAACGGGTGTACGCCGGAAGATGAAGTATCTTTTCGGTATCGCGCATAAACGCCGGACGCATAAGCGTGCCTTTGTCGGCGGCGCGATCAATACGACGAATGACCTGATCGTCGTTGCAACGATACGGGTTGACATAGCCCGAAGCACGATCGGCGGCAATGCGCTCGACAAGTTCGGGCGACAACGCCGAGGGAATACGGTCCATGCGCGCTTTAATGACGGCCGTTTCTTGATTAGTTGCCATGGCATGCTCCTTAAGAAGAATGCGCAATCGGTTACAATGTGCAGCCCACGACCTCGATTATGGCAAAAATCGGCACCAAAAACGGTAGCAAAGGCAGGGATCGCGATTTTGTGAAGAGGCAGGAGAGGGCCAGGACCAGGAGAGCAACGGCAAATGCCACGATGCCGCCCAGAGGGTCGAGCGTGCAAAGCGCGAAAAGCGCCTTGACATCCCCCATGCCAATGCCGGGAGCGTGGCGAACACGACGCCAGAGCAACTCAGTAAGCACAAGGGCAAGGCAGACGATGACCGCAAGACCGACATGGTCAAGCGCCGTGCTAACGCCCTTGTCGAGCCAAACGCCTGCAAACGCCGCCACGGCACACGTGCCGGCAAGCGCATTCGGAAACCGCCGCTCACGGACATCAACCACCGCACCGGCAAAGACGCAGATCCAAAATGGGATATAGACCATCGAACCTCCCGACTGAGCGCTCAAACGTAAAAACCACCACAAAGGTGCACTGTCCCCTTTATGGTGGTTTTGATGGTGGTTATTTGGCTCCTTGCATGACTTCGTCGAGGGTAACGTTGACGGCGTGCTGTGTCGGGACCCAGTCGACCTTCAGGAACAGCGCGGCCACCGTGATGGGGATATAGCTGAACATAAAGATCGGGAAGGTAAACAGGTTAGTCACCAGACGCCACTTTTGCACGCAGTGAATGTGCTTGTACTCAAAGATAGTCGTAAGCAGCGCCAGGATAAAGAAGGTCTGATACATCATGGCAAAGGTCATAATGAGCGAAGCAGCGCACGCCTGCATCTCGACCTCGGTGGCCAGGAAGCCGTGCGAAAGACCGCCCACAATCAGGAACGTGGCATTAGCGAGCATCGAGATCAACGATAGCAGCATACCCGGAGCGATGGTCATAAACATGTCATATGCGGCAAAGCGATGATAGCGGAACGTCGATTTGACAAGATGCTTGCCGTAGGTAAAAAAGACCTGGTAGAAGCCCTTGGTCCAACGCATGCGCTGTTTCCAGGACGCCTTAAACGTCACCGGCTGCTCGTCAAAGAACTCCGCCGGCGCATAGCCAATGCGAATGCCGTGAATGGCGCAGAACGTAGTAAACTGGATGTCCTCGGTCAGCGTGTGGAACTGCCAGCCGTGCATGCCCTCGATCACGCTGGCAGAAATGAGATAGCCAGAACCCGAAACAGCGCAAGAAGTCTTGCAGATGTTGCGAGCGTTGTTAAGAAAGCGCGCCTCTCGCAGATACCACGTAGCATTAGCCGCCGAGATCCACGAGCTGCCAAAGTTCTTGGAGTTACGATAGCTCGTGACCACATGGAAGCCCTGGTCAAAAGCATCGTTCATCTTGGACACGTAATCGCGGGCGATGACGTTATCGGCATCGAAGATAAAGTAGCCTTCGAAGGTGTCGGGATACTCGTTAAGGATGCGGTCGAAGCCAAAATCCATGACCCAGCTCTTACCCTTGCGGGCCAGGTCGTTGCGTTCATAGACAATGGCGCCCGCCTCGCGCGCAAGCTGCGCCGTGTTGTCGGTGCAGGCATCGGCGACCACGAAGACCTCGATGAGCTCGGAAGGATAATCCTGATCCTTGATGGAGCGAACGAGGTTGGCGATCACGGCTTCCTCGTTATGCGCCGCGATAAAGAAAGCATACCGGTGGAGCTTTTTGGCCTTGGGAGGTGCGACCTCACCGCGCAGGGCGCCAATGACAAAGAAGACCACCTGGTACAAAAAGCAGACCGTGAGCAGCGTAACCACAATCTGGTTAAAGATGGGCGTGTTGGTTTGTAAAAAGGCGAGCATGCAGGCTCCCAGGAACGCGTTACGTAAACAACCGTATATCTTACCGCAGGCTAGGGGCGTTCAAGAAACCACCTAATACTAACTAGGCTTCGAGAAGACCGAGCTGAGGAACGATCTCGTCGCCGGCAGCGGTGCGGCCAAGCGAACGCGGAGCCAGATCGTCGAGAACCGCAGCGAGATCCCACGGCAGCTCGTCGCGGCACTCAATGCGCTCCCCCGTCACGGGATGGTCGAACGCCACGCGCCAGGAATGCAGGAACTGCCTGGTCAGGCCCTGATCGGCGCGCGCATCGCACTTGCCGTAGAGTGGATCGCCCACGCAGGCATGGCTGATATGGCGCATATGCACGCGAATCTGATGTGTGCGGCCCGTAAACAGGTGGCACTCGACGAGCGTGTAGCCGTCGTCAAAGCGTGTGGAATCGAAGCGCTCGAGGACCTTAAAGGTCGTAATGGCCTGGCGCGCGAAAGGATCGTCCGAAACCGCCATCTTGACACGGTCACGGGTGGAACGGGCAATGCCGGTGTTAATGGTTCCCTCATCCATAGCGATATGACCGTGAACGAGCGTGATATAGCGGCGGTCGAGCGTGCGCGTGCGAATGAGATTTTGGAGCGCGCGCTGGGTGTCGTCGTCCTTCGCCGCAAGCATAAGGCCCGAAGTGTCGCGATCCAGACGATGCACGATGCCGGGGCGGTCCTCGCCCTGCACCGTGCCCAGATGGTCGATACCGCAGTGATAGACCAAGGCATTCGCGAGCGTACCGCTCTCATGACCATGCGCAGGATGGCACACCAGGCCGCGCTGCTTGGAGAGCACGATGAGATAGTCGTCCTCGTAGCGGATATCGAGGGGAATGGCCTCAGGAATCACGTCAGTCGGATCGTGAGGCTCGGGCAGGTCGACAGAGATGCGGTCACCGGCGCGTACGGCATACTTTTTTGACAGACAGGTCTCGCCGTTCACGATTACGGCACCGCCCTCAATCAGATGCGCGCAGGCAGAGCGCGTAGGGCAGCCGTCATTGGCGCCCAGATAGGCGTCAAGACGCTGACCAGCGGAATCGTCGGCAACAAGAATATGGATGTCGGCCATTAACGCTCATTCCTTTCGCGAATCTTGCGGGCACGCTCCCCACGCTGCTTGGCATTGCGCTTGGCGCGGGCCTCGTCACGGGCGTTAAGCTCGGCGGTCGCATCGACCTCACGGGCGGCGGGGCTCAAAAACATGTAGCCGAAGAGGGCAAGCACCACACCGACCGTAATGCCGACATCGGCCACATTGAAGACGGGGAAGCCGATGAAGGTGGTGGCGATAAAATCGGTCACAAAGCCAAAAGCCAGACGGTCGATCGCATTGCCAATGGCGCCGCCCACGACCATAGCCATGCCCACAACCTCAAAGCGAGCAAGCTGGGGCGCGCGAAGCAAGTACACCGCGATCGCAACGATAACGACAAACGCCAGCACGGCAAACGCGAGGCCATGTCCCTCGCCCATGCTAAAGGCAGCACCGATGTTACGCACGAAAAGGAAGTCGATCACACCGGGGATAACAGTCACATGCAGAGCATCGCCAACGGCACGAACCGCAAGCTTGGTCAGCTGGTCAACAAGCAGCACGGCCAACGCCACGCTACCAGCAACACCCAACCGCCAACGCAAAGGCGGCGTCATATCCGCAGAACGACCCAAAGAAATCCCCTACCCTCAAAGCTCAAATAACGTTAAGTGCAATTAACCATCTTATATTGCCACACGCAGAGCGCACGACACATTCGCTAACGTCAGATAAATAACCAGCATAAAAGAAAGCGGCATTCCGAAAAACGGAATGCCGCTTTTATTCAGCGGAGCAAATGGGCCGAAGGCGCCCAGGTTCTCCCTATAACTAAAATGCCGAGTTACCGTGCCTTAAAGGGCATTCGCGCAGCGCTTGCAGATGTGGGCGTGACCGTTGTACTCGCCGACGGTGCTGCGATAGTTCCAGCATCGATCGCAGCACTCGCCCTCGGCTGCCTCGATGGCAACGGAGAGTTCCTCGCCCTGGGTCAGCTCAACATCGGAGACGATGTAGAACTCGGCCAGGTCGACGGCCTTATCACCGGTCAGCAGCGCATACATCTCGGCGGGAACGACCGCCTTGACGCGGACCTGTTGGCTCTTAGTGAAGGTTCCGGCGGAGCGGGCATCCTCAAGGGCCTTGGTCACGGCGCTACGGAGCTCGAGTGAAGCCTCGAGCACGCCCTCAAACTCATTGGCCTCGTCGACCGTAATGGGCGACTTATACCAATCGAGCAGCGCGGCGTACTTCTGGTGATCGACGCAGCCGGCGGGCGCATAGGCCATGGCCTCGTCGACCGTGTAGGACAGGATCGGCTGCAGGTCGCGCATGAGCATCGAGAAGAGCTCGGCAAGCACGGTCTGGGCGCTGCGGCGCTCGAGCGAGCCGGGCTTCTCGCAGTACAGGCGGTCCTTCAGGGCGTCGAGATACACGTTGGAAAGCTCGGTCACCACGAAGTCGTAGAGTGCACGGTAGGCACGCGGGAACTCGTAGCTGGCGTAGGCGTCGTCAACCTCGGCCTGGACCTGGGTCAGGCGGGCAACCATGAGCTTGTCGAGTGGCAGCAGGTCGGCAAAGGCAACGCCGTCGGTCTCGGGCTCAAACTGACCCTCGAGCTCGGAGAGCAGGAAGCGCAGCGTGTTGCGGAAACGACGGTAGGCATCGGACGTACGGGCGAGAATCTCGTGGTCGATGGACACGTCGGAGCTGGTATCGACGGATGCAACCCACAGGCGGATGATGTCGGCGCCCATCTCGTCGCAGACCTTGTTGGGGTCGATGACGTTGCCGAGCGACTTGGACATCTTGCGGCCCTGTCCGTCGAGCGTGAAGCCCTGCGAGACGACCGCCTTGTACGGAGCATGGCCGTTGGCGCCCACCGAGGTGAGCAGCGAGCTCTGGAACCAACCGCGGTGCTGGTCGGAGCCCTCGAGGTACACATCCGCCGGATACTCCAGCTCGGGACGGTACTCGCAGACGGCCTTCCAGGAGACGCCGGAATCCCACCACACGTCGAGGATGTCCTTATCGGCCTTGAGGTGATGGCCGCCGCACTTGGGGCAGACGCAGGCCTCGCCCAGGTAGCTCTCGGGAGCGTCGGTGAACCAGGCATCGGAGCCCTTCTCGTGGAAGAGCTTGATAACGGCGTCGAGCGTAGCGTCGTTCATGACCTTCTCGTCGCAGTCGGCGCAGGTGTAGCTGGGGATAGGCACGCCCCAGTTGCGCTGACGGCTGATGCACCAGTCGGGACGCTGCTCGACCATGGCACCGATGCGGTTGGCCGCGTGGGCCGGATACCACTTGACGTTCTCACGGACCTCCTTGCCAGCCTGCTCGCGCAAACCCGTCTTGTCCATCGAGACAAACCACTGGTCGGTAGCACGGAAGAGCACAGGGTGCTTGCAGCGCCAGCAGTGCGGATAGCTGTGCGTGATCTTCTTCTCGAGGACCAGGGTGCCGCGCTCGCGCAGGAACTCGATGATGTGCGGGTTGGCCTCATCGGTGTCCATACCGCTGAAGGGGCCACCGGTACCAAACTCCTCGCCGGTGTAGAACTTACCGTCGTCATCGACCGGCATGCAGATGTCGGTGATGCCCTCCTTGAGGCAGGCGAAGTAGTCGTCGACGCCGTGGCCGGGCGAGTTGTGGACGATACCGGTACCGTCATCGACACCGACGTAATCGGCCAGCAGCGCCACGCCCTCAACGCCGTCAAAGATCGGCTGCTTGTAGTGGATGTGGTGGAAGGTCTCGGCGGAAACCACGTAGGGCTTGCCGTCGACCATGACCGGGGTGTACTCCCAGCCAAACTCCTCGCAGCACTTGGGAGCCAGGTCTTCGAGCATGACCTCGGCGCGGCCGTCGTGCTCAACGGCGACATAGGCGGCGCCGGGCTTGAGGGAAACGGCCTGATCGGAGGGGATGGTCCACGGGGTAGTCGTCCAGATGATGAAGTCGACCGGGCCGTCGAAGTTCTCGAGGCCGGCGGGCTTGGAGGTCATCTCAAAGCGAACAAAGATGGAGGGACTCGTCTCATCGGAGTACTCGATCTCGGCCTCGGCGAGTGCGGTGTGGCAATGCTTGCACCAGTGAACCGGCTTGTGTCCGCGATAGATCATGCCCTTATCGAACATGGCCTTGAAGACCTCGATGTCGGCGGCATCATGCTGGTGATAGAGCGTCAGATAGGGGTTGTCCCAGTCGCCGAGCACGCCCAGGCGACGGAAGCCGGCCTTCTGCAGCTCGATGTTCTCGACAGCGAACTTGTTGCAGAGCTCGCGGATCTTAGCCGTGGAGGTCTGGTTGAACTTCTCGGTGCCGAGCTTCTCCTCGACCTTGTGCTCGATCGGCTGGCCATGGCAGTCCCAACCGGGGACGTAGGGAACCTCATAGCCCTGCATCATCCAGTAGCGGTTGATCATGTCCTTGGAGATCTTATTCATGGCGTGGCCGATGTGGATCGGACCGTTGGCGTACGGAGGGCCGTCGTGCAGCACGAACTTCTTGTGACCCTCGTTCTTCTTCAGAACCTGCTCGTAGACCTTGTTGTCCTGCCAGTCCTTGAGTCGCTTGGGCTCGGACTTGGAAAGACCGGCACGCATGGGAAATCCGGTTTTAGGCAGATTCATCGTCTGCTTGTACTCGTTTGCCACGGTACCCCTTTCATGTCATGGGCGCGCACGCCCTCTGGGCACCAAAAAAGCGCCCGTCCCTACAAGCTGGGACGAAGCGCCGCAAAACGGACTGTACGCCCGCAAAAGCTCTTCGCTTAACCACCCAGCTTAGATGCCCTCGCCCGCGTATTCGCGCGCTCGCATCCGTTACTCGGCTGGCCTGTATCGACGACCATCTCGGCGATATCTACTAAGACGAACCTGCGCGGCACGTCCGTTGGGACCGCAGCTCCGGGGTGATTTTCATCGGTCGCATGCACGGGTTCTCAGCGCTCCCCGCTCTCTGTAGCATGCGGACGGCCGACTACTCGTCCCCATCAACGCTTATGCGGAGTATGCTAGCACGTTCCGCGCCAGCGAAAAACCCTCAACACTGGTTTTATACGTTCGAAATTTCTTGCGGCCGTGGACTTTCTCCTGGAGCAAAATACCTGTAAGCACTTTATCGAACGAAAGAAGGTTGCTATGCGCACGATCGGAATGAGCGACTACACCGTTGGCGAGGATTGCTTTATCGAGCTGCCCGCCGCACTAGCAGAGTACGGAGCGACCAAGGTCGCCATCATTGGCGGCAAGCGAGCCCTGGCTGCGGCGCTGCCGGGTATCGCGGCGGCGCTTGAAGGTACCGATGTCGAGGTTCTGGAGACGCGCGTCTATGGCACCAACAGTACGCGTGCCAATATCGCCAAGGTCGTGAACTCCCCTGCCTGCCAGGAAGCCGACGTGCTCATCGCATGCGGCGGCGGCAAAGCGCTCGACACCGTCAAGACGGCGGCCATCGAGCTCAAGAAGATCGTCTTTACGGTACCGACGATCTGCTCCAACTGCTCGGCCGCGACCGCCATTGCCGTTGTCTACAACGACGACGGCTCGCTCGAGGGCTATTCGTACCCCAACCGCCCCGCGCACATCTTCATCAACCCCAAGATCATCGCCGAGGCTCCGGCGGAGTACTTCTGGGCGGGCGTGGGCGATGCCCTGTCCAAGCAGCCCGAGGTCGAGTACGCCACGAGCGCCGGCAACCTGGAGCACACGGCAGGCCTTGGCCTAGCACTCGCCCACACCTGCTCCGAGCCGCTGTTTACCTTTGGCGTCCAGGGTCTTGAGGACGTTCGCCAGAACCTGTCGACCGAAGCCGTCAAGCAGATCGCGCTCGATATCGTGGTCAACACGGGCTATGTCTCGAACCTGACCAACCAAAACGATTACTACTACAACTCGAGCGTGGCGCACGCGTTCTACAACGCTTCCTGCAGCATTCCGCGCGAGGGCTCCTACCTGCACGGCGAGGTCGTGAGCCTGGGCGTGCTCGTGCTGTTTGCCTATACGGGCGATACCAAGAACCTTGAGCGCTACGCCGACTTTAACAAGCAGATGGGGCTGCCCGTGACGCTTGAACAGGTCGGGCTTTCCGAGGCCGATATCCCTGCCCTGTGCGAGTTCGCACACGCCACCAACGAGTGGAAGCAAGGCAATCCCGAGCCTTTCACCGACGAAAAGTTCGCCGCCGCCATCAAGGCCGCCAACGCCTACGGCCACACGCTCTAGCTCTAGGCCAAAACCGCCACAAAGGGGACAGGCACCTTTGTGGTGGTTTTATATTGCTCCAGTATTCAGTTCGTACTCGAACCCGATTCTTTACGAGAAAGGGTTCGGGTACGTTTTTTGTTTATCGGAAATTCTGCGGAAGGACTACACAGAGCGTTAAACGAGCAAAGGCAGGGTATCACTATGACGGTGGTATCCTGCCTTTTGCTTTGAGGAATCAAGTTCGCTTTGTGCGAACTTGATCGCCACCTATATGGCGCATTGATGGCAATTGCTGCGTACGTGCGTACCGGGAGCCAGTACACCTCTGGCAAGGCGTAGCACACTAGACTTTGTTCCAAAGTCCGCGTGCTAAGGGGGCAGGCCCCTTAGAATTCCTGTGGAGTGCGTACGCACGTATGCAGGAAAACGGCAATATTTCGCTATATCAGGGCGTTCTTTCATTGGAGAGTATGGTATACACGGCTTAGTTCAACAAATTAGATCTTATATATAAAGGAGAATATTGATGAAACTGTTTTTATGTTCGCACTTTTCAAGT
>CALHWR010000036.1 GCA_938036665.1 uncultured Collinsella sp. | reverse complement strand
CCGCGCTGACGGCCCACAGCATCGATCTCATCAATGAAGATGATGCAGGGCATGGTCTTTTTTGCCTTGTCGAAGAGGTCGCGCACACGGGATGCGCCGACGCCGACGTACATCTCGACGAAGTCAGAGCCGGAGATGGCGTAGAACGGCACGCCCGCCTCGCCGGCGACGGCCTTGGCCAGCAGGGTTTTACCGGTACCCGGAGGGCCAACCAGCAACACGCCGCGCGGAATCTTGGCGCCCAGCTTGCGATAGCGGTCCGGATCGCTCAAAAAGTCGCGAATCTCCTCGAGCTCCTCGACTGCCTCGTCCACACCGGCAACATCCTCAAACTTGACCTTGGGGCGCGTTGCCTCGTTGGTCTTGGCGTTGGTCTTGCCAAACTGCATGTTCCTGTTGTTGGCGCCCATCATCTGGCGCATAAAGTAGAACATGATGGCGATCAGGGCGATCGTCGGAAGCACGCTCATCGCCAAGTCGCCCCAAAAATCGGGGTCATTGGTGTTGACGATGTACTTGGTATCGGGGTGCTCCGCCATAAGCTCGGCAAGCGAATCGGAGCCGACATAGGTCGAGGAGAAGCTCTTGAGCTCGCTCGTGTCACCCTTGTCCTTTTTCGTCTTCCAGTAATGACCCGCCACGCTTCCGTCTTGAACCGTATAGGTCAAATCTTCGACGCGATCCTGCTTAATGGCGTTAACCATCTCGCTCGTCGCGAGCTTTACGGTATTGCTGGAATTGGCAAAGCCGGAGCCCATGTTAAAGAAGGCGTAGCCCAGAAGCGCGCAAGCCAAAATAAAATACAGCCAGCCCGTACGCGTGGGCTTCTTGCCTCCGGGCATCCCCGGGATCTTAGGCTCCCGGGGAGTCTGGGAATTGTTATCGTTACGGTCGTCGGGCATCTTACGAATAAACCTCCGGTTTCAAAATGCCCAGATACGGAAGGTTACGATAGCGCTCGGCATAGTCGAGGCCGTAGCCCACCACAAAGGCATCGGGGCAATGGGTTCCAACATACTTGGGCGTGACGGCCGAGGTACGGTCCTCAACGTCCTTCCACAGGAAGGCGGCAACCTCCAGCGAAGCGGGCTTGCGGCTCTCGAGGTTCTTCATCAGATACTTGAGCGTCAGGCCCGAGTCCAGAATGTCCTCGACGATCAGCACGTCGCGACCGCGGATGTCGATATCCAGGTCCTTAATGATACGCACGATGCCCGAGGACTTCACACCGTCGCCATAGCTCGAAACGGCCATGAAATCGATGTTGGTCGGCAGCTCGATCTTGCGCATCAGGTCGCCCATAAAGACCACGGCGCCGCGCAGGACCGCAATCAGCACCAGATCCTTACCCGCGTAGTCGCGAGTAATCTGCTCGCCTAGGCGAGAGACGATACCGTCGATATCCTCCTGCGTAAACAGAACCTTCTCGATATCCGGATGTTGAGAAGCCATGACAACCCTTTCTTGTGCTTATCGCCCACACACCGCCGTATGGACGCGAACTTCACATTCTAGCAGCGCACGGGGTATATTTTCCAGCCCGTACGCCATCAGCGCGGGAATACCGTCAACGTCGCACAGAATAGCTGGCGTGGGACGCTATTCCGCATCGACCACGCGGAGCAGATATGCCACGCGCGTTGCGGCCGTGCACTTAAAACGCTCGTCCGCGCGAACTCCGGCGACCCATACCACGGCACCTCCCGGAGCCGTTCTCACCACAGGAACGCCTGCGCGCTCAGAAACGGGAATACGAGCCTCGTTCAGCAGGTCTGACACTTTCTTGCTTCGGCCGTTCATCCCCAACGGGCACATCACATCTCCCGGTGCGGGACCGTCCACCCACAGGCGCGCCAATCGCGCCTCGGCAGGGATCTCGCCACGCGAGCCCGCCAGGATCCGCTCACTATCGCTGTCGGCAAAACCCAGGGCAGCCGCGTCTACCAAAGCTGTCACTTCCCCGGCAGCCGCAAGCTCACGGGCGCGGCGCACGATATCGCATCCCGGTTCAACGGCCATCGGCTCTGCGACCAGCACACGTCCCCCGCCCAACGGCAAACGACCGGGTACGGTAACCCAGTCCGCGACCAGGCCCTCGCGAGCCACCGGCGCCTTAAACGCCAGCATGCCAAACTCAATGCGTGCGTCAATCCCCGCCGGAAGCGTGACCGAGCCGGCGCCCTCGGCAACGCAGGAAAGGACTCGCTCCACATGTCGCATCTCTGGACGAGCGTCCGGATCGATGCGTTTAATCGCCAGTCTCACGATGCGCCGCGCGATTACCACCTCAGCCGCGGCCAGTCGACGAGCGTCAAGGACCAGTGCACCCGCCGCCTCCTTACGCAGGCAGCTTCGGAACGCCTGTGCGGAAAGCTGGGAAAGAAAGGCATCCTCATCGCCTAAGATCTCGCAGGCGGCGCCAATCGTCTTACAGACGCTCGCGTTGCGCTGCGCCACCACCGGCATCACCCGATGGCGCACATAGTTGCGCAAGTACGAAACGTCCTCGTTGCTTTCATCTTCACGCCACGGTTGACCATGCACCTGCAGATAGCCTACGAGCTCATCATGAGTCAGGTCGAGCAAGGGACGCACCACGATATTCCTCCGGCGAGGTATGCTCGATAGACCAGCGGGCCCCGAACCCTTAATCGCGTTCATCAAAAACGTTTCCGCGCGATCCGAAGACGTGTGCGCGGTGCAGATACGAGCCGCCGTTCGCGGTGCCCCCGTCTGGGCGCAGAGCTCGCGAACATACCTTCGCGCCGCGGCATAGCGCACCTCGCGGGCAGCCGCCTCGATATTGCCCGATTCATCATCAAAATAGGCATGCTCAACACACAGCGGTAGACCATATTGCGCGCAGAGCTCACGCACGAAGGCCTCGTCGCCATCGGATGCCTCCCCGCGCAGATGATGGTTCACATGCAGCACGTGCAGTCGCTCGCGCGCGATGGGGGCCACACCACGCCCATCCAGAATATCCAACTTTGATGTGCACGCCATAAGGAGCAAAGCCGTCGAGTCCGCACCACCTGATACCATGAGCACCACGGGGGCAGCCGTCTGCCGCGTTGCCAAGGCTTTATCATCAGCCCACGATGCAGCATGGTGTCCATAATGCTGAGATACCGTTGGCATTTGCTTCCTCCTCTATTCGTTCGCACCCATTGTATCCTTTGGAATCTTATGTCTCGCCTGCACCTTCATATCCTCGGCAGTGGCTCTAAAGGCAACTGCGCACTCATCGAGGGCCCGCAGGGGCTCATTATGGTCGATGACGGACTGTCTCGCCGCGAGACATTAAAGCGCATGGCAGAACTGGGGCTCTCGGCAGACAACGTCTCGGCTCTTCTCATTACTCATGAGCATAGCGATCACATCAAGGGCCTCGATGTCTGGTGCAAGCACTGGCACGGCCCCCTCTTTGCCAGCAGGGGCACTCTTTCGAGCAAAGAAAATCTTTCGCATTTGCTTGTCGAGGAATTCGATCCCGGTGACGCCCTATCCATTGCCGGCATCCACGTGCAAACCTACTCAACATCACACGATGTCATCAATCCGGTCGGCTATCGATTCAATGCTCTCGATGATTCCATTGGGTTTGCCACCGACACCGGAGAGCTATCGAGCCAAGCCATGAACACCCTCAAAGATTGTCGAGTCCTCGCGCTCGAAAGCAACCACGATGTGGCCATGCTGCGCGAGGGAGAATATCCCCGCTTTCTTCAGGAGCGCATCCTGTCTGCAAGGGGACACCTCTCCAATGGTCAAGCCGCCGAAGCCGCGCGCGAACTTGTTACCGATCGCACCGAACAGCTCATTGCCATGCATATCAGCCAAGATAACAATCGTCCGAGCCTTACCGTTAAAAGCTATGCCAAAGCTCTGGCCGCAACCCTGGATGACGAGGTCGGCAGCTCCGCAACCCTTCTCCAAGGATCGCGAAAACTCTCGATACGCCCTGCGAGTCAGTATCAGCCGGCAACCATTCAATAGACTGTCCTAGACAGCAAAAGGGGCCGAGAATCGCTTCCCAGCCCCTTTTGCTGTCTTTTAATAGCGCAGAACACCAACGAAGTTAGTCGATGGAGATCTTCGTAACGTTCTTCTTCTCGACGATCTTGGGAACCGTAACGGTCAGGATGCCGTCAGCGTACTTAGCCGAGAGGCCCTCGCTCGAAGCGTCCTTTAGATACACGCCGCGCGTCGCGCTGTACGAGCTAAACTCCTTCTGCAGGAAGTTCTTGCCCTCGTTCTCCTCGTCCTCCACAACGTTCACGCTAATCGACAGGCGGCCCTCGTTAAGCTCAACGTCGATATCATCCTTAGCGACGCCGGTCAGATAGGCCTTGACCTCATAACCATCGCCCTTGTCCTCAACGTCAACGGGGAACGCCTTGGAAGCAATCGAGTTGTTTGCAAGATCGGTCATATCATCAAACAAATCGAACAGCGAGCTAGCAGAAGGACGAACGCCAAAAACCGAACGATAAGGAACCATGCTTGCCATGTTTACCACTCCTTTTAAGGACTGCCGAGCCATCTTCTAGGTGACTGGGACTTCTTTTGACGCTCTTATATATGCCCACCCAGTGCTCATATATACATCGACTATAAAGTTTTTTGAGTCCAGTACTATAAGCATATCTAAGCGTGTATGACTCAGGTTTTAGTAAGGTTAAGGTTCTTTGAGCCAGAGCTTAAATAACAAGTATGTTCGCAGCTACAAATAACAAGGGGCTTACAATGAGCGCGTACACGTTGTTGGTAACGAGCTAAAGGGCATCATGGACGACCAAAACCAGAACAATATGTTTATGCCGACGCAGGGCGAAGATACTTCTACGCAGCCGCCACGGTTCCATCGCCCCCACATCTCGCAAGAGCCCATCAATGACCCAGAGCCCAAATATGTGACAAGAAACCGATATCAAACGCTCGAAGAAGCCCAAACGGGACGTAAACATATGGGCGTTGCCTCGGGAGACCCTGTATATCTGAAAGACGCACCATTATCTAAAAACAGCGCAGCTAGTGATGAGCCGATGAAAGCATCCGCCGCTCATCAACAAAGAGGGCCTCGACCCAAGCAAACCTTGACGCATTCGGCTCGCTATCTCGAGACTCCAAAACAGGGAAAATCAATCTTCGTTTCGTCAAGTAAACGACGCAAGCAGCATCAGCTGACAATCCTGCTTATGATCATTGCGGCCATAGCAGTTGCCCTTGTTATACGATTTATTTTCTTTAAATAAAGGCTCAATACCGAAAACAACAAGATCGTCTGGTGTAATTGAGTCATTCACGCCCCGCAAACGCAAAGAAGGAGGAGGCCGCGAGGCCTCCCCCTTCTTCAATCTCGATGACGGCTCGGTGCC
>CALHWR010000035.1 GCA_938036665.1 uncultured Collinsella sp. | reverse complement strand
TCGACACCGCCGAGTTCGCGATCCCCGGCCTTGACGACGAGTTCCGCGTCATCGTGTCTCCGTGGATCCTCTCCTCGCTGATCACCGATCGCCTTGCCGCTTACTACGAGACGGTCACCAAGCACAACCTCAACTACCGTCGCTACTATCACCAGTTCGATTACTAATCGGCGACAAATTAGCTACTGATCAAGAAGCACCCTGCCCGGGCGCATGCGTCCGGGCATTTTTATGCCGAAATTCGCAAGAAAGGGGAATCGAATGAGGCAGTTTATCGTGGCGTCCCATGCTCATTTCGCGTCTGGAATCGTCGAGAGCATCGGCCTGCTTTCCGGCGAGCGCGAAAACGTCCATGCGCTGTCTATGTATGTCGACGGAAACGAGGACCTGGTCAAGGAGGCTGCGGCGATTCTGGACGACTTTGCCGCGGACGATGAGGTCGTCGTTTGCACCGACCTCTTTGGCGGCAGTGTCAACAACGAGTTCACCAAGATCGTCCAGACGCGCCCTAACACGCACCTCGTGACCAATATGAACCTGCCGCTCCTTATTCAGCTGCTGTTCGTACCCGATTCCACTCCGATCGACGAGGCCATTCGTCAAATCGTGGAGGCGGACGACACTAAGGTCAAGTACGTCAACGACCTGCTGGGGCAGGCCGAACTCGATGAGTTTTAATCGTTAGGAGCACATCATGATTCAGATGATTCGTGTAGATTATCGACTGCTGCACGGCCAGGTTGCCGTTAGTTGGACCTCGGCTCTGGGTGCCGACTGCATCCTGTTGGTGAGCGACACGGTCCTCAATGACAAGCTTCGTCTGCAGGCCCTGTCCCTTGCAAAGCCGGAGGGCTGCAAGGTCGTCGTCAAAAACACCGAGGATGCCGTCAAGGCGCTCCAGAGCGGTGTGACCGATAAGTACAAGCTCTTCGTGGTTTGCGAGACGATCCAGCAGGCCGGTGCCGTCGCCAAGGCGATGGGCGTCAAGAAGATCAACCTCGGCAATGTTGCCTTTAGCGAGGATGCCCGCCAGGTCTCGACCAGCGTATTTCTCACGCCCGAAAACGAGGCATACGTCAAAGAGCTGCTCGGCGAGGGCTACGAGCTGTTCATTCAGATGATTCCGGCAGATGCGAAGACTGACGCCGCGAAGGTCATCGGTTAGGGGCCATCATGGTTATCAAGACAATCCTGATTTTCCTTATTGCCCTTTTGGGTTATTCCGAGTGGCTGACGGGCACGAGCTACCTCCAGCGCCCGATCGTGCTCGGACCTCTGGTTGGCCTTGTCATGGGCGACATGGTGACCGGCACGATCATGGGCGCCACGATGGAGCTTGCCATGGTCGGCGCCATCTCGGTCGGTGCGTATAACCCGCCCGATACGATTTCCGGAACCATCCTGGGCGTGTCGCTTGCCATGCAGGCCGGTGCGGACGCTTCGGCGGCCCTGACCCTGGGCATTCCCATCGCAACGATCGTCCTGGCGCTCGATACCGCCCTGGGCCAGCCGGTGATGCTGCTGCTGGTGCACCGTATCGACAAAAACGTCGAGGACGGAGACACCAAGGCCATCACGCGCAACATGCTTATCGCGGGTTATGCGCAGAGCTGGTGCGGCCTGCTGATTATTCCCCTGGCATTCTTCTTTGGCGCCGATGCCGTCGCCAGCCTGCTCAACATCATCCCCGATTTCGTTCAGACCGGCATGGATGTCGCCGCCGCCTTCTTGCCCGCACTCGGCTTTGCGATGCTGGCGCAGATGATTATGAACAAAACGGTGGCTCCGTTCTTCTTTGCCGGCTTCTTCCTCGTCGCCTACTTTGGCATTAGCACGACGGGCGTGGCGATCTTTGCCGCGATCATCGTCGTCGCGATGACGGTTTTGGGCGAGAAGAAAAAGGCGGAGCAGCCCGCAGTGGCAACCGAGGATCCTGCGATTGGGAGTGGGTTCGATGAGTTTTAAGTTTGAGTCTTCTTATGACGGGCTGATTTCCCGCGCAGACCTTAAGAAGCTGTTCTGGCGCTCGATTCCCTATGAGCATTCCTGGAACTACGAGCGTATGGGCCATATCGGCTTTATGTGGGCCCTTATGCCGATCCTTCGCAAGCTGTATCCGCAGGATGCAGACTTTAAGGCCGCACTCAAGCGCCATATGGAGCTCTATAACGTCACGCCGTACATCTCGACGCTCCCCATGTCCATTGCTGCCGCAATGGAAGAGGTCAACGCTACTGACGATAGCTTTGACACGAGCGCGATCTCTAATGTCAAGCTTGCTTTGATGGGACCGCTGTCCGGCGTGGGCGATGCCTTCTACTGGGGCACGCTGCGAATTTTGGCAACGGGTGTCGGCACGTCGCTGGCGCTGCAGGGCTCTATTCTTGGCCCGATTTTGTTCCTGCTCGTGTTCAACGTCCCTCACTACATCATCCGTTACCTGCTGACGTTTGTGGGATATCGCTTTGGCTCGGACATGATCAGCAAGGTCCAGGAATCGGGCATTATGGACACGATCGTCAAGATGGCCTCTATCATGGGCGCCATGGTGATCGGTGCTATGACCATGGAGATGGTCACCGTGGACATTCCGCTCATGGTCGGCGCGGGCGATGGCGCTCAGACGCTCGCCGAGCTGCTCAACGGAATCTTCCCGGGCTTTGTCACGATGGGACTGTTTGGAATCGTCTATCTCATGCTCAAGAAGAAGATGAATCCGCTGCTCATCATGCTCGTGATCCTACTCGTGAGTATCGCCGGCGCGTTCTTTGGAGTGCTTGGTGTTCAGTAGGGCATCCGTCATAATTAAAACAATGTAAGAGGGGGCGTCGCGCACACTGTGCTGCGGCGCCCTTTTGCCGAAAGGTGGACAAGATGGAGTATCCACAGCTTGCCGTCATGAATATCAGCCATCGCTATTTTGACCTTGAGGAATTCTTTTCCTCGGCAGCGGCCTCGGGCTACACGTGTTGCGAGCTTTGGACCGGGGCGATGCATCTGTATGTCGATTGCCATGGATACGATTCGCTCGAGCAGGTGCGGGAGCTGTCGCAGCGGTATGGAGTTCGGATTGTGGGGCTTTGTCCCGAACAGAACAACCCCAAGCCGTGGAATATCGCGGCGCGTGGGAATGAAGCGCGTGCCCGCACGCTCGCGTACTTTAAGAACGTTGTGGATATCGCGGCGAAACTTGGAGCCGAGCAGGTCATGGTCTCGAGCGGCTGGGCATTTTTGAACGAGCCGATCGAGGACGCGTGGGGTCGCAGCGCCTCGATGCTGCGTGCGATTGCCGAGCATGCGGGAGAACGCGGCGTGCGACTGGTGCTCGAAGCCCTACAGCCGGTTGAGTCGATGATCGTGAACTCGGCGGCCGATACGAAGCGCATGATCGAGGCAGTTGATCATCCGGCACTTAAGGCGTGTCTGGATATGGGCGCCATGGCGGTGGCGGGGGATACCATCGACGATTACTTCGATCTGCTTGGCGATGATGTCGCCCACGTGCATTTTGTCGATGTTGCGGCAGATGGCACGACGCATCTTGCCTGGGGTGACGGCGACCGCGATATGCGCGCCGACCTGGATAGGCTGGTGGCGCGCGGCTATCGCGGAGTTGTTTCGGCCGAGACCTATGACGGGCGCTATTTCGCCAATCCCGCGGCAGCCGACGCTCAGGTTATGGCGGAGTACCGACGCGCGATTGGCGCCTAAGTGGGACAGGGCGCCGAGTTGGCGTTTGACGCTTTTTGAGAAACGGGACGTGCTTTCCGCTTGAGGCTTCTGGCGGAAAGCACGTCCCAGAACAGGCGCTCAGAATGGGACACACTTTCCGCTGAGGACCTCAACCGGAAACCGCATCCCAGTTTTTGGCTGGCGGGCGGGACGCGCTTTCCCCTATGTTTCCAAATGAATACGCTATGAGCCGAGGAGGACGATTCTCCCCGCAAACACTCTAGTATGCTAAAGTACCCAGAAGACCGGCGGAGCTATGCCGGTCTTCTGCTCTATATGAAACACAGCAAGAGGAGGCTCACCAGATGACGGCCACACCGTGGGGATTCCGGGACATATTGCCCGAGGAGGCTCAGGCGCGCGAGGAGATTGCGCTGACGGTGAAGGGCTGCTTCAGGGAGCATCATTACCTGCCGGTCGAGACGCCGCTGCTCGAGGACAAGGGCTCGCTCGAGGAAGGCGGCCGCATTGCGGACACGCCGTTTAAGCTCTTTGATGACGACGGCCGCCTGCTGGTGGTTCGTCCTGATAACACACTGCCGATCGTGCGTCTGGTTTCGACCCGCATGCGCGCAGCCGACCTGCCCTTGCGCCTGCGCTACGAGGCGCCGGTGGTTCGCGAGTGCCAGCGCAATGCCGGTGGCTCACGCCAGTTTACGCAGCTGGGCTTTGAGCTTATCGGTGCGGGCGATACCGCGGGCGATGTCGAGATTGTCTCGCTGGTCGCCGAGGGCG
>CALHWR010000034.1 GCA_938036665.1 uncultured Collinsella sp. | reverse complement strand
GGGCACGCTTTTTGAATGTAGGCGGAAAGCTCCGACCCTTCGGCCTTAATCTCGCAAAGCGTTCCGTCTCCCGCCGAACACATCGGCATCGGCGGCTATACTTGAATTGTTTGCAGTTAAGGGTCGCGGATTGGCCGCGTCGCCGCTCTCAACAGGAGGTCTTTGTTTATGGCAGATCAAAAGCCGGTTGTCGGGATCATCATGGGCTCCAAGTCCGATCTGGGTGTTATGGAAGGCTGCACCGCCGAGCTCGAGGCGCTCGGTGTGCCCTATGAGCTCGTCATTGCGAGCGCACACCGCACACCGGCGAAGGTCCACGAGTGGGCTTCGACTGCTGCCGATCGCGGTATCAAAGTGATTATCGCCGCCGCCGGCAAGGCCGCTCACCTGGGTGGTGTCGTGGCCGCCTTTACGCCGCTGCCGGTTATCGGCGTACCTATGAAGACGAGTGACCTGGGCGGTATGGATTCGCTGCTGTCGATGGTGCAGATGCCTTCGGGCGTGCCCGTGGCCTGCGTTGCCATCAACGGTGCCAAGAACGCCGCCATCTATGCCACACAGATTCTGGGTGCTTGCGACCCCGAGTACCGCAAGGTTATCGAGAAGATGAAGCAGGAGATGGCCGACGCCTAGGCGTTCCGCCGTTTCACCGCAGTATAAGGAGAGCCATGTCCGATTATCAGGGAAAACGATTCAAGGCTTCTCAGATTCCCGATCCGTCGAAGCCGGGTGCTGCCCATGCGGCACAGCAGGGTCGGACATCCTCTCCTCAGCAGCCGCGCGCGCCGCGTTCCGTAACGCCGACGTCCCATCGCCGCCAGGATACGCCGGCTGCGTATCGCCCTTCGTCATATGGCACGGCAAAGAAGCAGGCTCGGACGACGAGGCGGCTGAGTGACGCGCCGTCCAACTATGCCGAGCAGCCGCGTAAGAAACGCCGATCCATCATTCCCATCTTGCTCATCATCGTGGGCATCGGCCTGATTGTCGCCGCCGCCGCTATCTTTATTAATGCCCAGATTGGCTATAAGCAGGCGAGCGATTCGTATCAGAAAATCGAGAAGCAATATGTAAGCGATAAGGACGCCAGTGGCGTGCCGATTATCGACTTTAATGCGCTTGCCCAGACAAACCCCGAGGTTGTGGGTTGGATTTACGCGCCCGGCACCAACATCAACTATCCCGTGGTGCAGACCAACAACAACTCCAAATACCTCAACACGCTGTTTGACGGTACATCTAACGCGTCCGGTGCCATTTTCTTGGATAGTGATGACACCGCGCCGGGAATGGTCGACCAGCAGACCACGATCTATGGTCACCACATGAACGACGGATCGATGTTCAATGTGATCTCGGACACGACCGATCAGGCGACGTTCGACAGCATAGAGTACGTGTATTACATCACGCGCGACGCCACCTATAAGCTGCGTCCGCTGGCGACCAAAGTGGTCGAGGACACGTATGCCAAGGCGCGCACACCCAATTTTGAGGGCGACGACGGGCTCAAGAACTACCTGTCCGAGATGCTCGACGGTGCCTCTGCCGTGGCGAGCGATGCCACCGATCGTGCTGCTTCGGCAACCAAGGTCGTAACGCTTGTGACCTGTCGCTCGCTGTCGCTGAGCAACACACGCGCCGTCATGGTGCTCACGCCGGTCGAGGAATAGATAATGGGCTACTCAATGACGGTGAAAGGGGAAATGATGCTCGAGAATGGCAAAACGATGCCTTCGGTTGATGTTTGGCTGCGCGAGGCCAAGGCCGATGCTTCGGCGGCAGGCTGTGGTATGTATCTGACGCATAACGGTGTGGTGCGCGCGACGCCCAAGGCCGAGGCGCGCGGTGTCGAGACCGATGGCGTGGCGCCGGGCCACAAGGTGGGCGGCATGGTGTTTGGCTACGACGCCAGCAAGGTACAGGCCGCCATCGAGGCGACGCGCGCGATGCCGGGTATCGGCTATGTGCGCGTGTGGCTGGCGAGCGGCGAGCTTGCCGTAGGTGAC
>CALHWR010000033.1 GCA_938036665.1 uncultured Collinsella sp. | reverse complement strand
GGCTCGAGCGCCTCCGGCCCGCCATCGCGGTACAGCCTGCACCAGCGGTCGAGCGATGTGGCGGCGGCGATGCCGAAGCGGGCCATCGCCTCCGACCGCGGCATCCCCTCGTCCACGACGGCCCTCGCGACGGCGAGCTTGGTCTCCATGTCGTAGGTCCTGCGGCTCTCGCCCATCCCGATCAGCCCCTTCCTCCCGGTTGCCCGGTACGCGCAGAGCCATTTTCTCACCGCCGGGGCGGGAACGTCGAGCCTCTTGGCCGCGAGTTCGAAGCCGAGGCCGGCCTCGAACAGGTCGGCGGCGCGTGCCCTCATCTCGCGACCGTATCTTGCCTTCTTCCTGCGGGGCATTTCCGATGCCTCCCTTTTCTCGAACCTTAATTTCAAAGTCCAAGAAATGGGATGCAGTTCACTTGCACCACACTGGTGCAGATTAACCTGTCCCCCTTGCTCTAAATCGGGTATAAAGGCGTGCAGTATATCGAACGAAAGGCAATTCGCATGAATGACTTTATGAAGGGTCGCAACGGCGCCGATGAGCTCACCGTCGTGTTGGGCTTCGCAGGCATTATCATCGCGATGATCGGGTCGATGGCCCGTATCCAGCGGCTCAGCTGGATCGCCATCGCCGTGATCGCGCTCGGCGTGCTGCGCGGTCTGTCCAAAAACATCGACGCGCGCCGCAAGGAGAACGATGCCTTTGTCACGGCGACCGCAAACGTCCCCGGCCTAGGTAAGTTCGTCGCCAGCTTGGGTGGCGGCGCCGCGGCTGCCAACGCCTCGCGCGCGGCCGGCACCAGCAAGGAAGACTTTGAGCGCGCCAAGCGAACGGCCAAGAAGATGTGGAAGGGCCGCAAGACCACGGCCTACCTTAAGTGCCCTAACTGCGGTCAGATGCTGTCCGTCCCCAAGGGTAAGGGCAAGATCCGCGTCACCTGCCCCAAGTGCCACGCCAAGATGGAAACGCGCTCCTAGCAGCTACACCATAGGAAAAATAAAAGCCGAGGCCTCGTGTTGAGACCTCGGCTTTTTTGAACGCGGCATAGGGGCCGTCCCTTTGTCACACCTATGCCACGCCGTCACGGGCGAGCTCCTCGGCCAGCGCTTCGGCAGGCATGGCCATAATCGCGTCGAGCTCGGCGTCCACCTCGGGAATACGCTTCACCTTGAGCTTGCGTACCAGATCACCGCGACACATCACATGCGTCGGCTCACGCAGAGCGCACAGGTCATCGAGCGGATTCTTGCGCGTCACCAGGATATCGGCGGCCTTGCCGCACTCGATCGTACCGGTCTCGCCGCCCAGCCCCAGCAGCTCGGCGTTGACTTGCGTAGCCGTATGCAGCGCGAAGGCGTTGCTCACACCGACATACTTGGCAAAATAGGCAACCTCACGCCACATGTCGTACTGCGTCACGAACGGGCAGCTTGAGTCCGTGCCCAGGCCCACCTTAATGCCAGCTTCCAGTGCGGCACGGGCGCTCTCGATGATGCCCGAGCACACGATGTCGCCGTTCTTCTTTTGGGTGTCGGTCGAATGGGTCTTTTCCGGATCGAGCAACACAAACGGCAGCGCCGGACTAATCGTGCAGGTCACACTCGGCGCACGTCCCTCGAGCTGTGTTCCCGCGGCGCCGCGGTACAGCTCTAGAATCTCAGGCGTCATCGGAGCGCCGTGCTCGATTGTGTCGACCCCGGCCTCAAGCGCGGCCTTCACGCCCTCGGTGCTCTCGACATATGCCATCCAGGCAGGCCGTGAGTTGCGTGTCATTGTCGGTGCAGACAAG
>CALHWR010000032.1 GCA_938036665.1 uncultured Collinsella sp. | reverse complement strand
GACTCGGCCTTCCGGGTCAGGAGGGCTGAATGGAATTTGGTGAATGAGGGCGCCGATGGCGCCCTCATTCTTTATATATGTTGGGAGCGCCAGGTGGTGGGGGTGGTGTCGGTGTGTTGCTTGAAGGCTTGGGCGAAGGCGGCCTGCTGAGGGTAGCCTAGACGCTCTGCGACCTGCGCTATCGTGAGCGAGCTATCGGCCAAAAGGTCCTGTGCTCGCTCCATACGGCGTCTGCGAATGTAGGCGCCCAGGGATTCGCCAGTTTGGGCCTTAAAGGTGGCGCATAGTTTGGAGCGGCTTGTGTAGAGCCTCTCGGCCACCTCGTTGATACCCACACGTCTGCCTGTGTCGAGCGTGCGCTCAATCATTGCCATTGCTTCTTCGGCAATGGTTATGCTGACGCGTGTGTCCGCCGCCTGCCGTGCCTGCTTGTGGGCCGCGCGCGAACAGGCGAGCTCCGCGACCATGGTCTCCACGATGCCTTGCATATAGACGTGTCCGCCTACGGTGCGGGCGCGTTCCTCGTTAATCCGGCGCAGCGTGTGGCAGATGGCAGACACTGCCTCCTCTTGCCACGACTCGGCAAACGCCTCAAAGACCCCCGCGAACTCGGCGGGATAGCGATGCTCCAACTCGTCAAAATAACCGGGCAAAAAGAGGACCGAGCGCGAGTGGTAGAGTTGCCCTGCAAACAGCGGGCTTAGCTCCTCGCCGCAGCTGTCTTGGACAAAGCTGCAGACCGCGCTGTTCGGCCACGGCCCATGCAGCGGCTTGAGGTTCGCAGGCGTTATGCCGACTTCGGGCATGCACATGAGCGTGGGCGCGCTGACCTCGCTCGCGCACGCGTACGGTTCGGGCGTGTATTCGGCTAGGTGCATGTTGTGCGTCGGGGTAATGAAATGCTCCATGACGATGCAGGTGGGGGAGAGGGGCATGATCCATGCGCGTCCGTGCGCCCGATCGTTTGCCACCTCACCGGTAAAGAAGGCGCCCTTGCCGGAGAACTCCAAGCCAAACTGCTCAAACTGCGGTGCGTAGAGCTCGGTTATATCGGTTGCCGCCCGCCGCATTTTCAAAAGCGTCCCCTTCCTTTGCGGAAACGTCCACGCCTGGCCCAATTGTGTGCCTTGGCTAACACGCCCATGATAAGTTTCTTACGGTTAACTCTCAAGCTGTTAGAAAGGAATCTCATGGCAAAGGGATCAAAAAAGGAAGGTGGCGGCATCGGCGAGCTGCTTGCATGTGCTGGTGACCGTAAATTCCTAACGTATTTGGGCATGGCCCTCTCGGCGTTCTCGCAGCTGCTGAGCTTTGGTCCGTACGTGTGCATCTGGCTTGTTGCGCGAGACCTGGTCGCCGTGGCGCCCAACTGGAGCGAGGCCGCCGACATCGCGACGTATGGCTGGTGGGCCGTGGGGTTTGCGCTGGCAAGCATCGTGGTCTATTTCGTGGGGCTCATGTGCACGCACCTGTCTGCGTTTCGCTGCGCGTCCAATATCCGCAAGACTACGAGCGAGCACCTGCTTAAGCTGCCGCTTGGCTACTTTGACACGCACGCCACCGGTGGGCTGCGTCGTGTTGTAGACGGATGCGCCGCCTCCACCGAGACTTTGCTCGCACACATGCTACCCGATATCGCCGGCGCCACCGCCATGGTCGTGGGCTTGCTCGTGCTGCTTTTCGCCCTCGATTGGCGCTTGGGCGCGGCATGCCTCATCTCGGTGGCCATTTCGCTTGGCGCCATGGCCACCATGATGAGCGGCAAGGGCGCCGAGTTCATGAAGGCCTACATGGGCGCGCTGGTCAAGATGAACAAGACCGGTACCGAATACGTACGCGGCATTCCCGTGGTCAAGGTGTTTCAGCAGACGGTCTATTCCTTTAAGGCGTTCCACGACGCGATCGCCGAATACGCCGACATGGCACAAAGCTATGCGGGCACGTTTTGCCGAGGTCCGCAGGTACTCAACCTTGCCGCGCTCAATGGTCTTGTGACATTCCTGTTGCCCGTGGCGTTGCTGTTGGCGCCGGGCGAGACGGACTTCGCGCATTTTATGGCCAACTTCACGTTTTACGCAATCTTTTCGGCCGTGGTACCGACGGCCATGACCAAGCTCATGTTTGTGGGCGAGGCGTCTCAGATGAGTGCCGATTCGCTGGCGCGCATCCGAAGCGTTATGGATTCCAAGCAGCTCTCCGTGCCCGCCCTGCCCAAGCACCCTGCTGGCAGCGATGTGCGCTTTGAGGACGTGAGCTTTACCTACGAGGGTGCCGAAGCGCCTGCTGTCGATCATGTGAGCTTTAGCGTTCCCGCAGGCAGCACCCTTGCGTTGGTTGGTCCCTCGGGCGGCGGTAAGTCAACCTGCGCAAGCCTGATCCCGCGTTTTTGGGATGTTTCCTCGGGTCGCGTGCTTGTGGGCGGCGTAGACGTTCGCGACATGGATCCGCATGAGCTCATGGACCAGGTCGCCTTTGTGTTTCAGACCAACCAGCTGTTCCGCCAAACACTTGCCGATAACGTGCGCGCTTCCAAGCCTGGGGCCACTGACGACGAAGTGCGCGCGGCCCTCTCCGCGGCCCAGTGCGACGATATCGTGGCCAAGCTCCCGCAGGGCATCGACACCATGCTCGGCGCCGGCGGGGCGTACCTTTCGGGCGGTGAGGTCCAGCGCGTGTCGCTCGCCCGCGCAATTCTTAAGGACACGCCCATCGTGGTGCTCGACGAGGCCACAGCCTTTGCCGACCCCGAGAACGAGGCGCTCATCCAGCGCGCCTTTAGCAAATTGGCGGCGGGCCGCACGGTCATTATGATCGCGCACCGGCTTTCGACCGTGGTGGGGGCCAACAAGATCGTGGTGCTCAACCAGGGTGGTGTGCAGGAGGCCGGCACCCATGCCGAGCTGCTGTCCCAAAACGGCCTGTACGCCAAGATGTGGGCCGAATACGAACAGGCCGCGAGCTGGAAGATCACTGCTGCGGCCGCGGATGTCGCCGCCGCGAAGGGAGGCGAGGCCTAAATGTTCGCCTCATTCCAAAAGAAGTATTTCCTATCCGATAAAGGCGTCGCCGGCGTAAAACGCGGCATTTTCTGGACCACGCTCACCAATCTCATTACCATGGCCGGCATGGGCTTATTGTTCCTGGTCGTGGCCGGTTTTGTCGAACATCTCGCCACCGGTGCCGACCTGCCGGATGCCCTGCCGATTGTGGGCGGCCTCCTGGTCTTTTTCGTGTTGCTCTTTGCCTCTAATTGGCAGCAGTACTATTACACGTACTGCATCTTTTACGAGGAGTGCGGCAAACAGCGCATGGAGATTGCCGAGCGCTTGCGCAAACTGCCGCTGTCGTTTTTTGGTCGTCGTGATCTGGCCGATTTGACCGAGACCATCATGGGCGACGTTCAGACCATGGAGCATGCCTACAGCCATGTGCTGGGAGAGCTCTGGGGTGCCATCATCGCAAGCGCCATCGTGTTTATATCATCGCTGTTCTTTTGCTGGCAGCTGGCGATTGCGGCGTTTTGGAGCGTGCCCGTGGCCTTTGCCGTGCTGTATCTAACGCGCGGCCCCATGGCCCCGGTGTTCGACCGCGTGCGCGCCGAGAAGGTCAAGGTCACCGAGGCCATCCAGGAGACACTCGACTGTGTGCGCGAGATTCGCGCTACCAACCAGGAGACCCATTATCTCGAGGGACTCAACGCCGTCATCGACGCCGAGGAGCGCGAGACCACCACAGGCGAGCTCGCTAGCGGGCTTTTGGTCAATTCCGCTTTTGCCATCCTGCGCCTGGGGATTGCCACTACGTTGGTCACGGGCGCCGCGATGGTCGCCTCCGGCCAGGTCGACTTTTTGGTGATGTTTGCCTTCCTGCTTATGGTGAGCCGCATCTATGCGCCCTTTGATCAGGCGCTGATGCTGATGACCGAGCTGTTTGCCGCTGAGTCGTCGGCCAAGCGCATGCGCTCCGTCATGGGGGAGCCCATAGCGCGGGGCAGCGAGAAGTTTGAGCCCGCGGGCCATGACGTGGTGTTCGATCACGTGGCATTTAGCTATGGTGCGGGCGAGGACGGCCGTGCCGGCGAGAAGGTCTTGACCGACGTGAGCTTTACCGCCAAGGAAGGCGAGGTCACGGCGCTGGTCGGTCCTTCGGGCTCCGGTAAGTCCACGGTGAGCCGCCTGGCCGCGCGCTTTTGGGACGCCACCGAAGGCACGGTCACCGTGGGTGGCGTGGATGTTGCGAGCGTGGACCCCGAGGTGCTGCTGCGCGACTACGCCATTGTGTTTCAAGACGTGCTGCTCTTTGACGACACGGTTATGGGAAACATCCGCCTCGGGCGTCGCGATGCCACCGATGAGGAAGTGCTTGCTGCCGCGCGTGCCGCCAACTGCGACGAGTTTGTGAGACGCATGCCGCAGGGCTATGACACTATGATTGGCGAGAACGGCTCCAAGCTGTCCGGCGGCGAGCGCCAGCGCATCTCTATCGCCCGTGCGCTGCTCAAAGACGCGCCTATCGTGCTGTTGGACGAGGCGACGGCGAGCTTGGATGTGGAGAACGAGACCGTGGTTCAGCAGGCGCTCTCCCGTCTGCTTGCAGGTAAGACGGTTATCGTTATTGCCCACCGTATGCGTACGGTGGAAAATGCCGACAAAATCGTTGTACTCAAGGATGGTGTGGTTGCCGAGCAGGGCACTCCGGCGCAGCTCAAGGCGGCAGGTGGAGAATTCGCCCGCATGGTGGCGCTGCAAAAGGAAGCAGCTACCTGGCAGTTGTAAGAAGGGGCAAAGGGACAGTCCCTTTCTCACATTGACAATCGGTTACTCCGCATCGTTAATTTTCAAAAGGTTAGCCATGGCTGACCTAGATAGTTAGATAAAATTGAGATATTTCAAAAGCGTGCTCGAGCAAACTTGTTTACTCGGGTGCTGAAGCACCATGCCGCGTCCAATGCGGCAAAAGGGAGAAGCAACATGAAGAAGTCGACGTTCAATACCCTGCTTGTCGGTGGCGGTTTTCTGCTTGGCACGGCCGGCATCAAGCTGCTTACCAGCGCTCCGGTAAAGAATGCCTGCGTGCAGGGTATCGCGTGCGGCATGCGCATCAAGAACGGCTACCAGGACATGGTCGAGCAGGCCAAGGCTAATGTTGACGACATGGTTGCCGAGGCTGCTTACATCACCCAGAGCGAGGCCGCTGCTGACGAGGCAGCCGAGTAACGCTCCCAGGCACAAACTATGAGATTCTCGATTATTAGCGAGATCCCCGGCAGGACCCGTCTTCAATTGGCGGGTCCTGTGCCAGAGAGCGATCTCGATGCACTTCTTAAGCTCAGCGGCGATATCGACGGCGTGCACAAGGTGCGCGTATATGGCCGTATTGGCCAGATGGCGCTCGAATACGACGAGCCACGTCGCGCGAGCGTGCTCGACGCCTTGGGCGCACTCGATGCTCAAGCTATCGCCGATGCCAAGTCGGGCTATGTGATGCAGCTTGAGCCGCGCAAGCACAAACTCGTTATGGACCTGGCGACACTCGTCGGCGCCCACTACGCGCGCCGCTGGTTCTTGCCCACGCCCCTGCGTGCGGTGTTTGTCGTGGCCGGTTACATGGCCTTTTTGCGTGCCGCCCTCCGTGAGCTCGCGCAGCCGCGCCTGACCGTTCCCGTGCTCGACGCTTCGGCCATCGGCATTTCGTTCGTCAAGCGTGATGTCGACACCGCGGGCCAGACAATGTTCCTGCTCAACGTGGGCGAGCTGCTCGAGGACTACACCCGCGCCATGAGCGAAAACGAGCTCATCAACTCGCTGCTCGACGTGCCCGATAAGGCACAAAAAGTGGTCGGTGACACCGAGGTAAGCGTTGCCGCCACCGAGCTCGAGCCCGGCGACTTGGTAGCCGTGCGCACTGGCATGTCCATTTGCATCGACGGTGTCGTCGAGCGGGGGAGCGCTATGGTCAACCAGGCGACCCTGACCGGCGAGCCGCTGGCCGTTGAGCGCAGCGTGGGCGACGACGTGTTCGCCGGTACCGTCGTGGAAGACGGCAGCATCTTGGTGCGCGTGCGCGCCAACACGGCGCAGACCAAACTGCGCTCGATCGTCTCGCTCGTGCAGACGGCCGACTCGCTCAAATCCGAGGGCCAGTCGCATATGGAGGACCTCGCCAACAAGATCGTCCCGTGGAACTTCCTGCTCGCGGGCCTGGTTGCGCTCACCACGCGCAGCCTTATCAAGACCTCGGCGGCGCTGATGGTCGACTACTCGTGCGCACTCAAGCTCACGGGTTCCGTCGCCGTCATGACTGCCATGAGCGACGCTGCCAAGATGGGTGTTATGGTCAAGGGCGCTAAGTACTTTGAGTCGTTTGCCAAGGCCGATACCATTGTCTTTGACAAGACCGGTACGCTGACCGAGGCCCAGCCGCGCCTAGCTTGCGTGCTCACGACCGACGGCTGGAGCGAGGACGAGGTCCTTCGCCTTTCTGCCTGCCTGGAGGAGCATTTCCCGCATCCTGTGGCGCGTGCCGTGGTCAACGCCGCCCGCGAGCGCGGGCTCGAGCACCGCGAGCGCCATGCTGCGGTCGAGTACATCGTGGCACATGGTATTGCTTCGTCCATCGAAGGGCGTCGCGCGATTATCGGCTCGGCACACTTTGTGTTTGAGGACGAGAGCGCGCAGCTCGATTCCGACATTAAGGAGCGCATTGAGTCCCAGATGCAGGGCCTGTCGCCGCTGTATCTGGCGGTCGATGGGAAGGTCGTCGGCGTGCTCGGCATCGAGGATCCGCTCAAGGCCGGGGTCCGTGAGGCCATCGCCGACCTGCACGCGTTGGGCGTTAAGCATGTCGTTATGCTCACGGGCGACTCGGAGCGCACGGCCGAGCGCATTGCTCGCGAGGCAGGGGTCGACGAGTTTAAGGCCGAGCTGCTGCCCGAGGACAAGTACGCGTATGTGGAGCGCATTAAGGGCGAGGGGCGCCACGTTGCCATGGTGGGCGACGGTGTCAACGATTCGCCGGCGCTCGGTTTGGCCGACGTGGGCTTGGCGATGGGTGGCGGAAGCGACATCGCCAAGGAGGTTGCCGACATCATCCTGACCGATACGGATCTTGCCGCGATCGTGCGCCTGCGCCGTATGAGTCAGGGGCTTATCGATCGTCTGACGAGTTCGTATTCCAAGGTGATGCTCACCAACTCGGCGCTCCTGGCGCTGGGCATTACCGGCATGATCACTCCGCAGACGTCGTCACTGCTGCACAACGGCTCAACGATCGCCTACAGCCTGGGCAACGCCAAGGCATATCTGCGTTAACAGACGTGTTCACCCACGTTATCTGGCCTGCGCCCAGACGGCATCGGTGTCGTCCGGGCGCAGGCCTTTTGCATTTGGATGCCAACGTATGGGTTGATTCGTTTTGCGCCGACCATGCCGAGTCGCTTGCCGCGCGTGCGTTTATTGGGCGGGCGACGGAGGCGGGGGCATTGCTGTTCTTTCCGGTGCATATCGCCAAGGACGTACTGTATGTTGTACAGCACGAACTGAAGCGCAGCGTTCTTGCCAGCGGGGGAGCGCTCGGCGAGGCTTCTGCCCGCGCGATTGGCGATGCGGCGCTGGCGTTTGTTCGGAACATGACCGAAAACGCCACGGCCGTGGGTGCAGATGCGTCGGACCTTTGGCTGGCCGACAAATACTTAGCGCTCCATCGCGATTACGAGGACAACTTGGTACTCGCCGCATGCAAACGCGCCCAGGTCGATTACTTGGTGACCAACGATCGAAAACTGCTCGAACATGCCGATCTTGCAGCAAAGACACCTCGTCAAATGATGCCGATTCTTGCCTTGGCCGAATGCGGCGGCGCGGCAATCGGTTGACGCGAACTGTTTGCGGGCCTCTTGGACGACGATGCGCCAAGGGGCCCGCGTCTGCTATTTACAAAAGCTCGGCCTTGATGGCGGGACTTTCTGCGAGCTGCTCGGCTGCCTTTTCGTCGGAGCTGTCGAGTGCTGCCAGACTGCGGTAGACCCACTCGTTGACCTGGGTGTTCTTGACGCCTGCGGTCTGCATAAGGGCGCCTACCTCGCGGATTGCTGCGAACAGATCGACCTTGGGACCCGCGAGCTCGACCTCGATACCGTGGTAGGCGGCCACGCCGCGGTTCTCACTCACGTGGTCGATAAAGCCCTCGACGGTCTCAAGCTGCTGGGCGAGAGCTGCATCATCGTCAACGTCCAGCGCGACGAGTGCGTTCGATACCGTGAGGGCGGGATGTCCGCAGGGGACAAAGCCCTCGATGACATCCATAGCTTCGGTAATGGTTGAGCCCAGGCCTGCGAGGGCATCGACGAGTTGCTGCTTGGTATCCATAACGGTCCTTTCGACGGGTCAATTTTGCTTGGCGAAAATATACGTGACGCGATCGGTAACAAAAGTGCGAAGTGCGGCGCACATTGGGGTCTTCACAGCTCGTGCATAGAACAGCTGTCCGCTTTCAGAACGTGGTAAGATAACACTCCACAAGCGGGGCTCGCCCCGTATGTTCCTTGAAAAGTCGACGGTTATCGGGTGTTTGCAGGCCCGATACCATTCAGACTTTCCCGACATTCGGGGGCGACTGGTTTCGACACGATAGCTCTGAGAGAGGAAGCAAGCCGAGGTCTCCTCGCCTCGTTAAACAGGGGTACCGTCAAATTGAATTGACAACAACTCTTCTTTTGAGCCTATGGCTCTCGCTGCTTAATTTATAGCGGCGCGTCAACCCGGTGATTTCCCCGACACCGGCGCGACGTCATTTTAGGGGAATGCTCCTGCGCACGTAATCGGTATGGCGCAGGCTAAGACCGAACCGGTTAGGACACCGCGAGCGTGTCGCTGCGCGCAAAGCGTCCGAGACTAAACCAGCGACTGAGCTTGGAGATGCCAATCAGGGGGCTTTCGTGGACCGGAGTTCGATTCTCCGCGCCTCCACCAATAGTTACAGGCAGGTAGAGAAGTGTCTCTACCTGCCTTTTTATTACTTACAGATACCGCGGAGAATCGAACTCTATGCAGGGCGCGAGCGTTAAGCAAACGCGAAGCGTTTGTAGCGAGCGGGCGAGGACGCCGGCAGGCGGCCGAAGCCGGTGCGGATTTGCGAAGCAAATACGCGGATTCTCCGCGCAAAGCCTCGACTGGATATAGATTCGATGCCGATCGGACTGCAGCCTGCCATGCCCCGCATCAACGTCGCCCCAGGCGGAAAATCCATCCCAGAATTCCGGCTCAGACTGGGATGCGGTTTCCGGATGACGTTTCAAGCGGAAACTGCATCCCGGAATCGACGCTCGGAATGGGATTCATTTTCCGGAAGACGCCTCAAGCGGAAAGTTCATCCCGGAATCCGCGCTCAGAACGGGTCGCGCTTTCCCAACGGCGGTCCAAGCGGAAAGCGCATCCCGTAATCCCGCCTCAAACTGGGACACACTTTCCGCTTCACCTGCCGCCTCGAAAAACCTGCGCGCCCTCCATCCCAAAACTGGGTAGAAGAAAGCCAAAACGCAATCGCAGGAGGTCGATATGACTGCAGAAGATAAGGCAAAGAACGCCGGCAAGGTCGCGCTCGTCTTGGAGGGTGGCAGTTTTCGTGGGCAGTTTACCGCCGGCGTGCTCGACGTCCTCATGGAGGCCGGTGTCGAAATTCCGGCGGTGTACGGCGTATCGGCCGGTGCGCTCAACGGCGTCAACTACAAGTCACACCAGATCGGTCGCGTCAATCGCATCAACCTGACCTTCTGCAATGACAACCGCTACATGGGTGCCGCATCCTTCGCATCCACGGGCTCCATCGTGGGTTACGACTTTATCTTCAACGATATCCAGGACCGCCTGGATCCCTTTGACAACGAGGCGTTCGACGCGAGCCCCATCGAGATGTACGCCGTCGCGACGGACATGCTGTTTGGAACCGCTGCCTACCTGCCGGTCAAAAGCGCCGTGCTCGACCTCGATGCTGTGCGCGCCTCCACCTCGCTGCCGCTGGTGACGCCGCCGGTCGAGATCGACGGGCACAAATACGTCGACGGCGGCGTGGCCGATTCGGTTCCTATCGAGCATGTGCTCGAGGAGGCGGGCTTCGACCGTGCGGTCGTCATCGTCACCCAGGACCGCTCGTACGAGAAAAAGCCCTACGAGTTTATGCCTGCCGCGCGCGCCCGCTATGCCGACTACCCCTACCTGCTCGAGGCTATCGAGACGCGCCACGACCGCTATAACCTCCAGCGCATGCACCTGTGGAAGTATGAGCGCGAGGGCCGCGCGCTGGTCATCGCTCCGCAAAAGCCGGTCGAGGTCGGCCATGTCGAGCACGATCCGGCAAAGCTTTTGGACCTGTATATCCAGGGCCGTCAGGAGGCAAAGCGCCTGCTCGCGGAAATCCAAGAGTTCGTTGAGCGCTAGCGACGGCGAACCCTCAAAAAATGACAACAGCTAAAGAGTTGGAAAAATCACGGCTCGTGGATGACATGTGCAGAAACTCTGGTCGGAGCCAAAATACCTGTTGACTCGTACGGCGAGCGGGGTAATATGGACGGGTTACTTGCAGAGCCCCGTGAATCTCTGTAACAACACGTACTGTACATGGAGGAGTCTAAGTGATTTCGAAATCGACTCACTACGCCAAGCAGGGCGAGGTCCAGCGCAACTGGGTTCTCGTCGACGCCGATGGTGCTGTCCTGGGCCGTCTTGCCACCCAGATCGCAATGATCCTGCGCGGTAAGAACAAGCCCCAGTTCACGCCCAACAGCGACTGCGGCGACTTCGTTGTCGTCATCAACGCCGATAAGGTCCAGCTTACCGGTAACAAGGCCGACACGAAGACCTATTATCGCCACAGCGGCTACAACGGCGGCCTCAAGGCTGAGAGCTTCCGCCAGGCTATGGAGAAGCACCCGGAGAAGGTCATCGAGCGCGCCGTTCGCGGTATGCTGCCCAAGACCACCCTCGGCCGTGCCCAGATGACCAAGCTTAAGGTCTACGCTGGTGCCGAGCATCCGCATGCTGCCCAGAACCCCACGAAGATTGAGCTGGAGGCTTAAAGATGGCTGAGAACACCGTTGTCTACCAGGGTACCGGCCGTCGTAAGAACGCCGTCGCCCGCGTCCGTCTCGTCCCCGGCACCGGCAAGGTGACCATCAACAAGCGTGACGCCGAGCAGTATTTCGGCCGTCATCAGCTCGTTGAGAACGCCCTTGCTCCCTTCAAGGTGACCGACACCGCCGGTCAGTTCGACGTTATCGCTCTGTGCGATGGCGGCGGCATCTCCGGTCAGTCCGGCGCTCTGCGCCTGGGCATCGCTCGCGCTCTTCTGAACGCTGGCGACTACCGTGCTGACCTCAAGAAGGCCGGTTTCCTTACGCGCGATGCTCGCGTGGTCGAGCGCAAGAAGTACGGCCTCAAGAAGGCCCGCCGCGCTCCCCAGTTCTCCAAGCGCTAAGGTTTTATCTCCTTTCGAGATACAATGTACAAGCGGGGCCTGCCGATTCCTCGGCGGGTCCCGCTTTTCTTTTTCGACTAGGGTGGGCGGTTGTATATCGCCTGCTAGGGAAGGAGCGATCCTATGCCCCAGAACATCTTCGGTACCGACGGCGTCCGTGGCGTCGCCAATGCCGACCTCTCGTGCGACCTCGCGTTTCGCCTGGGCCGCGCGGCGACCAAGTTCCTTGGCCCGGACATCTGCATCGGCCGCGACACGCGTCTTTCGGGTACCATGCTCGAGAGTGCTCTGACCGCTGGCATTATGGCAGAGGGCGGCCGTCCGCATTGCTGCGGCGTTATCCCTACGCCGGCCGTGGCGCTGCTCACCGTCCAAAACGAGCTCGACGGCGGCATCGTCATCTCTGCTTCGCATAATCCGCCGGAGTTCAACGGCATCAAGTTCTTTAGCCGCAAGGGTATGAAGCTTCCCGATGCTGTCGAGGAAGAGATCAGCGCCTGGGTCATGTCCGAGGAAGCCATGGCTGCCGATACGCTGCCGACTGGCGCCGGCGTGGGCCACATTATCAAGATGAAGGACGCTCGCAAGGCATACGTCGACCACGCCATCGATACACTTGATGGCCTGAGGCTCGATGGCCTAGTCGTTGCCGTCGACTGCGGTCATGGCGCTTCTTGCCAGACCACGCCTGCCGCGCTGCAGCGCCTGGGCGCCACGGTCCATGCCATCAACACCGATTACTGCGGCACTGACATTAACGTTGAGTGCGGCTCCACCCATCTTGAGCCCCTGCGCGAGCTCGTGCTGCGCACCCACGCCGATATCGGCCTGGCCCACGACGGCGACGCCGACCGCGTGCTGTTCGTCGACGGCGAGGGCAATGAGATCGACGGTGACTACATCCTGGCTATCTGCGGTTCTGACCTCGCCGCCCGCGGCAAGCTCGCCAACTCCGAGATCGTCTCGACCGTCATGTGCAACCTTGGCTTCTCCATCGCTATGAAGGAGCAGGGCTTCGAGATGGTTCAGACCGCCGTGGGCGATCGCTACGTTCTGGAGCGTATGCTCGCGGATGGCGCCGTCATCGGCGGCGAGCAGTCCGGCCACATCATCTTCCTGGAGCACAACACCACCGGTGACGGTCTGGTGACGGCTCTGCAGCTGCTGGCCGTGCTCAAGCGCACCGGTCGTACCCTCACCGATCTTGCCGGCATCATGAAGAAGTACCCGCAGGTACTCGTCAACGTGCATTCCGACAACAAGGCTGGTCTGGATGATTGCCAGCCCATCTGGGATGCCGTCGCTGGTGCCGAGAAGGAACTTGACGGCCGCGGTCGCATTCTGGTGCGTCCGAGCGGTACCGAGCCGCTGGTCCGCGTTATGGCCGAGGCCGAGACGCACGAGCTGACCCAGCGCGTTGTCGACGACATCGTCGAGGTTGTCAAGCGCGAACTTCCCTAATGGTCAAAAACGAGTGCCAAGTGGTAAACTGTTAAGGCTATTTTGGTCAATTGGTATGTCCGAGGGGGAGCATGTTCACTAAAGTCCTAAGGTCTTTTGGTATGCGTGGTCGAGTCCTTACGCTGGATGCTCCCATCTCGGGCGACGTCATTCCGCTTTCCGAGGTAAACGACCAGACATTTGCCACCGGCCTTTTGGGCCAGGGCGTGGCGATTCAGCCTACCGGCACGCGCGTGATTGCGCCGGCAGACGCCAAGGTCGAGGCCATTTTTCCTACGGGACACGCTGTTGCGCTTAACACGGTCGATGGCTTGGACGTGCTCATCCACGTTGGTTTGGACACTGTTCAGCTCGAGGGCAAACACTTTACCGTACATGCGCAAGTGGGTGACATCGTCCATAAGGGCGATGTGCTCATTGAGTTCGATCGCGAGGCAATTGCTGCCGAGGGCTACGATGTGACGGTTCCCATCTTGGTGTGCAACTCTGTTGAGTTCTCGAGCATCAAGGGCTCCGTTGGCGTGCATGTCGAAGAGATGGACCAGCTCATCGTTGCTCGCGAGCGCTAGCAAGTGCACGTGGCCATTAGCCTACAATTCAAACACGTTTACGGAGGGCGCCCTTGAAAGAGGACGCCCTCCGTGGCAAGATGGGATTTGTCCGAAGCTAAAAGGCTTCGGGTCACCGTGGACGGGCAGGGGCCTCGACGCGGCTAGACACGAGACACATACATTACGCGACCTCGCCCTGGTGGCCGCACACGTTGGTTGCGGCCGACGCGGGCCGCGGGCAAGTGCTTGTAAGGGGAGCCTTGCCTCTCTTGTACGAGAAAGGACGCGTAATGAAGATCATTAAAGCTAAAGACTACGAGGATATGAGCCGCAAGGCAGCCAATATTATCTCGGCGCAGGTTATTCTCAAGCCCGACTGCGTGCTGGGCCTTGCCACCGGCTCCACCCCGATCGGTGCCTACAAGCAGCTCGCTGCTTGGTACGAGAAGGGCGACGTCGACTTTGCCGAGGTCAGCACCTACAACCTGGACGAGTATCGCGGCCTTTCGCACGACGATCCCCAGAGCTATCACTATTTCATGCGTGAGAACTTCTTCGATCACATCAACATCGACCTGAACAACACGCATGTGCCCGACGGTTCCAACCCCGATGCCGCCGCTGCCTGCTCTGAGTACGACAAGATCGTCGCCGCCGCTGGTTACCCGGATCTGCAGCTGCTCGGCATTGGCAACAACGGCCACATCGGTTTCAACGAGCCCGATGACCACTTCTCCAAGGGCACGCACTGCGTCGACCTCACCGAGAGCACCATTCAGGCCAACAGCCGCCTGTTCGACAGCATCGACGACGTTCCCCGTCAGGCCTACACCATGGGTACCCAGACCATCATGTATGCCCGCATGATCCTGGTCGTCGCCAACGGCGAGGCCAAGGCTCAGGCCGTGCATGATATGTGCTACGGTCCGGTTACGCCCGCGTGCCCGGCTTCGATCCTGCAGCTGCACACCAACTGCGTTGTCGTTGCCGACGAGGCCGCCCTTTCGCTCTGCGAGTAGCGCGAATCCTGCACCTCGACATAGCCTTGCCTAAGGCCTCCGCTTTGCGGGGGCCTTTTTGCTATCCCTTTCCGCTCACTTGACCAAAATCTTGCCGCAAGCTTGACGAATGCCGGATGCCCAACAGTTTGATTCATTCCTTACCAGATTCTATGCAAAAATGCCACTAAAAGGTCGTAGACGGTAGCGGGTGCTAGGCGAGTTGAATGACATGGCTGAACCTTGTTCATTTGCGTTACACTGCCGCTTAGATGGGACAAGCTGACAAGCCATTTACCTGCTTAAAGACCGATTAGTCGGGGGATTAATAACAATCGGCCCTCGCTGTACAAAAACTTGCCGCTTGCGTACCAAAAGACAAACTAAAACACAAGGTCGCTCTATTCATAGCGCGGCTTGTATGGTCTTGCGGTTACAGTGTCCATACGGTCGAGTTGAGGAGCGGGCATGGTAAACGATTTGGGCAGTATAGACGACCTCGAGCTGATGCCGCTGGGCGGAGGCTATATGGTGCGACGCGAACGCTTGATGAATGAGCTTATCGCCAAGGGCCGAAAGGCCGGCATCGTGGTTCTTTATGCGCCCGACGGGTTTGGGAAGACCTCGGTGCTGCTGCAGTACACCCATGAGGTTAAATGCGACCCGACGCGAGGCCCCGTGCGGATTATCGAGGCCGATCGCGCCACTGGGCGCGAGGTGTTTATGCAGCTCGAGGTGGTCACCGAAGAACTCAAAGACAAACCGCACTCCCTTATCGCGATTGATAATGTGCCAAACCTCGATCAGCGCGATACCGAAGACCTCATCGACAGGATTCGCGGCCTGCGCGCTATGGGGGTAGGGGTTTTTATCTCCTGCCGTCCTTCAAATCGTCAGCTGATTCATGGGCTGGGCGATTCGGTTAAGATCAATGCGCAGATGCTCAAGGTGCATGCCTATGAGTATTCGGCGTGGGCATCGGCGTTTTCGATCAGCACATCGCTCGACTTTTATCAGCTCACGCAGGGTGTGCCCGAGCTCGTCTCGGCATTGCAGACGGGTCTGTATGGCCAAGGCGACGTAGCCGGTCTGCTCGAAAACGAGATTGTCAACGTATATGGCGCGGCACTTGTCGACCTGGCTTCGCTCGACAATAATGCGCTGTTTTGCGTGGCATGTCTCATGATTTTGATGGGCGAGGGCAATATCGCAGAACTCGAGGCTTGTGGGATGAGGCTGTCGATGGTCGACCAGTCCTACTTTGTACGCGACTACCCGATCTTTGGCTTGGATCCCGCCGAGCGGAGTTTTACGTGTCTGGGCACGGAGGATAACGGACGCTTGCGTTTGCGTAAGTTGGTGGCCGAGGTTCGCCCCGAACTTGTTCCGAGGGCGGCCCGGATTTTGCTTAAGGCGGGCCGATGCGATGCGGCGATGGGCCTGGCGGACGCCTTTTTGGACCGTGATGCGGTCCTTGAACTTGCTGGGCAGTATGGGGTCGATCTGGCTCTGACGGGGCACGGGGCCGATATCTGCCGAGCAGCGCTGGGCACGATCGATGCCGACGATCCGGCTCCAGAGCCAACGCCTGCCGAGGCGCTTGGCGTATATCTGGCAGCGGTCAGCGTGTCCAATACAAAGCTCGCTCGCTATATGGCATCGGTCATCGAGCGCGGGGGCGAACGGGCGGCCTGTGAAATAGACCCTGTTTCATGGAGGGCGGCCCAGACACTGACGGCTGTTTGCTATGGGGACAACGGGCTTGGACTTCCTACGAACCTGGCCGTGCCAGAAATCGAGACATCCCATACCGCACTCGATATGTTGTCTGCGCATATCGAGGTCAAGCGCTGTCTGACCGAGCGGGGAGATGACGGCGGCGTTCTACAGCAGCTCAAAACGTGCAAGGCCTACGACTGCGAGCTCGACATTGCGGGGATTGTTATACGGGCCGATAGCATGCTGGTGGAGCTCTTTGACGGGTCGTTTGCGGGAACCGACGAGCGTGACGACGAGATGACGGTGGTGCGGGAGGTGCTCGACGTACGTGGGCTTAAGGCGATGGCTATCTGGGTGCGCATGGTGTTGGCGGCACGGCGGCTCCTTTCCGGCTTGCCGGTAACCGACGACGCGGCGTTCAACGAGCTCGATCGTTTTGCCGTGCGCATGCGCGACAACCAGATTCAGCTGTTTGGCCTGTTGCTAGAAGGCTGGCAGTCGCTGGCAGAGGGACGGCCGGTTAATGCAAAGTTCCGTGCGGTCCAAGTGCTCAAACTTGCCGAGGAGTCGATTGCGTACATGCGCGATAACGCATTGCTGCTGGAGCGCGCGGCGTATCTGCGTAACACCTCGATGGTTTCGGTGCGCGAGGAAGCGGAGTTACTCGATATAAGCCAGACGCAGGTTGGTGGCGCAGAAGCATGGATGGTGGCGCTGCATTTGGCTTGCGCGGGGCGAGATAGCGATCTTGCGGCCTGGATGTCCATGAATCGTGCGGGGATTCTGGAGCCATCGTATCGGCTCTTTGCGCGCCTTGCCATGCATTGTCTGGGCGAGCCGGCGACCAGGATTCGCAAGAAGCTTCCCGTGCGCGAGCTGTCGCGGTACTCGCTGCGCGACGATTTGGAAGGGGAGGGCGAGCGCCTGTTCCAGGCCGGCGAGGTTGAAGCCGTTGATACCATTGACCATATCGAGATTCGCATGTTTGGTGCGTTTCGCGCCGAGCGCGACGGGTTTCCCATCACGGACAAAATGTGGCGCCGCAAGAAGGCGGCGACACTTGCCGAGCGGCTTGCGCTGGGCATGGATGCGCTCGTCGATCGTGAGACGCTGGCCATGGAGTTGTGGCCCCATGCCGAGTTCAATAGCGCCCGCAACAACCTGTACTCGACGATATCGCGCTTGCGGTCGGCTTTGGGACCGACGCCGGATGGCAAGTCGTGTGTGCTCATCCAAAATGAATGCATCGGACTCAACGGCGACTACGTCAAGACCGATGTACGGCTGTTTGACCAGATAAGCCGCGAGGTTTTGGGAAATCGCACGGGTGCGCGCGGGCCCCATTTAGTTGAGCTGTGCCTTAAGATTGAGCAGCTTTATGCCGGACCGCTGTATGTTCCCAATGGCTGTAACCCCACCTACTTTTTGCGTATGCGACGCATTATGCAGTCAAAGTACATCGATTGCATGATTAAGGGAGCAAATGCCGCTCTAGAAGAAAACGATTTGCAGTCGGCGATTTGGCTGGCGGAGTCGGGGCTTCGACAGGAAACGGCGCGTGAGGATATGGTGCGCTGCGCCATGCGCGTCTACAGTGCGGCGGGGCGGCGGCGCGATATCGTCGAGCTATACAGCGGGCATATGCACCATCTAAGGGAACAGGTCAATGGCGTACCCGAGCCCGAGACGCGGCATCTATACGAGCGCTTGGTGGAGGGGCGGCTCAATCGCGTGCTGGTCGAGCGATAAAAAACGGGCGCCCGAAGTACTTGGGCACCCGTAAGCTTGCTATGTGTTGGCTCGCCGGATCATTGGCTCTTAGACGAGCTTGATCTTCTCGATGTCCTTGCGCGAGGACTCGCGATACAGCGAGAACTTGCGGCCGATGACCTGGACGACCTCGGCGTGGCAACGCTCAGCGAGCTCTTCGGCGGCCTCGCGGGCGGAAAGACTGGAGCCATCGAGCACGGAGCACTTAACGAGCTCGTGCTTCTCCAGGTAGGCGACCGTCTGCTCGACGGTGCCCTCGTTGACATCGGACTTGCCGATGATGATGGCGGGGTTGAGGTGATGGGCCATGCTGCGAAGCTGCTTGACCTGGGCTCCTGTCAGTGCCATGGGTTCTCGCTTTCTATGTATGGGGCGCCCCGCGACGGGGCCTTAATCTACGTGAGCTGTCCCACGATAGCGCAGGAACGGCGCGGTGTGGAGCGTGTTTGCCCAGTTCAAAAAGAATGCGGATGCCGAGGTGATGGGCAGCGCAGGCTGTGAACGGGCTACGAGCGGGATTCAGAGACCGGTTCCCATGCAATAAACGCCCAGCGAACCTTACGGACATGGTCGAGCATATAGCGCCCCTGCGACACGCCCTTGGAGCCCGGCTCACCGGCATGGGGATTCTCGATCATGTGTTGGGCGATGTAGTCGCGCAGACGGTCGACCTTATCCTCGTTGCCATGCTCAAGCATGCGGGAAAAGTCCGCCACGCCTGCCTCAAGGCTGTCGAAGGTATCGCGACGCGGCGATTCAAAGTACGTGACCTGCGGCAGGGCACCCATCTGAATGAGGATGTTGAAGGCGTACACAAAGCCATTGCTGCAGGTAACCGAGGCGCCGATAGCGTTCATCAAGTGCAGATCATAGCGCGGGCTGGAGTTGGCGACCATCGTGACTGCACAACGCCGACGAGCCGTACGGTCGAGCTTGGCAAGCGCGCCTTTTAGGTTGGTCGTGGTGACAGAGCGACTGGCAAAGGCAACATCAACAGCCTTGGCAACCGGCCCAACCAGATCCCAATCATCGTCCCAGGCAAGCTCAAGCGGCGTAATGCGATCCTCGAGCCCATAGTACTCAATGCCAGCATCAAGCGTGCCCAACATGGCAGGGGAAAAGTCAGCAGCAATCACAGGATGCCCAGCCTGAGCAAGCGGAATAGCAATCGACCCAGCCCCGCACCCCATATCGAGTACCGACTCGCCGGGCTCAAGCGCCAGCAGCTTTATAAAATCCCGAGCATAAGGGGCAGTCTCCAACGGCCGAAAATGCCGAGCCCTTTTATCCCACTCAAAAGAATCGTCAGCCCGCCGCCGATCAGCTTGCAGACGCATCCACTCCAGATTCCAATCTGTGGAAAGCAGCTCAGAACGATTCTCCCCATCAGCCACGGGCCAACCTCCTAGCAACAAAAAAGCGACTCCTCCCAAAAGAAGAGCCGCAACCAGCATATATCAGAAAGAACCGATCCAACGCCAAACCGTCATACCAGCAAAGTGGAGCAGAAGCGAAGCGACTGCAACCGGGATAGAACCCAACCGAGGTCCCGTTGTGCGGGAGCCCCGGGGAGGGCAAATATATAAGGTCGATCGCGAGTTCCGCACGAGCCGGAGAGCACTTAATGTGCTCTCCGTGCGAGTCAGGACTGTCCGAGCAGGCGACCTTATATGTCTGCCGCCCGGCGGCGGGGCTCCTCGCCAGTCCCCCTCAGCTAGTTCTTGAGCGAGTTCAGCGGCGCCGGGAAGCGTCCACCGCGGTGGGCAAGCACGGTGCCGGCGTTGGGGTTCACCGGCATGATAGGCGCACGGCCAAATAGGCCGCCGTACTCGACGCAGTCGCCCACGCCCTTGCCAATGGCGGGAATCACGCGGACGGCCGTGGTCTTGTTGTTGATGACGCCGATGGCCATCTCGTCGGCGATAATGCCGGCGATGGTCTCGACCGGGGTGTCGCCGGGGATGGCGATCATGTCCAGGCCAACGGAGCACACGCAGGTCATGGCCTCGAGCTTCTCGAGCGAAAGCGCGCCGGCCTCGACGGCGGCGATCATGCCGGCGTCCTCGGACACGGGGATAAAAGCACCCGAGAGACCGCCCACGCTGGAGCTAGCCATGACGCCGCCCTTCTTGACGGCATCGTTGAGCATGGCGAGCGCGCAGGTCGTGCCGGGACCACCGCAGGTGCCCACGCCGATGATCTCGAGGATGCGAGCGACGGAGTCGCCGATGGCGGGCGTGGGAGCCAGCGACAGGTCGACAATGCCCTTCTCGACACCCAGGCGATGGGCGGCCTCGCGGCTCATGAGCTCGCCGGCACGGGTGATCTTAAAGGCGGTCTGCTTAATCTTCTCGGCGACTTCCATCATCGATGCAGAGTCGGGCAGCGTCTCCAGGGCTGCGGCCATAACGCCGGGGCCCGAGACGCCTACGTTGATGACGGCGTCGGCCTCGCCACCGCCGTGGACGGCGCCCGCCATAAACGGGGAGTCCTCGACCATGTTAGCAAAGCAGACAAACTTGGAAGCGCCGACGGAATCCTGGTCGGCCGTGAGTTTAGCGGCATCGATGATGGTCTGGGCGGCCATAAGCACGGCGTCCATGTTGATGCCGGCACGCAGGCTGGCGACGTTGACGCTGGAGCAGACACGGCTCGTGGTGGCGAGCGCCTGGGGGATGGACTGGATGACGCGGCGGTCGGCGTCGCCGATGCCCTTCTGGACGAGTGCGGAGAAGCCGCCCAGGTAATCGATGCCGAGCGTCTCGGCCGCGCGGTCGAGGGCATGCGCGATGGGGGTGAGGTCCTCATCCTTGCAGCACGCGGCGATCTGCGCCACCGGGGTGACGGAAACGCGCTTGTTGACAATGGGGATACCGTACTCGCGCTCGAGGTTCTCGGCGGTCTCGACCAGATGCTCAGCCGTGTGCGTCACATGGTCGTAGATCTTCGTGCACATGCGGTCGAGGTTCTCGTCACCGCAACCCATGAGCGAAACACCCATGGTGATGGTCCTGATGTCGAGGTTCTGTTCCTCAACCATGCCGCGGGTTTCCGCGATTTCTGCGGGCGTGATCGCCATCCTTGCGCTCCTATCTGCCAAAACGAGCATAGTCTTATCTATTCTAACGTGCCGCACGTGCCAAGTGGCGCGTGCGGCACGTTTTGGTGCTCGGTTGTTTCCGTTGTGTTACTTCCCAAAGACCTCTTCGGCGATACGAGCGCTCTCGGCGGCGGCCTTGGCGTAGTAGTCCGCGCCGATTTGCTTGGCGTATTCGGGGGTGAGCACGGCGCCGCCCACGATGATCTTGACGCCCGGAACCTCGGCATGGAGCAACTTGATGGTCTCTTCCATGGCGACGACCGTGGTGGTCATAAGCGCCGAGAGGCCGACGAGCTTGATGTCACGCTCCTGCACGGTCTTGAGCACCTCTTGCGGGTCGACATCGCGGCCTAGGTCAAAGACGGTGTAGCCGTAGTTGTCGAGCAGCATCTTGACGATGTTCTTGCCGATATCGTGGATGTCGCCCTTGACGGTGGCCACGCAGATCTTGCCCTTGTCGGCGATCTCGCCGGCGGGCATCAGGCGCTTGATGGTGTCGAAGCCCACGCGTGCGGCTTCGGCCGAGGCCATGAGTTGCGGCAAGAAGAACTTGCCCTGGTCAAAGAGGACGCCCACCTCGTCGAGGGCGGGGATAAAGTGGTTGTTGATAAGGTCCATGGCGTCGTGGTCTGCCAGCAGACGCTCGGTCTCGGCAGCGATCTCGCCTTTGCGGCCCGAGACGACCATGCGACGAATCGGGTCGTCGTTGCCGTCGGTGCCGGCGGTGCCGGCAGCGGGCACGGTGTCGGTCGATGCGGCCTGAGCTGCTGCCGGGTTGGCGGCGATCTTATACGGATCGGTCCAGCCGGCATAGCGCTCGATGTATCCGGTCGAGCCCTCGTCCTCAACGCTCAGGACGCGATAGCTGTAGACGGTGTCCATAAAGCGCTTGGAGCCCGGGTTCATGATGGGGGCATCGAGGCCCGCGCCAAAGGCGGCGGCCAAAAAGACCGAGCCCAGCAGCGGGCGGGCAGGCAGACCAAAGCTGATGTTCGACACGCCGAGCGCGCATTTGACGCCCAGGCGCTCCTTGCACAGGGACATGGCGCGCAGGATCTGCTCGGCCTGGCGTTGATTGGTCGAGGCGGTCATGACCAGGCAGTCGATGAGGATACGGTCCGGGCCGATGCCGTAGCGGGCAGCCTCGGCCACGATGCGCTCGGCGATGGCAAAGCGGGCCTCGGCGGTATCGGGGATGCCGCCTTCGTCGAGCGTAAGGCCGACAACGTTGGTGCCGTAGTGGGCGACCAGCGGGAAGATCTCGTCCATGATCTGCTGCTTGCCGTTGACCGAGTTGATGATGGGCTTGCCGGCGTAGCGACGTACGGCGGCCTCGACGGCGGCGGGGTCGGTGGAGTCGATCTGCAGCGGCAGCAGCGTGGAGCCTTGGAGCTGCTCGGTGGCCTGTTGGATAATCTTGACCTCGTCGATCTCGGGCAGGCCCACGTTGACGTCCAGGATGTCGGCGCCCTGCTCCTGCTGGCTGATGCCCTGGCTCACCACGTAGTCCAGATCGCCGTCGCGCAGGGCCTGCTGCAGGCGCTTTTTGCCGGTGGGGTTGATGCGCTCGCCGATGACGGCGATCTTGTGGCCGTCGCAGGGGAGGTCCACCACGGTCTGGGCGCTTGTGACCGACATGCTGGGCTTGCGGTGGCGCGGACTGGGCGTGTGGTTATCGATAAGCGTGCGCAGCGCTGCCATGTGCGCCGGCGTGGTGCCGCAGCAGCCGCCCACGACGCTTACGCCGTCCTCAATCATACCGGCGACGGCCACGGCGTACTCGGGCGCCTGGATATCAAAGACGGTGTTGCCGTCGTCGTCCACGTGGGGCAGTCCTGCGTTGGCCTGCACCATAACGGGCTTGTCCGTAACGGTGAGCATGCGAGCGGCGAGTCCTCGGAGCTCGGCCGGTCCCTGGCTGCAGTTGATGCCCAAAACGTCGGCGCCGATGGCATCGAGCATGATGGCGGCAACCTCGGGACTCGTGCCCAGGAAGGTGCGACCGTCTTCCTCAAAGGTCATGGTGGCAAAGACGGGCAGGTCGGAGTTCTCGCGGCAGGCGAGGACGGCCGCCTTGATCTCGGCAAGGTCGGTCATGGTCTCGATAATAAAGAGGTCCACGCCCGCATCGACGCCGGCGCGCACTTCCTCGGCAAAGAGGTCGTAGGCCTCGTCGAAGCTGAGGGTGCCCAGGGGGCGAAGCAGCGCACCGATGGGGCCGATGTCGCCGGCGACGTAATGGGCACCGGCCGCGCGGGCGCAAGAGACCGCGGCGGCAAAGACATCTGCCACGGTGGCGGCGCCATCGAGCTTGTGCGCGTTGGCGCCAAAGGTGTTGGCGGTGATCACGTCACAGCCTGCCTCGACATATTGACGTTGGATATCGGTGATGACCTGGGGCTCCTCAAAGTTGAGCAGCTCGGGCAGGGCGCCCGCCTTCATGCCAGCGGCCTGCAACATGGTGCCCATGCCGCCGTCAAACAGCAGGTGCCCGGTGCCCTTGATGGCGGCGCGCAGACGATCGTCCTTAATGCGAAGGTCGTCGATCGTGCGCGTCTTGTACACAGCGCCGTTGCAGCGCGCAGTATTGACAGGTGCCGCCAGTGCAGTACCGTCAGAATCATGAGTGATAAGCGGAGTAGACATCGATGGCTCCTAATGGCTGGAATAGCAGGTGGTGTGGGCGGCGTGGAAGCGGCAGTGCTCACGCATGCGGCAGATATTGCAGGTGGGGCGGCTCTGGGCGTCGTGGACCTCGCCGTCAAACAGACCGATCACCGCGGTCACGCTCTTGGTGGGCATGAGCAGGCTGGTGGGGGTAACGGTAAGCCCGATGAGCCGTGTGGCGTTGA
>CALHWR010000031.1 GCA_938036665.1 uncultured Collinsella sp. | reverse complement strand
CGGCCTTCTCGGCCGCGGCCTTGCGCGCCTTAGCCTCGGCAGCCGCGCGGACCTTCATGGCCTTCTCGCGCGCGGCTTTCACCTCGGGCGTGATCACACTCATGGGCTCGGCGGTCGAGACCTGGTAGAAAAAGCCGTTAAAATCGACCTGCATGTCGGTGATGGCAAGACCAAACAGGTCATGCGCCTCGTTCTCAAACGGAAATACCGCCGGATAGTACGAGCTGATGGACGGAATCTCCTGGTACTGGTCGATACCCTCGACCACCAGATTCTCAATCGCATAGCTTCCGTCCCGCGCGATCTGCTCTTGCGCAGCGCGGACGTTGATAAACGTATAGACCAGGCGATACGATCCGTCGTCCACACAGCGCTCGGCATGCATCTGCACAAAGCGCGCGCCGACGCCTTTGAGCGCCTGCACATGCGCCAGGAGCTCATCGATCCCGACGGTGGTATAGATAGCCTTTTGCATTACTCGGCCTCCTTTGCAGCGGCGGGCGCACCGTCAGCCGTGCCTGCGTCGACACCGGTCCCGGCCCCCGCAGCAGCCACAAACCCGTCCTCGCCCAGCTCAACGCCACCGTCCCAGGTGGCGGCGCCGCCCACGGTGAGCGGATCGCCGCCGGCGCGCATCACGGCCTCCTTCTGGTCCAAGATGCCGCACGCCTCCACGATGGCATCGATCACCGTCTCGGGGCGAATGGCGCACCCGGGCGCGTACACGTCCACGGGAATCGCGCGGTCCACGCCGCCGATCACGTTGTAGGCATCGCGGAACACGCCGCCCGAGCACGCGCAGATGCCGCACGCCACCACGCACTTGGGCTCGAGCATCTGGTTGTAAATCTGACGCACGACGGGCAGGTTCTGGGCATTGACCGACCCCGTCACCAAAAAGATGTCCGCATGCTTGGGGTTGCCGGTGTTGACCACGCCAAAGCGCTCCGCATCGAACAGTGGGGTAAGCGAGGCCAGCACCTCGATATCGCATCCGTTGCAGCTCGAGCCGTCGTAATGAATAACCCACGGTGAGCGCGACATTTTATGATCCATGGATGCCGCCTCCTAAATAAACACGTCGACGAGGATGGGCATAAGGTTGAGCAGGCCAAACACCAGCGCCACGCCCCAGCCGAGCTTAAAGCAGCTGCGCCAGGTGCTGCGCGCGAAGGTGTTGTCGATCAGCACCTCGACAAAATACGTCGCGGCCATCACGACCAGGGCTACGACCCAGCTCACCGGGTTGTCCCAAACAAAGAACATGCCCACCCACATCAAAAACAGCACGGTCTCGCACCAGTGCATAAGGGTCATCTTGGCCAGCGTGCCGCCGCTCATCTCGGTGGCGACGCCCTGGACAATCTCCTGATGCGCGTGATGCGAGTACGAAAGGTCAAACGGCGACTTGCGCAGCTTGATGGTAAGCACCGCGAGCAGCGCGAGGAAAATGGGCGCGCTGTACACGATGATGGGGGCCGACTGCCCCGTCACGGCGATGGAATCGAAGCTGTCGGTGGCAAGGTACAGGCCCACGCTCATCAGCAGAACGGCGGGCTCGTAGCTCATAACCTGCAGCAACTCGCGATCGGCGCCGACCTGCGCAAACGGGCTTTGCGTCGAGGCGGACGCCAGCACCACAAAGATCGCGGCGAGCGTCACCATAAAAGCGCACAGTAGCGTGTTAGAACCCGACACAAAGATGCCGCCGCCCACGACGGTGAAGATGAGCGCACATGCCATATAGGTATCGTCCATGGTGTTTACGCTGGCAGGGGCCTTGCGCAGCAGTTTGGCAACGTCGTAGAAGGGCTGCAGCAGGCGCGGACCCACGCGGCCCTGCATGCGGGCGGACAGCTTGCGGTCGATGCCGTCGATCAAGCCGCCCGCAAGCGGCGCCAGCAAGGCAAACGCCACGGTGCCAATAAAGATGCCCACGACACCCGAGCCTTCGAAATACTTACCGCGCAGCACCGAGGGCGCGCTCATGGCAAGCCGCTCGGGCCCAATCCACGCGCAGCACAGCAGCGCAAACAGGATGATGGCACAGCAAACAACACTACCCGCGGGGCCCATACGCTTCTCGCCAAGGGCGTCCTCCGAGTACCAATTGCGCTTTTCGGCCTTCACCTCGCGTCCCATCGAGCCGCGGAAATGACGGTAATTATCGGTTCCCACACCCGAAAGATATACGTTTACGTGCGGTTTGTTGCTCACGCGGAATGAAGTCAGCAGCACCACGGCGATAAACGCCACGATAACCACCATCAGATACATGGCGTCCTTGCCGATAACGTACGGCACGCGGCCAAACACCATGGCCAAGTAAGGCGACACCAGACCGCTCGAGATAACCGGGAACGCCACGCAGCACAGAATCAGCAGCGCGGCGATGGTGTTAAGCGCCATCCATTCGGTCTTATGGACATTGACCTCAACGTTTTGAGCCGTGGGATCGACACCCGAAAGCTTAGCAAGCCACTTGCCCCAGAAGTAAAACGTCGCGGCCGAGCCAAAGGCAAGCACCATGATCATGAGCACGTTGCCGGTCTGCGCAAACGCCACCAGGGCGCCCCACTTGGACACGAGCATGCCAAACGGCGCCACAAACATGCCCATGATACCCAGCATCATCAGACGCGTCAGGTGCGGCATGCGGCTGAACATACCGTCCATGTCCTCGATATCGCGGCTGCCGATATGATGCTCGGCCGTGCCCACGCACAGGAACAGCAGCGACTTTGCCACCGTGTGGAACAGGATCAGGAAGATGGCGGCCCACACGGCCTCGGGCGCGCCGACACCCAGGCAGGCGCTGATGAGGCCCAAGTTGGAAATGGTGGAGTACGCGAGCACGCGTTTGGCATTGCTCTGCGAGATGGCCATGAGGGCAGCGAACAAAAACGTGATGGCGCCCACACTCGTGACCATAAAGCCGGTCACGGGATAGATGGCATAGAGTGGGCTCAGCTTGACCATCAGAAACACGCCGGCTTTGACCATGGTTGACGAGTGCAGCAGGGCGCTCGTGGGCGTGGGGGCAACCATGGCACCCAACAGCCAAGTGTGAAACGGCATCTGTGCGGCCTTGGTAAGTGCGGCGAGCGACAACAGGATGACCGGCATCACCAGCAGCGCGGACTGCGCGGTTCCGGTGCCGGAAAGCTCGATCATGCCCGAGATGGTCAGCGGCATGCCGTTAACGTGCAGGTACATGAGTCCGGCCAAAAACGCGATGCCGCCCAGCATGTTGAGGATGATCTGGGTAAAGGCGTTCTTGATGGCCTCGGGCGTACGCGTGTAGCCAATCATAAGGAACGAACACACGGTGGTGATTTCCCAGCCGCAGAACAGCCACTCCAGGTTATCGCTCGTCACGATGACGAACATGGCCGAGAGGAACAGGAACATGAGCGCCAGGAACTGCGGGCGACGGTCGGGCGCGGTTTGCCCACGCAGCGCGGCCTCGTGCTCGTCATGAGCCTGGAAGTCCTTCATGTAGCCCAGGGCATACACGCAGATTAGGCTGCCGACGATACCGACCGCGAGGACCATGATCACACTCATGTAGTCCAGGTAGAGCGGCGTCGCGGTGACGGCTTCGGCCGCGGGCAGCGTCATGGCTGCAAAGGCGAGCGAGCCCACCAGCTGGACTATGCCGAGCACCGTGGTGAGCGTGCTCTTATATTTACGCGCGTTGTACAGGATGACGGCGCACAGGATCACGTCGATGACGGAGCTGATGATGGAGAGCACATGCGAGGTGCCCGGTGCCACCTCAAAGCTCTGCGGACCCGTGCCAAAAAACATGACGGCGACTACAACTGTCACCGCCATAATGATGCCAGAGCCTACAAGCCCTACCGCGTCACGGGCTCGGTTACCGCGCGCAAGCAGCATGCCCAGCGCCGGTACCAGCGGAAACAGGGTAAGGAAATACAGTAGCGTCATACCATCACTCCCCCATGCCAAAACGCTGCAATTGTTTAACGTTATAGCTCAATTAAGGAGTAGCAGCGGCGGGTTTTCGGTCAACTGGGGAGTTTTAGGCGTACGGGGTAAGGGCACGCCCGCATTGGAGCAGAGGGACGGCAAGAAAAATGCGCCCCTGTGGGTGCACCATCCCGTTTGCTATTCCGCCTTTTTAACGCGCGGCTTGCGACCGCGCGGCTTATCGACCAGCGCGGATTCACCGCTCTCGCGATACTGGCGGCACCAAGCCTTGACCGAAGACTCGCTGGGAATCTTATGCTTGACCATGGCTTCGCGAACCGTTAAGCCGTTTTCCAAGCGGTCCTTAACCACGGCGAGCTTAACTTCGTACGAATAGGTGTGATGATGCGAACCGGCGTTGAGCACGGCGTCGGCACCGCCCACGGCATACGCGCGGGCCCACTGACGAGCCGTGGCCTGGGGAATGCCAAGCTCCGCGGCGAGGGCACGGTGACCGACCCCCTCTTGGAGGACCTCGACGGCGCGCTGCCTGACCTCGGGCGCATGCGTGCGAGTCCTAGTTGCTTCCGACATACCTGCCACTTCTTAGCCTTAACCGTTAATCTGCTTTCTTACGTGCATGTTAGATAGTAGCATTTTGCTGTTTGCACGTAACAGTTAATTGAAAATCGCAATTTCGCTATCTGGGCATTTGCCATTAATTTGCAACAGTTCTTTAGGTTCTATTTACGCAGCTAGTTGGCTCGCGGCTCATTGAGGGTGTTTTACCAACCAGATTGATATCTTTTTGTTTGGCTGGTAGGGTTTGTTTAATTATTAACCCCTCTTCAGCCCGCACCTACATGTCAACTTTCCACTTACTTTCCAGCTTTCCACCTTAGGTGTTAAGTTAAGTGGAAAGTTGGAAAGTTTGGTGGGAAGCCGAAGCAACGGCAGGCCGCGCGAGCAAGAAAGGGGGCGGCAACCGGGTGGTTGCCGCCCCCTTTGCGAAGCTAGTTGGCTTCGGAACTAGTGGTCGATGCCGTTGAGGTTCACCCTCGTGAGCGTATAGGTCACATAGTCGGGCGATTGAGGCTTTGCGCTCGCCACGTCACCCTTAACCAGGCTCGCTCTCATTACCAATCGATAGTTCGCGTAGAACTGCTCACGCTGTTCAACCTGCGTGTTGACCTTAACGGTAAAGGGCAGGCTAAACGTAGTGTCACCGTTCTGCGTTTTGAACTTGCCATTCTCCTTCGAGTCAGTGAAGGTGATCGTGCTACCGGAGGGAGCGACCGCGGCAAGCTTACTCTCCGTCACTGTTACGTAGTTGGAGATATCATCCGTTACACTCTCATACGTGCCGTCGGTTCCGCGGCGCTGCAGCTCGAGCGTGTACACAACAGAGTCGGCATTTGCAATTGCCTCGGTGGCGTTGTTAAGTCCACCTAGCTCATACGTGGCACCCAGACCAATCGTGCCATTCGCAATCGGGCGAAGGTCGTCCACGTTAATACCAAGCTGCGACTTATCTGGCGCAGAAAGCGTAATGGTCGTATCACCCGTGTCCATGCGATAGTACCCGACGTTACCGGGCTTCGTCTGTGTCAGGCTCGAGGTATTAAGGCCTTCCTTACGCGTCGAAAGCTTGGCGGTATAGGACATCTTGGTACAGGCGTCCTCGCCAGACTGCTTGGACAGGGAGATAACCTTGTTGCAGCCGTCCGGCGTAAGACGAATCTCTTCCACAACCGTGCGCACGGTAAAAGATCCGCCCGTTGCGCGCTTGCGAATTTTGGCAAGATCGTGATCGAGCCTAAGCTTCAGCGAATCATCGCCTGTATCCGTCACGGTCTGCGTGAACGCAGGCGTCGAAGCGTCACACGGCTCCCAATCGCCGCCATTCCACCTGTAGTTCTGACCGCCGATGGCAACATAAAACTTCGCAATTGCCGAGGTTCCGCTCGGGAAACTACTTACTCCCATTAGGTTGTTGTTGGCGCCATAGCGACACAGCGATGTATCGAGCCGATAGAACAGATGGTCACTCTCTGTATAGTATTGGCTCGGGCTAAACGTAACCGTATCTTTGACGTCAAGAGAAAGCACGTAGGCGGCACCGTCCTTCGACTTCGAAACCGGAATGCGCGCCGCATTTTTATTGTCGACTACACTCTGCTCATAATTGGACAAGATGCTGTATGTCGATGCCGTACTGTTTTGATTATCTTCGCCACCGGTGCGCAAGACGTGATGCAGATTCCAAGATATGCGGGCACCCGAAGAATTCGAGTCAATAGACGAAGCCGTAAAACCGTTGATATTAGCTTGCGTCATGCCGTCGCCCGACTTGGGCACGTTGACAACTAGGTAGACGCTCTCCGACGCACGCTGCTCCCTGCCGGTTTTCTCCTCCTTAGGTACCTTTAGCGTATAGCGACTTTTGCTGGGAACGTCAGTGTCTGCAACCTTAAACAGCTTCCACGTATCTCCGAGTTTCGCCTTAGCGGTCGCCTCTGCCTCGTTATTACACTCGGCCCATGTGCCGGCGCCATCCTTTTCGGCGTACACATCCAAAATCTCGCTCAGCCATCGCTCCTGATATGGATTGCCCGCAGAATCCTCAAAGCCCGCATTTCCGCTCAGGGAAACGCTCGTTGCTCCGCCTTCGCCCACCGTATAGTGGTACTCTCTGCCACCGGCCTTGCCATCAACGTTCGCATCGATGAGCGTAAGCTGGGTGCCCTGGGGCAACCTTCCGTCGGCACCATTGAAGAGGATGCTCTTGCCGAGCCCCTTCATCGAGCCGCCGGCAGCCATATAGCTGTCCCAGCCAAAGTCGACTTCCTTCCCATTAGCAGAATTGTATGTCCAGGTAAGCAGACCCGTCATCGACTCGCCAAAGCTCGTAAGCACGTGTGCATCTTTTCCAAGGTTAGCGTAGTCTTTTTCTTTAAATTGAGTGCCGTAATCATACGTTGCAGTGAAATCGATCTCGAGCTTGCGCTTAACGATGATCGGCACCTGAACGTTGTAGCTCTGACCCGCCTCGGTAAAGGTAACGGTCAGGAGCGTAAAGCGACCTTTGCCATTGTCCCAATCGGAGCTTGGGCTAAACGACATGTTCTTTTTACCGTTGTTCACCACACGAAGTGTGGGATTGCTCGACGCACCATCGTCCTTAACGAATACACCGTTCTTGAGCTGGAACACCTCCGCCTTGGCCGTCACGTGCGGATTGGTGCCATTCTCGTTATTCAATCTGCAAGCGTCGGAGAAGCCGCCGTTCGTGATGATGTTTAGATAGCTCTTGACCGTCGTATTATCGGTACCCGAGATCACCAAAACAGGGAAATCCGTTGTGGCTTGGTTGTTGCTTGTATCATTATTCGAATTGAACTTACTCGCCACGGATGAGGCATCATAGCTCGAGGTATTTTGATAGGCGCCGTCTTTATCGATGCCACCGATATTGGTGTAGGTATAACGGTTGGTGACGTTGGTCCCCGCTTGGTCCTTGATAGTCGCTGCACCAGGAACGTTCATGCCGTCGCCAAACAGATGGCGATCGGTGGTGTCGTTGTCGGAGGCACGCACCGCCAGCTCGCTCACCGGACTCGTCGTGACGTAGGGCGAAACGGCCGCCGTCACATTGCCGTTCGCAGCATCGTTGCCATACAGTGTCGCGCCCTTGGCATCGGAAAGCTTGTCTTCATAGGCAGCAAATGCGATGTATGACTTTTTGTTCACTTTTTAAGGTCGTCGGTGCCGGAAGAATTGCGCATCAGCTTGAGCGATTCACTCGCACTGTTTGGTCTAATGGCAATTCCTGCGACAAAAACGTTGACGAGATCAGCGGATGAACTATTTCCGAACAAATATCCCTGGCTAGTTTGCGCCCCAAAGATATTGCGATCCATGAGCACGTTTACGAGCCTAAATGAGCCACGGCCATCGCCAGACACGCCACCAGAACAACTTCCCAGCGATGAGTTCCATGCAGCGTTCTTGCTACCGGTAAAGTTATTCTCGCCAATGGTCGAATTCAAAAGCGTGACAGAGTTCGCCGTGTTACCGATTGAGCCAACAACACCACCAGAATACGAACCATCGACGACCAGTCCAGTGATAGTTGAATTCTTGACCTCGAGGGCACACCCACCTTTCAGATCACCGATTAAACCGGCAGAGCACTCACGAGCACCAAGATAGATGTCTTTTATTACACAGCTATCGAACTTAAATGCACCGCCCGAAGCCGCTTCGCCGACTGCACCAGCAACGTACTTAAGATTATTCGATCCTCTAACACCAAATACCGTTTTACTCTGCACGTCGCCTTGGATGCACAGATTGTAGACAGACACGATTCCATTTTCGGACCTTCCGATAAGGCCGCCGGTCCCCTCGGTCGCGCTCGATGCTGCCGGCTGAAGCGTGATATTGCTGATCTCCGCCTTTCCGGCACCCTGCGAAGGCGTCCCAGCATCATCGGTGTTCACCAGGAAACCACCTCCAGCAAGACCCACGACACCGCCGGTCCTTGCGTTAGAAGCAGTTGACATAATCGTGGAATTCTTGGCAATAGACATGTTCGTTTTTGTCCAAACGCCACCAGCGGAATTTTTGTTCAGCTTGCCGACGAAGCCACCGACGTTTTGCACGCCAGAAATGTCCATGTTGCTATAAGAGCAATCGTAAAGCTTGACCGGAGAATAGCGCGTGTTCGAATTTGAGGTGTCGTTACGATTCACCAGCAAAGTTGTATCTTTATCAGTCCTGCGGCTACCATAGCCGGATGCGCCGAGCAATCCGCCAACGTTATTGGGGCCATTCACCCTGCAGCTATTCGTGGTAATTCCTGCATATTTGCCGTAATCTGCCAGCGAGCTCGCGTTCGCCGTAGTACCCGCAAGCAGACCGACGCCAACCTGCTCATTACCCGCACCACTGGGGGCGCCGGCTGCATTGATATACGTAAAAGAAATATTGCAGTCATCGAACTTTAGGTTCTGGACGGTATAGCCGCCGTTGCCCGTAGCAGCAGCGCCGTCCGTTGCCGGAGTGCCGATGCTATCCAACACGTTGGTCGAGGTATACGTTACGGTACCAAAGAGAGCGCCCACTCCGGTGATTTTGTAATTATCATCGGCGTACTCCGTGACCCCATATACCTTGCTGGCCTCCTTGCTACCGACCTTAATTGTTGCACCGTTACCGTTGATGCACGCAACAAGCGGCACGATGCGATCGCGGTCGGCGCCCTTACCGGATGCGCATGCGTTTGAGTAGTAGCGGCCCGAAAGACCCGTGTAACCCGTGCCATAAGTAGTCATGTCATAGGTTTCACCCGCTTTGAACTGCAAATCCATTCCCGATACCTGCGCGGCGCAGATGTTACCCGTCTGCCACGTTGCGTATTTCTTTACCAGGTAGGGGGAGTTAACGTCCGAACCATCGCTTGTGTAGTCGAGCGCGTTACCCTCTAACTGAATACCGGGACTTTTCATGTCATCGTTTTTCGCATTAGCAAAGTCGTCAGCGGCACTCGCCGGCCTTCCAACATGTGTATAGCTCGCGTTGCGAACTTTGCCGTATTGCTTGTTGCCGAATTGGTACACTCCCTTTGCGTTGTTGCCGCCCATGTAGGCACGCGAGCCCGCATACGTTCCATACGCATCGTTCGTGGTATTCGTATTCGCCGAACCGCCGGCCGCACCGCTGCTGATGATGGCCGAGAGTACGAGCAGTCCCTGCGAGTCATTGACGGTTGTGGTTATCGCAGAGTTATTGGCGTCGTCTCCCCTATAGCGGCCCTGCGTCGCATCCGTCTTGATGCACCCCGTCTTCGAAGTATCCAGATTGTTCACCTTGTAGTTGCGATCAGTGTTGTCGAGACTCTTACCACCGGTAAGCTCGCTGAACGCATAGCCGTCAATCACGCGGCCAACATACGGGTTGTCATAGAGAGAAGCGCCGGCGCTATGCCAGGCGTTAAGGGCACCGTCGCCGCGCGAAGAGTTGCGGAAGATGACGCCGCCACCCGCAACAGCACCAACGTAGCCACCAACGGGCACAAGGTGCTCGCTGCCATTATCGCCTGCCGTCCCAGCAACGCTAAAGCCGGCATCCGCATTCACCGACACGCCATCGATGATATTGTCACCGCCCATGATGCAACCGATCACGCCGCCAAAGAACGCGCCCGGCACACCAGATGCATCTTTACTCTTATATGCAATTGAGACCGGCGTGCCCGAGTATTCAATATTCAGGTTGCTCACAACGCCGCCGTAGCTATACGGGATCAATCCGGAAAGCGCGCTTGCGCCTTCGGGCTTGTTAATCTTGATGGTCGCTAAACCGCCGTCTCTCAGATTGCCAACAACAACCCCCCTGAACGGGTTGCTCTGATTGCCCAAACCCTGGAAAGCGGTGGTATCGAGCACAAGTGTATCGCTACCATTTCCCTCGCTATCAACCGGCTCGATACTGTAGTAGGCGCTTTGGAGATAGCAGTGCATCGTCGCATCGTCAAGCGCGTTATTGGGGTCAGTGGTACCTTCCCCTGTCTTCCTCTCCCATGTTTTGTTCGCCTGTTTGTAGATGTACGTCACTTCGTTTTCAGTATTCTCACTGGACGAACGACGCTGACATAGCTCTTCCTGATTGGCGGCAATCGTTACTTCCCAACCGTCGATTGCATTTTGCGTGTTGATATACTCAGCAACCGTGTTGAGCTCTGATGCTTTAGTTATGGCATAGGGATCGCCATAGGTACCGCAGCCCGTCGTAAGCTTGGGCACACGCTGGTTAACTTTGATTTCGTGGTATTGGACTTTGTTTTCGTTGACATTGCCCTTTTTCACATACGGGAGATAACCACCGAATTGCGGAGTATCCGCATTTGCCTCTTTGTTGTCAACGGTGACGAGGCCAGCAGGGGTCCCATAGGTGCTCTCGTCGTAGTACCAGAGCTGCTTACCGGAGTATTCGCCCTTCGAGTCGATCTCGCTACCGAATGTGACCTTCTCTTTCGTCTGGTCATCCTTTATAAAGGTATACACCGCCGAGCCTGTCTTCCCCTCGCCGTAGCCAAAGCTCTCAAGCAAGCTTGCGCGGGTGAATATCGAGCTATCCGCTGCACTGGGGAGGCTGATCGCGCTGAATGTTGCCGTCACCTGGTCGGCCGTACTGCCCACACCAAGCCTACCGAACAGCGACGTAGCTGCCTTGGTGTCGCCCTCATACCCCTTGGCTGAGATATTCGTTGCGTTCAAATTCACGTACGTCTGCATCTCGTTGATAAGCAGAGGAGCATAGCCGGTTGTATCGGTCACGCCATCGACGGTCAAACCATCAAGCGTAAGATTATTGATAGAGACCTGCTTAACCGAAGTCGAAGACCCGTAAATATAGCGGCACACCAGAGCACCTGACACGGTGCCGCCAGGCCCTGCCTTACTTGTATCACCGTCGCTAACCGCAATTCCGATAGTGCCGCCCAGTGTGACATTGCCTACCGTGAGGTTCGCATTAATCGTACGCAAAAGTCCGCAGTGCATGTTTTCATGCTGCGTGCCGGCCGCGTTGGATTTATTTTTAGCATACTCTGACTTGATATCTGAGTAGCAAAATTTGATATTTACATCTTGAACAAATACGTTTCCGCCAGGCTGTGCAGGATAGTAGCTATAACCTCTTAAATCGATAGTTTTTTGTTCTGAACTTGCACCGCCGTTGATATAGACCGTAATGCTATTCAGACCAACGTTAACTCCAGTCATTCCAGGAGCAATGTATTTCTGCACCTCGGCGGGCGCATAACGGCATGCGGACCACAAAAGAAGCTCTTCCGGAGCAGTGAGTTGGACAGATTTCTGCGCCATATAGTCTTTGCCGTTGGCGCTGAGGGCGCTATACGCACGGTCAAGGTTGTAGTAATAGCGAATACTCCCGTTTGTATTATGACTTGCGCCAAAGTTCGAACGGTTCTTATAACTGTTGTCGTTCTCCGCGTTACCGCTCATATCCAACTTGTCGGTATAGGTATGCAGTGAGACAACAGTGTTCCATTCGCCATCCATGAGTTTGCTGCCTGGCTTTTTGCCATTGCCCACCCACTCGTCGAATTCCGATAATTTCTCAGATGCATTGACCGTAATACCGGAAACTTTGTATGCAGTTCCCCAATAAGCCCTATCTTCCAGGTACAAACCCGTATAGGACTCGGAGCCATATACTCCAGAAGCTACCTTACTGCCGCGGCCAACAAGCAGGCCAAGCGTCGTAGCGCTCTTGACATTAATAGTTGTGCCCGAAAGGTCGATGGCGTAGTTGTTGATAACCCAGTGACCGCTGGCTGCATATACGAGGCCGCCGAGTTCGCTTGAGCTGTTTGCGGCTACGGAGGCGCTGTTCGTCTTGAGAGCATACGTACTGTCGCTGGTGTTTTTGCTGCTATCCCCGATGGTGACAACAGTATTGCCCCAGCTATAGCCCAGAAGACCACCGGCGCCGTTCTTCGCGTCACCGTTCTTGCCAACGGTCATGCTGAACGAGTCGAACGAAAGGCCCGTGATGTTGACGCGTTTCTCTTGCGTCCCTTGAGCGATGCAGCCGATGAAGCCGCCGACCTGGGATTTCTTATTGCTCGCGCTGTCGCCCGCGGTAATCGCATTTTCGCTCGTCGTCGCGTCACCGACCTCGAGACTCGTCACGTTGACGATAGCGACAACGTCCGCCACATAACCGATAGCGCCGCCAATGCGCGTGTTGCCGTTGAGGGTAGCGCCCGTTTTGACGGTCGCTTGCGCCTTCGTGCTGCCACTTATGTTGCTGCTGCCGAAAGTAACGGTTCCACCACCCCTCACGCTACCAGCAATGCCGCCAATGTTGACATCGTTGCCGAACGTATCATCGCAGGTGATTTTCGGCTTGCACGTAACGCCGTTGAGTGTTGCCTTGCCAGTGATTGTTGCCGCAAGCGAGCCAGCGTCGACGCCTAAGCCGTTATCGAACTTCATAACGCCATCGACGGTAAGGTTATTCACCGTCGCGCCACCGCCGATAGCGGCAAAGAGGCCCAGACGGCTGTGACGGTAAATCTTGCCGTTGCCTTCAGTCGAATCGTTTGCGCCAAGCGCATTGCCGTTGCGCGTACCGTAAGGTTCGCCAATCGCCAAGGTAACGGTATGATGGTTTCCCTCGACAGCCCCTACGAAAGCGTTAACTTGCCCGGATCCATCACATGCAAGACATTCAAGGCCTGTACCTCGCAGGTCAATGTCGGAAGTAATTGAGATAGCATTCCCACTATTACCATACCAGCTCGTAATGTTAGCCGTGCCGATGCCGAATACACCGCCAAAGCAGCCGTGCGTTTGAACCGTCAGGGCAATACATGCGAATGTATCCACATCTTTAATGAGGTATGTACCCGACTTCCCGTCACCATCTTGGGACCGTAGCTGCTTACCCCAAGAGTAGCCAGCACTGCTGCCAGCATCTGGAGCACCACTCAGATTGCACAACGGCTGATAAAAGGTGCTTTCATCAAGTTTAATAAGATCCTTGCTGAGCTTGCCCTCCTCTCCGGTCAGGCGGATAACCTGGTTATAGGTCAGGTCATCGATCCTCGCCGCAGCAGGACGTTTGTAAAGCCAATAATTATCGTTCGTTGCCTCAGCATCCGAGCCTGAACCTAGAGCAAACACCAATGGGGCGCATCCATCCAAGGATCTAAGAATTTGGCTGGTATTACCGTTGGCCTCGAGCTTGCAATCGGATAAATCGGTAGTCCCACGCAAGCGCAAGACGCCGTTCCATGCCGAACCCACAATTCCGGCACCACATGCGATTGATTCGTTTTTATCAGTTTCAACGCGAACGTCCCCGCAGTCCAGAATTCCAAAACGCGAACGCCCGCCCACGCTATAGCCGCTATCCAAGGCGCCAACAACACCGCCAAACCCGCAGTTCTTTCCATTGGCTTTTGGAGAATGGCACGTGACGTCCGCGCCGTCAACGATTACAACGCCTCCAGTATTGTTGCTCTTTGCCACCCAGCCGACCAGGCCTCCTGCCAGTCGCGGCGCGACGCTGCATGTAGTATCAACCGAACAGCGGTTGCCCGCGGCACCCGTCTTTATATGAAGGGTGTTGTTCGACTTCTCTGTGTTGGTCACATCCTGAACTCTACCGACCAGACCGCCATAGATGGAGCTGGAGCCCGTCACCAGTTTGCTAGTATACGAGCCACCTGATATTGCGACATCGCCGTTCGTTGTGTCCAGGAGACCGAACACGCCGCCCGCGCCCGTGTCCCCACTTTGGCCAAGATTCACGCCCTCGCCCGTATCGATTTGGTCGTTGTTGGCAAACTCGACCGGGCCGGCAAAACTAACGTCGCCGATGAAGCCGCCGGAACTTTTGCTGTTCGCATCGCCGACGTTGGCGGGACAGGTGAACTTCTTGTTGTCCGCGCCCAGCGCGAGCCTGGTCGCCTTACCGATGAAGCCGCCACTGGCGGTGGTGCCCTTGACGGTGAGCATGTGCAGGTCGAGAGCCTCCGTGACGTTGACTGTGGCGCCTGTGTTCGAACCGACGAGACCTGCGACACCACCGGCGGAACCGCTTGCAGACTGAACGGTAGCAGCGGGAACATTAAGGGTGCCGACGTTCAAAGTCGCGCCATCCTCGACCGTGCCTACGAGCAGACCGGCATTACCGGAGCTCGTCTCGACGACACCGCCCGCGGCAAGGCTAGCGGGAAACTTAACAGACCCCACCGTAAAGGTTCCGCTCTTGACTGTATTCGCTAAAAGGCCGATGTTTCCCGCTGCATTTACGTTGAGCTTCTCGAGAGAACCGGCAGGGCCATAGGTGACCTCTGTAGTAAGGTCACCCATCGCCTCACCCAAAAGGGGCGCCGTCAGAGCGGAAGTCGTATCCGTCCCGCCGGTACCTACGGGATCTGCGATGTTGACCACAGCGTTGAGCGTCTTGCCCCCACCGCTGACCTTCGTAGCGACCATCGGCGCGCTATAGGTAGTTGCGCCTATCCACTTTATCTTGACCGTATTGTTTTGGTCAGTCAGTTTGAAGTTATTGAAAACCGTCCGGTTAGACGTAAGCTCAACAGGGCTATCAACGCCATTCAACGACCTATAGATTTTGCCTTCAAACGGATGCTCATCACTGCCAAGGCCCTGGAAAGACATGCCGTTCTTAGCCGACTCGGTGAGCTTCGCATCGCCCGTGATGATAACCTTGATCTGCGCATCATAGTAAAGCGAAGCGTCGGCGTTAGACAGGACGGCGAACGCCTCCGACGACTTGACATCAAGGCTTCGGATTCCGCTCCTGTCGTCTTTGCGTACGATGTTTTCCGCGCCGTTCGCCTCGAGCAGCTCGACGAGCTCATTCAAATCCGTGATCGTCGCATCCGCCTGAGCCGCGGCATCCTCCGAAACTGCATCATCTGCGTCTTGCTCGGCATCGTCAGTGGCGGCATCCCCTGCCGCATCGTCGCCTTCCGCTTGGTCGCCCGTGGAATCGGAACCCGTGGCACTATCGGAAGTATCGCCTGCTGCAGCGTCATCCTTCGCAGCGTCATCCTCAGCACTGTCACCCGCGGCGCCGGTATCACTCGACCCAGACCCGGTCGTGACATCGCTCTTGGTCTCGCCGCTCTCGGCTGCGTCCGATGCCTCCGCAGCCGCGGTGGCAATCTCGCTCGAGATGTTCTGCCAGCCTGCCGCCACGGCGGCGACCGTGGGCGAACATGCCTGGAGCACCATGACCACCGTCATGAACTCTGCGAGTATGCGCTTTGCCGTTCTCATCGATTCCGTACCTCTTATCCTAAAAACTCTGCTTCCAGAGTTATTGAGTCTCCGTCGTGCCCGTCAGGGTAGTTCCGCTCACCCTAATGCCCAGGTCACCCCAGTCACCGGGCGTCTTGCCGTCCGCTCGGTAAAAGTTGACGATCATCGAGCCAGGCTCCATGGTGAACGTAACCGTGTGATTTGTTTTATCCGCCGTCACACCATGGTTGGTCTCGAAGAACGGATCGATCTCCACGTTCTCCCCCCACGTGAGCGTGACGTTTGCCGGTGCGCCCGTAACCGTCACACGGTAGTTGTACGCAGCGTAATCAGCAAACTTGCCAGCCTCATCAACCAGCGCGCCCTCAACCGCAGCGGTTTTGACCTCGGCCTTCTTTGACGGCACGACTTTCGCCGCCAGACAGGTGAGCTCGGTGCCGGGGCTCTCCTTCGAAACAACCATGGCCTTAATCACAAAGTAGGCATGTCCCAACTTGTCCTCAGGAAAGGTCACGGTGTAATCGTTCTTGGTAGGCTGATTCTCCGGAAGCTTGACGTTTCCGGCGGGTTGGGGCGCATAGCTCCACGTGGCACCATCGAGCCCATACCCCTCGACCGTCAAGGTATACGTCACGTTTTTATCGTTGCAGAAGTTGCTGTTGCTCAGCAAATAGTTATAGATGCTAAAGGTGAAGCTGCACTGCTTGTTGTTGGGATATACCGTAACGGAGCGCTGGGCGCGGTCGAGCTCGTCGTTGCCAGGCGCACTCATATAGCCCGTGAGCAGGTCGCTCGCAAACAGGCTCTGCGCGGTGCCCGTTGCGGCGACGGACTTTAGAAATCCGTTGGCGGTGTAGGCGGAATAGGTAAAGTAACCACCCGTCACGAGCGCCACGGCGCAAGCAAGTGCGATTGCTGCCACAACCAGCTTATTCTTGGCTAGGCTCTTGCTTTTTGCCAGCTGCTCGCGCTCGGCATCCTGCTGCTTCTCTCGCTTCTCCATGTGCGCCCCCTCTCCTACTTACCGCTCGTGTTGCGCGCGATCAGGTAGATCACATCGGTCTCTTTGGCGCTCTCGTCCCACGAAAGCTTGATGATAAAGTTGAGCGTGTCATTGCCAGTCGAGTTGTCGAGCGTCTTAGCGTTGAGTTCGCTTTTGCCGAATTTCTTGTATCGGTAGAGCGGGCGCGCGTTGCGCTGGACGTTTTGATAGTCCTTGAATGTAGGGTCGCTTGCGCCGGGGACCGGCTCGATTGCCAAGCCGTCGTTCTCCTTGTTGATATATTCGAAGCTCGTCAGCAGGTTCTCTCCGGTTGCTTTCCAGCTATAAGATTTGCCGCCTGCGGTACCGCTCACGTCGGGCGTCTGGAGCGCAGACGTGTTCTCGGCTCGGTACAGCTCGATAGTGAGACCCGTAATGTTGGTCGTATTCGCAAGCTGCAGCTCAAACCCGTCGCCGCCCGTCTGCACGCAAAACGGGCGCTTGAGCGTCACCGTGTTGCCAGTCTTGGTATCGCCGTATTCGGGGTTGTAGCTCAGGTCGATCTGCTCTGTTGCCGTAGCGTTGGGGCCCAGCACTTTGAGCTCTGCCGGCTCCTTGATCTTGCCGACGGTGGAGCCGCGATTGGCATCGACGAACCATCCGAGCGTCAATCCCAGCAACACGAGAAGCACGGTAAGCAAGCCCATGATGGCAAGGGATTCGCGACGGTGGCCGCTCACCCAAGCCTTGATACGCTCGATGCGGCCAGCCGGACGCGCTTCGCCGTGCGAGCCGAACCCGTTGCCGCCGGGGTTTGCCGCTCCTTCGTTGTGTTTGATATCGCCCTGCTCGCGGGCATTAAGCTGCTCGTCCATTTATTTATCCGCCTCCTTGGCGGTAAAGCGCACGCGAATGTACTTGACGTTCTTGCCGATAATCTCGTCGGCGTTGTTGTAATAATTGGCGCAGGTTTCCACATCCGCAGAGGACATGCCGGCTCCGACAGGCGGAACCGCGCTAGGCGCCTGACCTGGCACGCTCGTGCTATCGGCGCGGAAATAGCACGCGTGGTTATTGTTGATGTCGCCGACGAGGGTCGTGTATCCCCCCTCGTCGCCTGTGTTAGCGAAAAGGTTGCCACCGTAGCCGGCGTTGCCCGTGCGAACATAGCTCTTGAACTGCTCCGGCCAAATCCAGTAGAGGGTTTTGGTGACGGTTTCGGTCGTATTGTTTGAGCCCTCAGCACGAAAGCTCTTCGCCGGAATGGTAAAGCTCTGTGTGATGACGGTGACGCTCGCTCCGTCCTGGGTCACCGTGGTTGTCGTGGGAACCAGCGGATTGGAGTAAAAGCCAGAGGTGTCTTTGCCCTGGAAAACCAAGATATGGCCGCGCACCAGATTTTTAAGCGAGTTGATGATCTCTTCATTTTTCGATGCGTCCGTAGCAGTGCCGTCCGTGCCCGCAACGCTCGTCTGGACAGAAATCTCCCAGGTCATCTCCACCGTAATATCGTGCAGGTCGTTGCAGAGCGGCTTGACGTTGAGCTGAAGCTGGCCCGCCGACCCCGGAGAAAGACTGCCATCGGCACTCATGTTATTGAGGTTGAAAAGATTGTTCACGGCAAGGCTTGTACTGTCCGACGCGTAGTTGTCCTGGGCGTCGTACTTACCTGCCGTGCCGCCCTGCGTTCCCGAGAGCACAAACCGTGGGCCCTTCGCCCCGATCGTACTCCCCGTGGCACTCACTCGGTTATTCGCGGCAAACCAGGCCAGGCATGCAAAGATGGCAACGATGGCGGCCAGCACAAACAGACCGCTCACCAGGAAATCCTTCCAGAAATCCTTGAGGGTCCGCACATGCTCGTCGGCAGCTTGGCGGTACTCGGCCGCCGTCTTGTGCTGCTGGAGCTCGCTATGTCGGTCCATGCCACTCATCGTTTGCGTTTGCCCTGCTAGCGGGCGTGCCATCCTTTCCGCTTGGGTGTGCTCAATCCATTGCTCGTAGGCATAGAATTCAGGCAGAATACAACACCATACGATAAGGTAAAAGAATAGCATTGACCTGCGGTTTGCTCCACAACGCAAGCCTTAATGATGTCTTAAAGATTACGAACAGCAGCCACGCCCATATGCCAAGGACTTGGTGCAAACTAATCTGCCCCCTGCACCAAAACCGGGGTGGGGCCCGCTGTTCTTGCAGGCCCCACCCCGGTTGATGGTCTATGTGCGCAGGGACGCAGTCGGGCGGGGCGGATCCGTGCTACCGCCCCGCCTGGCCGCGAAGTTAACTACAGCTCGTTGGCCGCGTGATATGCCGTGCGAATGGCGCTCGCAATGTCGGCGGTGCGCTCGCCCGAGCAGTCGCCCACGCGGGTCACGGGCACCGTCACGCCATCCAGGTCAAACGCGTTGGCCTTGGAGCCCACGGCCATCACCACGTAATCGCAGGCAATCTTCACCGGCTCCTCGGCGCCGTCCTCGGTGGTACGAACAGCCTCCACGCCCTCGTCGGTAATGGCGGTCAGGCGGGTCTTCACGTGCTGCTCCACGTTGTGCTCTGCAAAGTCACTCATGATCAGCGGCAGAATGGTCTCGGACTCGCCCGCGGCAATCTTGTCGAGCATCTCGACGATCGCCACCTCGCAGCCGTGCTGCAGCAGGTACTCGGCAGTCTCGGTGCCCACCAGGCCACCGCCAATGACGGCGACGCGTCCCGTAAGCTCCACCTTGCCGGCCAGCACGTCCCAGCTCGAGACGACCTTCTCCGAATCGGCACCCGGAACGGGAATGACCACGTCGTGCGCGCCCACGGCCACAATCGCGGCGTCGGCGGCGTTGAGGTCCTCAGTGGTAGCGGCATGGTTGAGCTCGACCTTCACGCCCAGGCCGGGCAGAATCTTCTCGTAATACTCGACCGAGCGCATGATCTCGTCCTTGCGCGGAGGCGCGGCCGCCAGCACAATCTGGCCGCCCAGACGATCGCTCGCCTCGTAGACGGTCACGTCGTAGCCGCGCTTGGCCGCCACGCGCGCGGCCTCCAAGCCGGCAATACCGCCGCCCACCACAGCGATCTTCTTGTCGCCCTCGCCCGGTTTGATGGCGATGGTCGCCTCGTCTCCGTTCTCGGCATTGAGCACGCACGAGATGTACTTGCGGTTTTGAATCGCGTCGACGCAGCCCTTGTTGCAGTTGAGGCACTCGCGGATAGGCTCGCCCGTGGCGGCCTTCAGCGCAATGTCGGGGTCGCACATGAGCGAGCGGCCATAGGCGATGATGTCAGCCGCGCCGTCTTCCAGAATCTTCTCGCCGGCCTCGACCGAGACGACGCGGCCCACGGTTGCCACCGGCACGGAGACCAGGGCCTTGACGCGCTCGGCCACCGGCAGCGTCCAGTTGTAGGGCATGGCGCCCATGGGCGGAATGGTGTCGCCCATGTTGCCGGTGTGGTTTGCCTGCGCGACCTGGATCATATCGATGCCCGCGCCCTCGAGCAGCTTGGCAAACTCACAGGCCTCGTCGGGCTGCAGGCCGCCCTTGCCGCGCGGCGTGCCGTCGGGGTTCTCCATAATCACGGGGAGCTTGTACTCCACCATCAGCTGCGGCGCGGCTTCCTTAATGGCGGCGACGACCTCGAGCGCGTAGCGAACGCGGTTCTCGAACGAGCCACCGTACTCGTCGGTGCGCTTGTTGAGGATGGCCGAGCACAGCGAACCCACCAGGCGGTCGCCGTGGACCTCGATGGCATCGATCCCGGCCTGCTGTGCGCGAGCGGCCGAGGCGGCGATAGCCTCCTTGATCTGGGTGAGTTGCTCCACGGTGGCCTCGTTCACAAAGTGCTGCATGTCGTGGTGCAGCTTGGCGTATGCCTGGTTGCGGATCTCGTTGGACTCGGCCATCTTGGCGGCAAAGGTCTCCTCGTCGCCGGCGGCCTTGGCCTCCTGCGCGGCCTTGGCGGCAGCCATGGAGCCCATGACCATGCGGCCAACACCGGGCACATCGTACTCGGGGTGGAACAGCTGCAGCGCGACCTTGGCACCGTGCTTGTGGACGGTGTCGGCCAGCGCCTTAAACGTGGGGATCTGGGCATCGGTCGCCAGCTTGGGCGTGGGGCTCGCGGTCATGACGGGAGCGACGTCGCCGATGACGATGTAGCCCACACCGCCACGGGCCAGGCGCTCGTAAAAAGCCAGGCTGCGCTCGCCAATGGAACCGTCACGCTCCTCGTAGCCGGTGGTCAGCGGCGGGAACATAATGCGGTTTTTGAACTCAAGGGGGCCAACCGTAATGGGCTGGAGCAGCTTGGATGCAGGTGCGGTCATGGACATTCCTCTCTTGTAGGCGCGGCGGCGATGATGCCGCGTAGTTGTCTAGAGGATATGGCATGGGAGCACAGTGGTGCAACGGAAATCGGCAGACAGCAGGTAGCGGCAGGTGGATGGGGCGGGGCGGGCTGCCGAAAAATCTCGTTCTGTAACATCTATCGGCCAAAAACGGCCCCACGTGTTACAGATCAAGACATTCCCCTCAGCCCATCCTCAACAATCTCAATCCGTAACATCTAGGCCCTCTTTTGACCCCTACCCGTTACAGATTGAGATTTTGTTTGAGATTTGCCGAGGGACTATATCCACGCGTCATCGAAGCCACTGCGAAAGAGGTGCGACATTACTGCGACAGAGGTGCGACATTACTGCGACAGAGGTGCGAAATAGATCGACCACCTTACCTTATCGTGTAGAACTGTTTTGGGTCGTTATGGGATGAGCCGTGCCATTCGAGCAGCCCGTCTTCCTCAATTAACTTACCAAGCACCCGGCTTGCTGTGCGGCGATTTCTCCCGATGTGCGCTGCAAGCTCCCTTGCTGTCACCCTTCCGTTCGCAAAGGCCAACCTGACGGCGGCGAGCTCATACTCCCCCAATGAGGCGATCACCTCCGGTGATACCTTGTCCTCGAGAGCCTCGCTTCTCCTTACGGTTCTGGCAACGATATTGTTCTCAAGCGTTAGCTGAACCCTTGCCCCATCAGGTTCCGTATAGACCGGATCATTGAGCAGAGAGTTTTGCATCTCGGTATAAATGCGCTTGACGCCCTCGTTTAGCTCCCGAACCCAACCAAATTCAACCAGCGTGCGCGCGATGCGTGGGTTGCGCGAGTAACGAGTGGTCCTCATGTTGTCGAGCGTCACGATATTGGGAAGCGCGCCTGGACTGATGATTTCCAAACGGTCGTCGAACATCGAGACCCGGATGTAGTCGCCGCGGAACGAGTAGTCGCGATGTGTCACCGCGTTGACCAAGCCCTCGAACCAGGCGAACTCAGGATACTCAGGCACGGTCTGGAATTTCCCGTCGGGCCCCAGGAACTGAAATTCGCGGAGCATGCTCGAGATGAGTTCGTAGGCGTCTTGGATCACCTTAGGCAGCGGCCCACAGAAGCTTCGTTCTTTCGTGATGTTGAGACGCTCGCCCGTCTCCATTTTGACGCCGTCGTAGCGCAGGACACGGACTCGCGCCTGTGGCATCATCGCGGACGGATCCAGCGCGAATAGCAGGGCTCCAGCAACGGTCAGCTTTCCGTCACGCATAAAACGACGACTTCTAAGGACCTGCTCGTCGGAAACTTCGGTTCCAAGAATCCCTTTGTAGCGATCAAGCACTTCATGGTCCACGTCATCTAGGGAGGAATCCTCAACAAGCTCGTCCTCGAAGATTCTCTGCCCCTTATCGTACTCGAGGGCAAATACCTGTTCGCGGCTGAGCCTCACGCTCTTGTCGTCCTGCCGCAAGAAAACCTCGCCGTCGCTCACGCGAGCAACAGAGTGGTTGGTCGAGGCATCGATGTCCAAAACGAGAACGAAGTCCTCCTCGCCCGAAGAATTGACCACGGGGATTCGGTCTTTGCGAACAATAGGGGTTGGCGTGCAAGTCGTGAGCGCAGCGCGCTCGAATTTCTCAATGTCGCGCGCGCCGTTACGCTTGAAGCCCGTTACCTCACCATTATCCTCGATACCGATAACGAGCTTGCCTCCCGCCGAGTTGGCGAATGCACTAATATGCTTCGCAATCTCCTTGTCATCCTTGCGGGCGCTCTTTCGATCGAAGTACTGATTCTCCCTGAGAGTGGAAAATAGAATCACATCGTTTGTCGCGATGGGTTGCTGCATTGCCGCCTCCTTACATGGCTCCATAAAGAAGTGTAAGTCAAAGGCATCGTATAGACGGCCCCTACATAGCGGCCCCTTTATTGTTTTTAAGACGTCACTGTTTCTAGTTAAGGATCGTTAAGGGTCGTCGCAGCTCCTTCCAATTGGAATCTATCAATCGACAAGTCAATCCATCCAGCCCGTGATTATCGATAGCCCGTCCGCCTCACATAATAAAAAGAGTCAAGATTCACTCATAAAGGAGAGCAACAACAAAATCTCAATCTGTAACAGCTACTCGGCAAAATCCATCCCTCGTGTTACAGATTTAGACAAACGGGGGCCGGCTGCCGGAAAATCTCGATCTGTAACATCTAGCCGTCCAAATCGGGTCTACGCGTTACAGATCGAGATTTTGTTTGAGAGGTTGAAAACCGTGCCGAAAACACGGTCCCGGAATAACAAAAAAGCTCGCCGGCTAGGCCGACGAGCTGCAAGTTCTTGGTCGCGGGGGCAGGATTTGAACCTACGACCTCCGGGTTATGAGCCCGGCGAGCTACCAGACTGCTCCACCCCGCAATGTCTGGGCGCCTCATGTGCGCAAGAAAGAATATTACGCGGGAGTTCGGTAAACGGCAAGGAAAATCTCGTAGAGCATAATTCCTTCATATTTAAACCCCTCAGCCCCTATCACCGTAAACGAATCGCAGCCGAGCGCCGTCGACGGCACGTATACAATGGTGCGCGTCCTTTTATGCCAACACCGGGAGTAGACATGCTACTCGCTATCGATATGGGAAATACGCAGACGGCCATGGGCCTGTTTGACGGAAACGAGCTGGTGCAGTCGTGGCGTATGCCCACCGACCGCTCCTATACCGCCGACGAGATCCACGTGCGCCTGATGGGTTTCTTTAAGATGTACGGCCTCTCGCTCGATACGGTTGACGCGATCGCCTTTGCGGGCGTGGTACCGCAGCTCTCGCGCGAGTGGCACGCCGTGGCCGACCGCATTGCCGCGGACGCCATCGTC